>NZ_JBEFNI010000002.1:0-370338 GCF_051970275.1 Psychrobacter sp. ASPA161_9 | reverse complement strand
GAAGCCATCGGTTAGGGGCTGCGTAACTATATCAGGATTTGCAAAAGAGGTTGATGGAACAGCAGGCGAAATAGGTGCGTACCCATCAGGAGCATGGGGCGTATAAAGAGATACACTCTCTATAGTTGGGGCGAGATAGTTCATAGGTAATTACCGTAATATTGAATATGTTGTGTGCTCTAAGCGTTGCCTCAGGTTGTGAATAGGAAAAGTTCTGTTTAAAGCTTATTATGACAAATAAAGCGCAAATACAAAATAACCCTAAGTAACCTGAAGTCTACCACTAAAGTAGTAGACGCTAAGTTGCTTAAGGTTGTTTAATGATAAGTTTTTTAATAACAGGGTTTTTAATAACGGGTTTTTTAGCTAAGAATCCGAGAAAACTTCTAGCTATGCAGCCAAGGAAAAGGTTGCACCGTCACAGTATTACCCGCTGCTACATTGCCGCTGTCTTTTTCTAAGACGATAAAGCAATTGGCACGGCTAAGCTGCTTGATTCTATGCGACTGCTGATTTGAGAAACATTCAACTTGGTAATCACCCGCCTCACCTTGCGTTAATACCCCGCGCTGGAAGTCTTTGCGACCGACTGATTTTCTAATGTCATTGGCGAGCGTGGCTTTAACGTTCAGTTGCATGGGTTGTTCAGTCAAGCTAGCGCCTGACATCTGCCACAGCGCTGGAATCACAAATTGCAGCGCCCCGACTACCGTGGATAACGGATTGCCAGGTAGGCCAAAGTATAAAACAGGTTTATCAACGTTTTTTGTTAGTTCGCCAAACACGAAAGGTTTGCCGGGCTTCATGGCTACTTTATAGTGGTTAATTTGGCCGAGCTGCTCGACGACGGTCGTCAAAAAATCATAATCTCCCACCGACACGCCAGCAGTTGAGATTATCACATCACACTTTTTCATGGCTTTATGAATGACTTTGGTAGTCTGAGCCATATCATCAGGGACAATGCCGTAGTCATTAATGACGATAGGTAAAGAGTCTAATAAGCTTTTAAGAGTCGGCGTATTGGAGTTGTATATTTGCGCTAAATTTTTTAGCTTATCACCAAGTGCGACAAGCTCGTCACCAGTCGCCAGCAGTCCGACAGTGAGTGGTTTAAACACTTTTACTGTGCTAATGCCTAAATTGGCAAGTAAGCTAATATCGGCAGGATTAATGCGTTTGCCTTGCTGTAAGACCAGCTCATTCTGCTTTATCTCCTCCCCTTGCTTACGGATATTGGCATCTACGTCTGCCGCTTTTGATAAAATAATATCGTAAGGCTGGGTTTTATCAATGTTATCTTTGATATAAGCAAAATTGGTGTTCTCTTGCATGATGACCGTATCGCAACTATCCGATACGACTGCACCGGTAAAGATACGAATACCTTGGCCCTTTTTGAGCTTACCTGTGTAAGGAGCGCCTGCTTGCGACTCTCCAATGATTTCAATAATCTTGCCTTTTGGAAGATCACTATTATGAGCAATAGCGTAGCCATCCATCGCCGATAGATTCTGTCTCGGCACAGCAAATGATGAAATAATATATTCAGCCAATATCTGATTACGGCTGTCTAACAGAGCGCAACTACTCACTGACCTTTTAGATAGCGGCCAGTCGTTTTGATTGTAGTTATTGACTCGCTGCTTTATCGCTGACTGTAACTCTTCGATAGTAATCATAAGCGTACACTCTTTTTATTAACCGTAAGCATTCGCATCTCAAAAGAGACACGTCAAAAGTAGTTAATTAACCCCGAAAGACGTTTTCTTGCTCAAGCGTCATCTCAATCCCTTCTATGTCTGCTTCATCTGCTAAGGTAAACAGATAGTCGCACAGTGACTGATGAAAGGCTCGCTGGCTCAACTTATTGTGTATAGCAGGGCTTACTTGCTCATAAGTCATTTGTATGCCTAGTTGCTTATCCAGTACGTCGACGATATGAAAACCATATCTGCTTTCGATAGGACTAGGTGCCAGTCCTGCATCTAATTTGAATAACGTGCTTTCAAATTCTGGTACAGTTTGGCCTTTACTGATGATACCTAACTCACCGTCCTGCTCTTTTGAAGGGCAAGCAGAATATTGCCGAGCTAATTGAATAAATTCAGCATTAGGATTGATATCATTGTTAATTTGTTCAATAAATTCGTAAGCGCTCTTTTTGAGTTTTAGTCTCTCATCACCATCTTCTGGCAAACACGCCAATAAGATATGACGAACGGACATAATCGGGTCGGTCATAAAATCGTGCATATTTTGCTGATAGTAACGCTCGCATGTTGCCATATCAGGTATCGTCGCTTGGACGTTTTTGTCTATTAATGCAGAGATTGCTTGTTCTTCATCTTTTGTCCATGCCGGCTCACCTAGGCTAGGTTCATTCAACACGGCAAGCTTTAATAATTCACGCACTACCAAAGCTTGGGTCGCTAAGAATACAGCGTCTTCTTTGTCTTCTGCTGGATGATACTGTAGCTCTTGCGCGATAGCGGTTCTATCAATCATCACACCGTTGACCGTCACAGAGGGTAGCTCATCGCGGCTAGAGGCAATCAGATTTTTGTGGTTGCTACGCTCTTCTGACATAGCTCTTTCAATGAACTCTTGATCAGAATGAGGCTTTTGAAGATCAGTCAAGGTTGGCATCATACGAACGATATCATCGCCATTACTTATAGTAATATTATTAGCGACATTTGAAGCATGATTGTCACTGTTAACTTTACTATTAACGTTGCTGTTAGCATCACTATTAACATTATTATTAACATAGTCGGCTGGGTTATAGGTACTGACATTCATGGCTGGTACTCCACTAATAATTCATATAATAGAAAATAATATAAAAAACAACATAGGCAATTTAAAAATATTATTCAGACTTTGATTTAAAACAAATGTATCCCACTCTCAACTCAGTATGGACTATCGTAGGCTGTGGCTTTAGCCCAGCATTTTACTTTTGCAAAACTCTAAGCTGGGCTAAAGCCACAGCCTACGCCAACATAGTTAAATAGTTGAGAGTGGGATAAAAATGTATAAAATAAAGCAGCACTTAAAATCTTAATTATCACGCAACCTAGCTTTTTAATAAGCCCTCTAAGTGCCGCTCTATTTTTCTTATTTATTCATGTAATTGAAAATATATCTTACTGATAAAATTAAGACAGCTCTAAGCTCATTTTAGGACCGAACGGCTCGTAATGAACATTATCTACCCCATGATCGAGCTTCATCAGCCCATCAATCATACTTTCCATAAATGGCATTGAACCGCACACATAAATATCTGCTGGCTCTGGCAACGTAGCAAGCCACGCTTCATCAAGTATTTGTCCAGAGTCAAAATAGAAAATATGTTTTTCAACGTTTGCCGCTGATTCTAAAAGTTTATTGACCTCAGTATCAAAGGCGTGGTGCTCTTGGTTCTGGCAAGCATATACCCAAATGATAGGTCTCTCTGGGTTCGCCGTCACTTGCGCCTCTAACATCGATAAGATAGGCGTGACTCCAACGCCAGCACTCATCAGTACTAATGGAATATTGTTTTGCTGCACTAAATCTTCAGTGAGCGCAAAGTCGCCAGCAGGTGCAGATAATAAAATGATGTCGCCAACCTCTACTTCATCATGTAAATGGTTGGAGACCAAACCATAATGGCCGTCACGATTGTCCCGTCTTACTGCAAACTGAATACCTTTATCGGTATTAGTTGAATATAAAGAATAATGACGCAGGGCTACATGATCACTATCTTCAGGATCGGTTTTTACAGTGATATATTGACCAGCAGCTAGGTTGAGCTTACTTAGGTCAATGTTTTGGCTGGTTTCTGAATTGTCATTAACTGGAACGACAGTAAAAGCAGCAATATCTTTAGCAGCAGCTGACTTTGCAACCACTTTAAAAGGTACGAAACCTTCCCACATTGCTTGCTCATACATATCTTCTTCTAGCTGAATAAAGACGCCAGCAATCTCATCATAAGCTTCAGTCCAAGCATCAATGATGTCGTCATTAGCTGCTTCTCCTAGCACTTCTTTTATCGCGCCAAGTAGATGCTTACCCACGATAGGATAATGCTCTGGCAGGATTTGTAAGGCGCGATGCTTATGACTGATTTGTGTCACTTGCGGTAGCAAGATTGCTAAGTTTTCAAGATGTTTGGCAGCGGCTAAAACCGTGGTCGCCAGTGCAGTCTGTTGCCGACCCAGCTTTTGATTGGTCTCGTTAAAAATGTCTAACAGTTCAGGATGCTCTTTGAACATGTTCTGATAGAACACGGTGGTAATCGCGGTGCCATGCTCTTCGAGTACAGGTACGGTTGCTTTTACGATTTCTAATGTCTTTGGTGAAGCCATTATATTTTCCTTAGTGAGTATTGGTTGAGTGTTATTTGGTATACATTATAAGATTCATTTAAAATGAATCTTATAATAACTTATCATAACATCAATGCTGTATCACTGTTGTGACTTTTTCTCTTACGACTATTTCTGCTATCACTGCGACTCTTACCACTATTACTATTGTGAGTTTTTCTGCCTAACAATCTGATAACGGCGACCGAAATACCAGACTGGTGCGCTAATAATATGGATCAATCGAGTGAACGGGAAAATCATAATCAGGGTAATACCTAGCGCCATGTGCAGCTGGTAAATCAGATCGGCTTGCTCAATACGTGCGGCGGCTTGGATAGGTCTTAAGACGGTAATGTCTTGTGCCCAACCAGCAAAGTTCATCATCGTATAACCATCTAAGTGTTGCACAGAAGTAAAGATGGTTATCAAGCCTAAATTAAGCTGAACGAATAAGAGTACGAGTACCAGCTTGTCTGAGAATGATGAAGTGTTGGAAATACGATCATCAGTGAAGCGTCGCCACATGAGCATCGCCAGACCAATCCAGCAAAATACACCGGCAATACCGCCCACTACCACGGCTGCAATCTGTTTATTACCGGCACTGATAAAGGTCTCATAAATAAAATGCGGGGTTAGCAATCCAAATAGATGACCAAGTAGCACGACAATGATACCGACATGGAAAAAGTTGCTTGCTAAGCGCATGTTTTTGGTTCTGAGCATCTGAGTAGAGCCAGTCTTCCATGAATACTGCGATAAATCAAAACGCACCCAAGTACCAACGATAGCGACGGCCAAAGCAATATAAGGATAAACACCAAAAAGGAATATCTGTAGCCAATTTAGGCCGGCTAGAGCCTCTAAATTAGGACCTGCAATATCCATGTCTTATCTCCTTACGATTAATTGACCGATGATTCTTGGTTCTGGCTTTGTTGGAAGTCCACCCAGTGCACAGGAGCATCAACCACTTTGGCGGCCGCAGATTTTCTAACCCCTGCTTTTGCAGCAAGGCTCTGGGTACTTGTCTGCGAGGGACAGCGCTCTTCTTGCTGTGCATCCAAAAAGGTGACGACTTCTTCTTCCCATTCTTTATCTAGCGCTTCAAAACTGTCGTCGCGCTGCTCTTTACTGATTTTTTCTTGATACTCATCAACCATATCGAGTGGCTTGCCAGCAATCTGTAATAGCGCATTGAAGCAGCCTTTATACAAGCTTCCGCGGTCTTCGAGTCTGGCAGCAAGCAAAGCAATAATGTGACTGACATCAGCGATATCCATACGAATCTGAATATCATCTTCAATAACCGCTGCTTGGTAAGCCAAAAATTCCAAATATAAAGGCAAGAAATCTGGCAACTCTTTAACGCTAATCTCAAAGCCCGCTTCTTGGTATTGATTCATCAAATCGACCATCGCTTGCCCGCGATCACGAGACTCCCCATGCACATGCTCAAACAGCCAAAGCGATAAAGAACGACCACGCTCAAAGAGACCGTCATAACGCGCTTGCGCCTCAAGAGATCCCGTCTCAATTAAGTCTTCAATCAAATTAATAATCTGGATACGCACATCCGGACTAATGAGTGTGGATTTCGCCACTATCTCTGCACAATCTGCGAGCGTATCGCCTAAGAACAACTCATTACTGGGATAATCTATAAGTAGGCTCAATACTTTTAATAGCTTGAGATCTGAATTGCCAATACTAGGCGGCACAATTGGCTCATTCACTGAATTGGCATTATAAACTTGAGAAGTTTGCATCTTACGACTCCCACTTTTGTACAGTGTCGATGAAATCACGGCGATTGGCTTTACGTTGACCAAACATACTGTTGTCAGAATGTCCTGAGCAGCCTTCACCGAAGGTGAAACCGCAGCCATTACGCTCAGCAAAAGCATCACTTAATGCTTCTTCACGATGGGCAGTTGGAATGACAAAACGATCTTCATAGTTAGCAATAGCAAGATAGCGGTACATCTCTTCAACTTGCAGTTTAGTGAGACCCACGTCATCCAAGATACTTTGTACTTCTTGCTTTTCAACCAGCTGCATACGCTTGTAGCTACGCATGGCCAGCAGACGTTTTAACGCTAAACGTACTGGCTCTTCATCGCCTGCTGTCAGCAGGTTAGCAAGATAACGTAGCGGAATACGCAAACTATCGACATCTGGAATCAGTCCATCCATACCGACTTTGCCAGCTTCGGCAGCATTCTGAATCGGTGACAATGGCGGCACATACCACACCATCGGCAAGGTACGATATTCAGGATGTAGCGGTAAGGCGAGCTTCCAATCTACCGCCAGCTTATACACAGGTGAGCGCTGCGCAGAATCAATCACCGACTGCGGCACGCCATCTTTTAATGCCTGAGCAATCACGACAGGATCATTGGGGTCTAAAAATAAATCCAGCTGAGCTTGATAGATATCCTGCTCATTAGGAGTGCTAGCCGCTTCGGCAATCTTGTCAGCATCGTATAAAAGCACGCCTAGATAACGGATACGACCGACACAAGTCTCCGAGCATACGGTCGGCATACCTGCTTCGATACGCGGATAACAAAAGATGCATTTTTCAGATTTTCCGGACTTCCAGTTGTAGTAAATTTTTTTATAAGGACAGCCTGAGATACACATCCGCCAGCCGCGACATTTTTCTTGGTCAATCAGCACGATGCCATCTTCTTCACGCTTATAAATCGCGCCACTAGGACAGGCAGCCACACAAGTCGGATTCAAGCAATGCTCACAAAGACGCGGTAGATACATCATGAAAGTATTTTCATATTCGCCATAAATATCCGCTTGGATATTATCGAAGTTCTTATCCTTACGACGTTTTTCAAACTCCGTACCTAGGATTTCTTCCCAGTTGGGACCCCATTCTATCTTTTGCATGCGCTTGCCTGTGATGGCTGAACGCGGGCGGGCGATAGGCTGGTGGTTACTGATAGGTGCGGTATGCAGATGCTGATAATCAAAATCGAATGGCTCGTAATAATCATCAATCTCTGGCAAGTCAGGGTTAGCAAATATATTGGCGAGTACTCTGAATTTACCGCCGATGCGTGGGTTTATGCTGCCGTTGGCATTACGTATCCAACCGCCTTTCCATTTGGTTTGATTCTCCCACTCTTTGGGGTAACCGATGCCGGGCTTAGTTTCAACGTTATTGAACCACGCATATTCCATACCTTCACGGCTGGTCCAGACGTTTTTGCAGGTGACTGAGCAAGTGTGACAACCGATACATTTATCAAGGTTAAGCACCATGCCTACTTGTGAACGAATTTTCATGGGGTGTGCTCCAAGTATTTATATAATAAGTATTAGTAGAAAAAAGTGCCTTTACCCATCAATGCTGGTTGGCAGTGGACGAGGTAATGCGTTATCTGGCTTGTCTTCTAACCAGTCGATTTTTGACATTTTGCGGATAACGACAAACTCATCACGATTACAACCCACGGTGCCATAGTAGTTAAAACCATAAGACTGCTGAGCATAGCTACCAATCATATGGGTTGGCTTCAAGATAGTACGAGTCACCGAGTTATGAATACCGCCACGAGTGCCCGTTTGCTCAGAGCCTGGAATGTTGACCAGTTTTTCTTGCGCGTGGTACATCATGGTCATGCCTTCTTTGACCCGTTGGCTGACGATGGCACGAGCGGTGATAGCACCGTTGGCATTGAACAGCTCAATCCAGTCGTTATCGACGATATCGGCTTTTTGCGCATCGACTTCTGACATCCAAACACAAGGCCCACCACGGCTAAGTGTCAGCATGAGCAAGTTTTCAGAATAAGTGCTATGGATGCCCCACTTTTGATGCGGCGTTAAGAAGTTCAGCACAATCTCTTTATTACCATTCGGCTTAGCGTCTTTAAGCATCTCAGTGGTCTTGGTATCGATAGGTGGACGATACTGCTGCATTTGCTCACCAAATGCCTGCATCCAAGGATGATCTTGATAAAACTGCTGACGCCCAGTAATCGTACGCCAAGGGATAAGCTCATGAACGTTGGTATAGCCCGCGTTATAGCTCACCTCATCAGACTCAATACCGGACCATGTTGGGCTGGAGATGATTTTGCGCGGTTGTGCGACGATATCTTTAAAGCGAATTTTTACATGCTCACTCGATTTGGCCAGATGGGTATGTTCGCGACCAGTGAACTCAGATAATGCTGCCCAGCCTTTGACTGCCACATGACCATTGGTCTCGGGAGCTAACATCAAGATAGTTTCAGAGGCATGAATAGCAGTGCTAATATTAGGACGACCTTCAGAGATGCCGGGTTCAGTGACTCGGTAATTAAGATCACCCAATTGCTTGACCTCAGTTTTCATATCCCAATTCAGTCCTTTTGAGCCGTTGCCTAGTTTTTCTAAGGCAGGGCCAAGCGAGGTGAATTTTGCGTAAGTGCTAGGATAGTCACGTTCAATGACTTTAATCATTGGGCAGTTTTTACCGGGTACTGGCTTTTCACCTGCGGTTTTCCAGTCCGTACCGCCGAATGGCTGGGCTAATTCGCCTGGGGTATCATGTTGCATCGGCAGAGTGACGACATCAGTCTCAACCCCTAAGTGACCTTTTGAGACTTCAGAGAAGCTCTTGGCAATCCCTTTGTAGATTTCCCAATCCGTTTTAGATTCCCAAGCAGGGTCTGTCGCTGCGGTTAATGGATGAATAAAAGGATGCATGTCTGAGGTGTTCATGTCGTCTTTTTCGTACCAAGTTGCGGTTGGTAGTACGATGTCAGAATACAAGCAGGTTGAGGACATACGGAAGTCTAGGGTGACCACTAGGTCTAATTTGCCAGTCGGACCTTTTTCTACCCAATCCACTTCTTTTGGTTGTAAATGCCCGGCAGGATTCTCTTCATTGAGCAGACCGTTTTTGGTGCCCAAGAAATAATGGAGCATATACTCATGACCTTTACCTGATGAGCCCAATAGGTTTGAGCGCCAGATAAACATGTTGCGCGGGAAGTTGGCGGGATTATCAGGAGATTCACAAGCAAAGCGTAAGCTGCCATCTTCTAGAGAATCGACCACATATTCTTCAACCTCTTTGCCACTTTCTTTCGCTTTGGCGGCGATGGTTAGCGGATTACGGTTCAGCTGCGGTGCAGATGGTAGCCAGCCTGCCCGTTCTGCTTGAATGTTGTAGTCAAGCATATGCTCAGGGAAGAACTTCTTATCGACGAGTGGCGAGAGTATTTCATGGGCAGAGATAGTCTCATGACGCCACTGTGAGCTGTGGTTATAGAAGAAGCTCGTACCATTCATATGACGCGGCGGACGATGCCAATCAAGTGCAAACGCCAGCGGTAACCAACCAGTTTGTGGACGTAACTTTTCTTGGCCAACATAATGCGCCCAACCGCCACCTGATTTCCCAATACAGCCACAAAGCATGAGCATATTGATGACACCGCGATAGTTCATATCTAGGTGATACCAGTGGTTCATGCCAGCACCAATGATAATCATCGATTTACCATGAGTCTTATGCGCATTTTCAGCGAACTCACGCGCGACTTGGATGACGCGCTCACGGCTAAGACCAGTAATTACCTCTTGCCAAGCAGGCGTGCCCGGTACGGTGGCATCATCATAATCATCAGTGACATGCTCGCCGCCAACGCCATTATCGACACCAAGGTTGGCAACCGTTAAGTCAAATACGGTCGCGACGACTGCGGTCGTGCCATCAGCCAGTTGTATGGTCTTACATGGGACGGTTTTTTGTTGGATGGGCTTGCCCGGTACTGAGGTGAAGTGCGGATGATCTACATGACCAAAGTAATCAAAGCCAACGACGCAGGTCTCAGCGCTATCTTTTAGCGTAAGCGTCAGGTCAATCTCTGCGCCTGTCGTACCGTTTTTACTTTCAAGATTCCATTTGCCCTTCTCGCCCCAGCGATAACCGATAGAACCGAGCGGAGACACCAATTCACCATCATGATTGAGTCCGATGGTTTTCCACTCGGGGTTGTTTTCTTGACCTAAGTTATCAACCAAATCAGAAGCTCGTAGATAACGACCAGCACGGCGCGCGCCCTCTTCACCCTCTAGCATCACAAGGACTGGCAAATCCGTATAGCGCTTGGCGTAATCCAAGAAATAATCACTAGGCTGCTTGAGGTAAAATTCTTTGATAATCACATGGCAAAAGGCTTGCGCGACTGCGGCGTCAGTACCTTGCTTAGGGTTCAGCCATAAGTCCGTTAACTTAGAAACTTCCGCATAATCAGGCGTAATAGAAACCGTCTTGGTGCCTTTATAACGAACTTCCGTGAAGAAATGCGCATCTGGTGTTCGAGTTTGTGGAACGTTTGAACCCCAAGCAATGATGTAGTCGGAGTTGTACCAATCGGCTGATTCTGGCACGTCTGTTTGCTCGCCCCAAGTCATTGGAGAGGCCGGCGGTAAGTCACAATACCAGTCATAAAATGACAAGCAAACACCGCCAATAAGCGATAGGTAACGACTACCAGCCGCATAACTTACCATCGACATCGCAGGAATCGGTGAAAAGCCAACAATCCGATCAGGACCATAAACTTTGGCAGTATAGACGTTGCTGGCAGCAATGATTTCGTTAACTTCGCTCCACGTTGAGCGGATAAAGCCGCCAAGCCCGCGCTTGGATTTATACTGTTCTGCTTTGATAGGATCTTCTACGATACTGCCCCATGCATCGACTGGATCTGGATACTGCCCTTTGGCTTCGCGCCATAATTTTAATAGAGGCTTACGCACTTTTGGGTATTTAACCCGATTAGCAGAGTACATATACCAACTATAACTTGCCCCACGAGGACAGCCACGCGGTTCATGATTTGGTAGATCTGGGCGGGTTTCTGGATAGTCAGTTTGCTGAGTTTCCCACGTGACTAGACCGTTTTTGACATAGATTTTCCACGAACAAGAGCCAGTACAGTTGACGCCATGAGTCGAGCGGACGATTTTGTCATACTGCCAGCGGCTGCGATAAACGTTTTCCCAATCACGAGCCTCATCACGTGTCTCGCCATGTCCACCGGCGAATTCTCCCTGTTTGCGTTTAAAAAAGCGGAATTGGTCGAGTAAATGACTCATTTTGCTATCCTCTATTTTGTAGCTTATGTTTATGGTCTACGATTAGTTTGACTAATGTTCTTAGCATTGGCTGCATAGCTGAGTACGAATTGGTCTCTCTATATATGAAATCTTGATATAAAAGCTATAAATACTTTTCGATATCATCATTTTAGGGAAGCGCTAGAGGTCTTACTATTATCTAAGATAGGCAGATCACTACTCCCTTAGTGGTAGCCACTTTAAAAATACTATTGCCAAATCACCCATTCAATAAGACTAAGGGCGCTTAGCCAATACATAAATAATGGGAAAATAGCCAAAGAAAACATCGAAAAATGGCCAAAAAAAATGCTACTTACAGAAGCAAGTAGCATGATGAAGAAATTTAACACTGTGGGGGCTGTCTAAAACAAGTACAAAAACTATAACACGCTACTGGGGTAAATTTTCCTTGCTTGCTGTCGCTAGCAGATAGAGGCTGCGCAAAATTTACCCCTGTAGCACTGTATTTATTTTACAGTGGAACGACTATAGGTTGTTATTAGAAACCTATTGCTAGCTTGGGAATTCAGCGTTTTTACGACTGTAATACCACCACGTTAAGACAATACAAACGAGGTAATAGATTATTAAAGCGATAAAAGTACCAAATACGCCCAAACCTGAGCCAAACATTTTTGGCACAAAGAACGCTCCATAAGCGGCAACAGCTGAGGTAAAGCCTACGACTGCAGCTGACTCTTTGCGTATCTCTACGAACAGCGCTTCTGTCCCAATTTTCTCTGGTTTAAGGCGCTCATGCAACGTTCTAAAAATGATAGGAATCATCGTAAAGGTAGAGCCGTTACCAATGCCAGTTGTGATAAACAACACCATGAATGAGATAAAGTAACCAACAAAGCTACCTTCTCTAGTCTCGCTAGGTAAGAAGTACATCACTGCCAATACCGCTAACACCATGACAATGTAATTCCAAAAAGTCACTTTAGCACCACTGGTCTTATCGGATAACCAGCCCCCAAATGGACGAAATAACGCCCCTACCAATGGACCTAAAAAAGCAAATTTCAAGGCATCTATCGCGGGAAACGAGTGCTTGATAAGCATAGGAAATGCCGCTGAAAAGCCAATAAACGAGCCAAAAGTAGCCATATATAGGATGCACATGATCCAGTTATTCTTACGCTTAAAGATAATAGACTGGTCTTTAAAGGAGGCTTTGGCAGTGGCGATGTCATTCATCCCAAACCAAGCCAATACCGAAAATAGCAAGATAAAGGGCACCCAAATAAAACCAGCATTTTGTAGATAGAACAATGTGCCTGTCTCAGATACCTGAGGATTCCCACCTAGCGACCCAAATGCTGCAAACAGTATCACTAGCGGTACTGTGAACTGCATGACTGACACGCCCAAATTACCAAGGCCTGCATTGAGACCAAGCGCAGTGCCCTGTTCCGCTTTTGGATAAAAGAACGAAATATTGGACATAGATGAGGCAAAGTTACCTCCACCGAAGCCGCATAATAGTGCGATGATGGCAAATATCATAAAGGGTGTATCGGGATTTTGTACCGCAAACCCCATCCATAATGACGGAATTAATAAAGAAGCCGTCGATATAGCCGTCCAACGTCTACCGCCAAAGATCGGTACCATAAAGGAATAAAATATTCGCAGCGTCGCCCCTGACAATCCCGGCAGTGCCGCCAACCAAAACAGTTGCTCTTTATCAAAAGCAAATCCAATCTCTGGGAGGCGAACGATAACCGCACTCCATACCATCCACACTGCAAACGCCAGCAGTAGCGACGGTATCGATATCCATAAATTACGCTTGGCGACTTTTTTGCCGCCTCCTTCCCAAAACTCTTCTATTTCAGGACGCCAATCAGTAATGAGCTTACCACCTTTGAAGTTGTAATCATTGCTCATGTTATTCCTCACTTAGTATCGGCTATGCCTAGTTATAATCACTAACACTCACTTGATGCACTAACAAAAAGTGATAACTTACGGTACTGTGTTATCACGCCTATTAGTATTAGTACGTAGTGGTAGACCGATACTTGGAAGGAGTAGTATTTAGCACGCTAAATTAACTACTGCTTTAGAGGTATATTAAAGATTGACCCTTTAATGATAGATTTATATTGGGGCTTGTACTCTTAAGTATTTTGCAAATATTTAAGAGCCGACACTCCTAAAAACCTATACTTCCTGAGAGGTAAAACCTTATTAATTATGAATAGTCGTCTATTACGTCACTCTCTACCCCTACATGTCTGGGCTGCTATATTTACAATCTCTATCCTATGCTTCATATCCGCAATAGGTAGCGGCATGCTCGCGTGGATGTCAGAGTCAGATGCGCAAGCCATTAACACCGCAGGCTCGATACGTATGGCGACGTATCGTATTAACTTTCAATTAGCGACTGACTTTGCCGAAGATTATCCTTCTAATTTGAATATCGGTCTTGAGCAAAATGACGCAGCTAATGAAATAGAAAATAGGGCTCAAGAGCAAAATGAGTTTGGTTATCTCGATAAAGGAGCGTCTGAAAAAATACAGTTACTTATTCAAGACATGGAAGATAGGCTGACGACATTACGCGACTATCAATCAACCAATGCCAATGAACATAAAGTGATAAACAATGAACTTAGTATAATTGAATCACAGTGGCTTCAAGATTTGAAACCTGCGTTGTTAGTGCAAGATAAGCAGAGATTTTATGCTGTGTCATCTCAGTACATTAAGGACGTGGATAGCTTCGTCAGTGAGCTACAGTTTAGAAATGAGCAACGTCAGGCTTGGCAGCAGTCTCTACAAGTTGCGTCATTGGTGCTGACTATCATTATTATGTTAGTGGGTATGCAAAAGCTGCGGCAAAACGTGCTGCTACCTGTCAAACGCCTCATCCAAGCCAACAGTCAGTTTAAACAAGGCAAGCGCGATACTAGAGTCTCGATATCGGGCTATGAAGAGTTTAATAAACTTGGCAACTCTTTTAATGATATGGCGAGCACCATTGAGACTCACCAACGTTTACTTGAAAATGAAGTACAGATAAAAACCCAGCACTTAGTTAAGGCCAACCAAGTGTTATCGCTGTTTTATGATTTTTCTAAACACCTAACCACCAGTCAAGTGAGCTTGCATCGACTTGATAACTTAATCACAGACTTTGGCGACCTGTTTCCTCATTTAGACTTCACTTTATGTATTCAAAATAATGCTCTACATGACAAAGATTCTATAGCCTTACATGATGACAAAATGAAAGAGCTATGTACCAAACTCAACTGTGACAACTGCCTGATTAAAGAAGATGCCCATACCAAGACCTACCCTATTGCCCACCAAAAAGTTGAATTTGGTGAGCTTAAAGTTCGACCTAAATCAACATTGCTGATGAATAGTGAATTGGCGCTAGACGATAAAGAACCAAGCACCCAATCCTCACAGCGTATCAAAACGATAGAGATAGACAGTACCTATCTAAATTCTGAAAATAGTGAACTGATTGTCGCGCTCACTAACCTTATCAGCACCGCTTTATCTTTACGTAAACAGCGTCAGCAAGAGCATCAGCTTATACTGTTTGAAGAGAGAACCACTATCGCAAGGGAGTTACATGATTCTTTAGCTCAGTCGCTATCATATCTAAAAATCCAAGTCAGCGTCTTAGAGAAGCGCTTAGACAATGCATCCGGCGAACCCAATGCAGCCAATATTTTGCAGAGTATTAATCAGATCAAAGCAGGCCTCAATTCAGCCTATCAATCACTGCGCGACTTATTGGTTACCTTTCGTCTCACTATAGACAGTGATAACTTTGACGATGCTTTGCATGAGACCGCCAACGAGTTTTCTTTAAAAGGTGACTTCCATGTCGTGGTAAATAATAGAGTGATGACGCTAAATTTAAATGCTAATGAACAGGTAAATTTGATTCAAATTACCAGAGAGGCATTATCAAATATCAGCAGGCATGCGCAAGCAGCCAAAGTAGAAGTTGACTTAAGTTACGATGAAGATAGATATATTGTCATGACTATTGTAGATGATGGAATCGGAATATCAGGCACTGTAGACCAGTCTCAGCATCACGGCTTAATGATTATGAAAGAGCGTGCGCATAACTTGGGTGGCGAATTAGTGGTATCTAATAAAGAACCCCATGGAACGATCGTCACGACTAAATTTATCCCCCACTTCTTTGAAGAGTATGCAACCGAAGAGGTTCATTTATAAGCCCTTAACAACAGTACGTATCAATATTATTATGGATTGACGATAAATTATTTTTGAAGACTTAAACCCCTTATTTTGTAGAATTTTTAATTTGCGAGTGTGTTATGAGTATCAATGTTTATACCCCTACATCTCCAGCTAAGCTTTTATTAGTCGACGATCATCCTATGTTGCGCCGAGGCATTGCAGAATTATTGAGCCTTGAGAACGATGTAAAAGTAGTTGGTGAGGCCAGTAATGGACAAGAGGCACTAGCGTTTTTAGAAAATAATGAAGTAGACTTGGTTATCTTAGATCATAAAATGCCTATCCTGACTGGCCTTGAAACTTTAAGAGAAATTAGGGCTAGAGATATTGAGGTAAAAACCTTGTTGTTCACTGTCTCCGATAGTGGCGAAGACGTACAGGAAGCTTTGAAATTGGGAGTAGATGGTTACTTACTAAAAGATATGGAACCTGAATTGATCATCGTTGATATCCGAAAAGTATTGCGAGGAGAGCTGGTCATCAGTCCAAATCTGGCATCGATACTGGCACAAACATTGCGCAAACCTAGCATCGACGATATCGCAAGCAATCTGACTGCCAGAGAACTACAAGTGATTCAAATGATTGCAGAAGGGCTTAGCAATAAAATGATTGCCAATAAACTGGATATCGCAGAATCAACGGTAAAAGTCCATGTTAAGCATATTTTGAATAAAACTGGCCTACGGACGCGCGTAGAAGCCGCCGTTTGGACAGTAAATCATTTATCCAAATAAGCTTATAGTTTAAAAAAAGCCACCTAACGATACGCTAGGTGGCTTTTTCATAGACAGAAAAAACACTATCAACCGTTGTATTCTTTGGCAATTTTCAGATCTACCGATGACATCTTATAGTCTTCACCAAAGGCATCTTCAGGCTCTTTTAACCAGAAGAAACAAACCATCCAAGCAATAAACGCACCTGCAGCGATGATTAAAAAGAACTGGCTTGGCTCTACAAAGGTATAAATGAACAAATAGAATACTGCGCCCACATTACCATACGCGCCTGCCATACCAGATATCTGGCCCGTTAAACGACGTTTGATTGATGGAATAATACCAAAGGTCGCCCCTTCCGCTCCTTGCACAAACACTGAGCAGAGAATGGTAAAAACGACGGCGATAAATAATGGCCACTCTGCATTTAGCAGTCCCATTAGCCCAAACCCGATACCGATGCCAAACATATATATCAGCATAACTAGGCGTCGATTACCGACACGATCAGAGATATAACCTCCTAGCGGACGCGCCCATAAATTAACGAAAGCGAAAGTTGAAGCCACAAGACCTGCTACCGTAGGATCAAGCTTCCAAGTCGCGGCAAAAAACATCGGGAGCATAGAGACCACCGCAAGCTCAGCGCCAAAGTTTGCAAAATAGCTTACGTTGAGGGCAGCAACGGATTTAAACGGATACTTGTCATCTTCAGGAATACCTGCTTTTAGCATGGGTGCATTGACACTAATCGCCTTATAAATCTGATAAATAACGACAGCGGCGATAAGAAGATAGAAAGCCCAAGCACCGGTCTCGCTTAAAAAACCCATGTTTTTAGTACGATAAACCAATACTCCTAAGATGCCATACAAAGGAATAGTAAATAGGCAGTATAGCCAAAGATCTCGCCAGCTTGAGACCTCTAATGCGCCCGACTTACGTGATTTTTTGTGGGTATCTTCTGTAGGCCCATCTGTTATCAAAAACCAGTACGCAACACCGTATATAGCCATCAGCAAGCCTGATAAGGCAATCGCCCAGCGCCACCCATCATCACCACCGAAGAACTGCAGTGCTACCGTTGGAATAGTAATCGCCGCTGCTGCTGAACCAAAATTCCCCCAACCAGCATAGAACCCCTCCGCAAAGCCAATGTCTTTAGGCTTGAACCATAGCGCCGTCATATGAATACCGACGACGAAGCCTGCACCCACGATAGACATAAATAAACGCGCGACAAATAGCTGCATGGCTGAGGTACCAAAAGCGAAAAACCATGTAGGTATCGCCATCACTACCATCAGTATAGAGAATACCCTTCTAGGCCCAAAACGATCTAAGGCCATGCCCACAACCACTCGGCCAGGAATGGTCAAAGCGACGTTTGCAATCAAGAAGAGCTTGATATGATCTGAGGTTAAATAGCTTTCTGTCTGTAACATAGACGTCGCGAGTGGCGCCATATTGAACCAAACATAAAAGGTAAGAAAAAAAGCAATCCACGTATAGTGAAGCGCTCTTATCTCACGGCGCTCCATTTCCAGCAGCTCTTTTGCATGCATGATAAATACTCTCCACCATAAAACTTGTCAGTTATGAATAGTTCTGATGGAAACAAGATAGCAATAAGTAGTAGCCTTAACTATTGAGCAAAAGCAGTATAAAACCTAGTTTTAATACTACTTAATGAGGATTAAAAGCTATCACTCATTTCTTTTATACTTATTAATACTTAAAGTCGCATGACGATATAGTAGATCCACTATAAAATAAATACAGCACTACTGGGATAAATTTTGCGCAGCCTCTGTCTGCGTAGGCACAGCAAGCAAGGAAAATTTATTCCAGTAGTGCATTATAATTTATGTACTTCTTTTATTTAGGACTGACCATAGTAAACAGTCTATAAGTTATTATATTATGATAATGATTATCATTAATATTTAAGAACAAGCTTAAAATAAACTAAAAACAAAAGACTTATTAACCAAGGAGCTATCATGACTCGTGCAATCATCCCAAGTCACTGGAAAATAAAACGCTCTACGCACTTTTTTACCAAAGATAAAGTTCCAAAAGCCTTATTAACTCATCACAATACTGCAGAGGGCGTATTTGGCCAAATTTGTGTCATGCAAGGTGTTGTCACCTTTTACGGATTTGCCAACGAAGCCGCTACCGAACCGGAGCAGACCATAGTCATTAAAGCAGGAGAATTTGCCGTTAGTCCACCACAATACTGGCATCGCGTAGAGTTGAGTGACGACGCGCAATTCAATATCAATTTTTGGACCGAAAGTGATACTGCTAATAAATCACTGTTCAACAGCTCTACCATTCATAGCAAACCTATTAAGAAGTTATTCGATAAGCCTGATGAGCAATAATAATTCTCTATATACTCTAAGTATTGGTTCTAAAAATTCAGCTAAAAAAACCCCCAGTCATTAAACTGGGGATTTTTGGATTTTGCACTACCACATAAGCAACAATCATCGAACGCATGTCAATTGCCAATGCTCAGCAAGTACAGCGATCTAAGCGCAACGTACTAAATGGCCGCTGACACAAACTAACACTTCAAAGCCCTAAGCGAAGCCAGTATCATAGCGACATTGAATCAACCCTAAATTATTTATTAATAATAACCAAAGGAAAATACAGTGTCACAGGCTCAGCCAACTATCGAACAAATACCCCACCTCACAAAAAAGCAAAATAGCGCATTAAAAAACCTTACCATCATGGGCTATCTAGAAGGTACTTCCTTCTTGTTATTGCTCGGCATTGCCATGCCACTAAAATATATGATGGGCATCCCAGAAGCTGTGAAATATGTCGGTATGGCACACGGCGTGTTATTTATCGCCTACATCGTAATACTCATGGGCTCAACCATCAAAATCAAAATGCCGCTTTGGGCTACGCCCGCAGGTGTGCTCGGCTCGTTTTTACCGTTTGGCCCATTTATATTCGACCACTTTTTGAAAAAAAGCTTAAGTAAAAACGAGAAGAAAGCAGCCTAAGATAAGTTCTACTGCGTATACCACTGATGCATGCTTAGTCTAAAACATAGCTTTGGTAAATAAGAGGCAACCAGCAATCCTAATTTTTGCATGCTAGTCAGCTCATAAGTTAGTTTAAATAATTGCTCTAAACAGCTGTTCTAAATAATGGCTTACAATAGTTGTTGTAGATAGCTGTTCTAAATAATTGTTATAGATAGCTAGTGTAAATTGCCTTTTTCTAAGTTTGCTAAAAATGCTGCAAAACCTTCTGTCGCCCGAGCTTGTAAACGACTGCTGGTAATTACACGGACGCGATTGCTCCAAGTAATAGCATAGCCTTGGCTCTCAAAATTTTTAACCAAGTCCACATCTTCATGGCACCTTAATGGGGCAAAGCCGCCAACGGTGAGATAGGCCTCACTGCTAAAACTTAAGTTTGCCCCATGAATATGGCGATGTCCCATCATATCTTGATAATGAGCCATATAATCTTCGCGCGTTTGCGGGGTTAAATTCACCCAGCTATCAACGCTCACCACGCCGCAAATCATATCGGTGGGCTGGTCAGTAATATGGGTAATTTGCTGCACCAGCCAATCTTTAGTCACTACTGAATCGGCATCTGTACAGGCAATCCAAGTTGCGCCATGTGTAATCGCATGGCGAATACCCAAATCTCGCACCCGTCCCACACAGCGATAATCACAGCATATATAATTAACGCCTGTACTTTTGACTATCGTAAGTGTCTCATCAGTGCAGCTATCAAGCACCACCAGCGGATATACCGCAATGGTTGAGGGCAATAGCGCAACAGCGGTTTGAACCGATGCCAAGCAATTGGCAATAGTCATTGCCTCATTATGAGCGGGAATCACGATAGCGATTTTCATGTCGACGCTGTTTCTCCTATCATGCCATCTACTATTTTGCAGACTGTCATACGCGGTTATACTCCATCATATTAAGTTTTCTTGCATAGCAACAGACTTTGGAGAATGCTGCCAAACGTCTAATAAAAAATCACTATCTACAATCTGGCTTTGATGAGTAAAAGCAGGGTGAATAAAAGCGGGATGAGTAAAAACTGTATGAGTAAGAGCTGAACGATCCACTTCATTATTTGTCATATTAAACGCTCGCTGTAAGCGTTGGTGCACCGTCTCGCCAGTCATTACAAAGCCGTCGATAGCATAGCGCCAATGACAGCACAGCAATGTACCGCCTACAGCTAGGTTTTGTTTAATCCAAGTGATAACCGTATCAATATCAATGGGCGATAAATAATATAAAATCTCACTAATAACGATTAAATCAAAGGGTGGTTTATTAGCAGATGCGCCATCCGATAAAGGATAAGATTGTAGAAGCGCATCTTCTAAACTCAGTAATACGTGAGGAATAACTCCTTGTATCACCTTAGAATGCGATGACTTTCCCAAGCGTTGTTTAGCAAGTTTCACCGCCTGAGCGTTACCATCTATACTGAGCAAAGCCTGACAACGACGGGCTAGTAATTCACTAAACACCCCGTTACCACAGCCCAATTCAATGGCATTGTCATACTCTGCTTGTGGCAATACGGCGAGACACATCTCACGTTTTCGTTTTTCATACCAGCGCGTCTGATACTGCCATGGGTCGCTATTATCACTATATAACGCATCAAAATACGTCTCTGAATAGGTATCAGATTGGGAGTTAGATTGAGTAGCAGTTTGGTTACAGCCCATTGAAGTAGCGTCAGCAACATTTAAACTATTGCTAAGATTCATTGACGGCGTAGATTTAGGATTGTGGCTCATACAAATAAACCTCCCAAGGTTGGCTAATTCTGGCGATGGTTTGAGCCGATAAAATAGGCGGATTACCCGTACTCTCATCAATGGTAATTTGGCTAGTAAAGCAAGCAATAGCTTGAGATTTACGCTGTACTTGCTCATCGGTTAAATCAACTCTGACAGCAGAATGCCAAGGAATCCGACTATCGGCAGGCTGTGCCCAATGCCACGCCCAAATCAATACTTGATAACAGGCTAAATGATGCTGTTTAGCAAATGCGGCGACCACTTGTCCCGTTGCCTCGTGATCAGGATGCCCATCATGAATAAAGGGCGTCACTAAAATATCGTCAGGCTGGATAATGGCTGCTAACTTTTCATTAAACTGTGCCTGCTCAGCGAATATATCGCCATCAGTCAATTCTAGGGCAATAGTCGTCACTTGATTAGCCACGCCCAATACAGCTAATGCTTTAATACTTTCTTGTGGACGGATAATATCAAGCTGCTCTGGGGGATAAATCCTTGAGTCTGGATGGCTTTGTGTGCCGTTAGTCACGTGAATAAGAATGATAGGATTGCCATTAATAGCCAGTTGTTGCAGCAGACCACCACAGCCTAATACTTCATCATCAGGATGTGGCGCAAAGATACACACCCGCTGGTGCGGTGAAAAGTGTTTCGCCATATTTAATCGAGGCAGATTGTGCAGCCCTTGCCAATTTTGCCACGCGTCTTGACTGGTACCATCGCCTTCAATAATACGGTCGCCAACAATCGGATGTTCCTCTTTTATAGAGCTAGTTTTTATACCGCTGTCCTTTACAGAACTCTTTTTTATAGGGCTACCTTTTTTAGGCTCAGCCTTACTAGGCATTATAGTTGCCATATGTTTTCTCGCCTATCAGTTAAGTCGCTGGTTAAGTTACTAGCTGATTCGCCAGCTAAAACACTAGATAGCTCGCCAATCTTTTGCAGATCAAACGCGCCATGACTTTGGCGAATAAATACTGGCAAATCTGCTGCTAATCTTGCAAAATGAGCATTATTACAAAACGGTGCTGCGCCTAATGCCTGTCCGACGCCCTCCAGTACTTGGCGCGCCACCTGCTCAACGTTTGCTCTTAATTGACGAATAGCAAGCTCATGGCTGTGCTGCGGCTGGGTATCTATTAAGTGAGCAACATGATAAAAATACTGCCGAGTGACTGCCAACGCTGTTCCAATTTGCCCCAAATACATGGCTTTATAATCGTTCGGTTTTTGTTGATACGCGGTGATTAAATAGCCTGCGAGACAGGTCGTCGCCCCATACCAGCAAGCGGCAACCCCTGCTGCCCCATGCCAAAATCCCACCCGTTCTAAATACGCATTTGCTACTCCGACATTGCTGGCTGCCACCCAATCAAACTGTAGGGTGGCGGTATCAGTGGCTTGCATACCGACTGCTTGCCATGCACTATTGTCAATCTCAATGCCAGCTTGCTGCATATCTACCATAAGCAGCTGCGAATGACCTTGCTCATCTCGATAAGTGATTAGCCCATGATCAACAATATTTGCCCCCGAACACCATGCTTTGGTGCCTGTAACTTTACCCTCTTGATAGCTCAAAGGATGACCCTCTGCCGCCCAAACCGCCCATAGTCCTTGTGCCGGTTTGTCATAACCCACTTCATGCAAAATACTGAGCGCATCCAAATGCGATTCAAACCATTTGGCAATCGTTAAATCAATACCTGCCACATAAGCCAAAACTTGCCAGCGGATGAATGTATTTAAGTTAGTTTCACATTTATTTTCTTTAACATCAGCGGCAGCAATAGCAGGGTGAGGAATTCTATCGCTATAAGTAACTAAAGTATTTAATATCTCGTGGCGCAGTTTATCAGTTATACAAAGCTTGCTGAGCGTTTGATTATCAGCGGCTACAATCGCTTCTACAGCAGCTTGAATACTTTCTAATAAAGAATTTTCTGCATTTAACCGTAACATAGGGGTTTCCTAATTATTCTTGTAAGTCAAACGTATGGATATTGGCTGAGTGCGGGTTATTTGTCTGAGGTCTGTTACCACCGTATAGGTCATCTAAGAAATTTTGCTGCCAAGCGTGTAAATCATTTTGCTGCAGTCCTTGCAATAACGTCTGATAGCGGGACTTTCGCTGCGCTAATGGCATCGTCAAGGCAGTTTTTAAACCCTGTATTATACTTTTCGGCTGATGCGGATCGACAATCACCGCCGCTTGCATTTGCTCGGCTGCCCCTGCATAACCTGACAGCAATAACACCCCAGGATTCTCAGGATTTTGGGCAGCAATGTATTCTTTGGCAACTAAATTCATACCATCTTTGAGCGAATTTACCCAACCAATATCACTGTGCCAAAATGCTCTCATCAATGTCTCGTGGTTCAACACTTTTTCGCTATACGTAATCGCCTGCCAATTATTTGTTAAGTCGTCTGTCAAATCGTCTATCAAAGCATCAGCATCCAAAAAACCAATTTCAAAGGCATCCGCTTGATATTCATTAGGTAAGAATTGCTGATTGACGTCATTGACTGCTTGTTTGACACTTTTATAAAGCAGTTGATAAACCGGTAAATCTAAACGGCTAGGACAAGCAATTTGCAATAGTTTTAACTGATTTTGATAGGCTGGGTTTTGCTGTAGAAAAGAACCATACGCTGAAAAACGCTCTAATAAACCTTTAGAATAATCAATTCTATCTACCGCTATTATTTGCTGGGCGGCAGGCTTTGTAGCACTATCTTTATGCGTATTTTTTGCAAACTGGGATGAGAAATGTGAGGATAAATGGCTAACTTGCTGCTGGATTTTGTCTACATTAACGCCGATTGGATAAGCATTGATTGTTAGACGATGCGGAATACTCAAGTCTATATTGAGCATCAGCTGTACACCAGCGGAGTTTGTAGTTTTGGAAAAACTTTGCTCGGCATGTAAAGTGCTTGGTAGAGAAGATTTTGAAAAAATTTCCTGCAAATAACTGTCTCGTGAATAGCTATCTTTTACATACCTGCTTTTCAAAAGACTTTTTTCTAAAAATTCATCCTTTAAATAATGTTGGAATACGTCAATGCAGTTGGTTTTATCTTGCTCAGTTTGGGTGCCGAGCACATCATAATGAGCAAGATACCTAATCAGTTCAGAGCTTTTTTCAAGCTGTTGCCAAAATGCTAACGGGGCAAACGGAATGTGCAAAAAGAAGCCGATACGATTTGTCATACCCATTTGCTTGCAATAATACGCCACGCTTAAAAAGTGATAATCATGTACCCAAATCACATCATCGGGTTGAATAATCTTTTTTAACTGCCTAGCAAAGAGGCTATTTACCTCTTGATAACCTGCATAGTCCTCTGCTGTTTGACTCATTAAATCAGGTTGCTCATGCAGTAGCAGCCACAGCACATTATTGGCAAAACCGCAGTAAAAGTGCTGATATTGTTTGCTCGTTAGGGCCGTAGTCATATAAGTGACTTCTGCATTGGTCTCATGCAGATATGCTGAAGTAGCTTGTTTATTGATGCTGAATTCATTGTTATCACAGTTGTCATCAGCCTCAACAACCTCACCATTCCAACCCATCCAGATGACTGAATTTCCTACTAATACGTCGTGCAAGGCTACTGCAAGCCCGCCTGCCATTGGATTGCCATCGGGCATTTTTACCCGATTAGATAAGACGATTAATCGGCTCATATGATTTATCTCGTTGTTCTTTCAGCAATGGAAGATTAGAGTCTGCTAAATCAGACGATAAAGTGGCGTTTTTTTGATAAAAAACGAATTGGCAAAAGCTTAAAAAGTTATCAAGCAAGACTGTTACTTCATCAATATTACGTACATAGTAATGAGCACACGTTGGCTCACTGCCTACTTTAATACCCATACCTTTTACTGAACTATTCACTGAGCTATTCGCTGAACTACGATATTTTTGTATTGCTCTTTTTTCACTTACCTTGTTTTTGGATACTTCGTTTTCAAATACTGTGTTTTCATTTTGTACGGCAATAAAACCTGCCTCATCAGTAATGTCATCACCAATAAAAATGGCACACAGCTCCTTGTCAGTTTGCATTTTTTCTAACAAGGTTAAGATCGCTGTACCTTTATCCGCTCCTTTTGGCAATATCTCCCAAACGTATTTACCCTGCTTCAACGTCCAGTTAGCATAATTACTTAAGGTTTTTAGCATAATGGTATGAGCCACATTGGCTAATGTAGGATTTTTACGAAAGTGCAGAGCAACGGAATAAGGCTTATTTTCTATGGTTAAGTCACTATATGACGTACTATATTGGCTAATAATCTGCCTTATAGCAGTAAGTTCGGCATTATCAACATGCATGGTGCTTGCAACGTGATTGTCGTTTGGCTTGCTTAGAGCATTGTTAAAGATGCTATCAAATGCTATTTCTAATCCGTGAGTTGCTGCAATGGGCAACTGTAAAGGTGAGAGCATTTGCCTTGCTTCAACAAGACTACGCCCTGTCACAATGGCGACTTGTACCCCATAGTTTTGTATTCGTTGTAAAAGCAATAATGTTGCATTTGGGATGATGCTATCTTTTGGATCAAGGGTAAAATCTGCAAGCGTACCGTCTATATCCAAAAACAAACAATAATCTCGCTGATGAGATAAATAATCAGCAAAATTATTTGGTTGGATGTATATAGCTGGCGTATTTAAGCTATGATTTCTTCCTGAAGTCACGCTCGTTCCTTTTTCTTTTTAATAGGACGTTGTGTCTAGCCTAATTTAATTCATATTCAAAATAAATTATGTATTAAAAGCTAACATGTTCGTAAGTATTTGTTTGTAAACAATAATAACCTACTAGTAAGTTTGCCACAAAGCCAGCTACCCTGTGATGGCAAAAGTATTCAATTTGGTATAAATTTCTTTAGTGTAAGTCTTTTAGTTCATAATTTATTAATACTTGATGTAGTCGCTCCAGCATAAAAGGAATACCGTGCTACTGGGATGAATTTTTCGCAGCCTCTGTTATAGCAGCACGCAAGGAAAATTTATACCAGTAGCACGTTCTAAGAAGTGTATTTAAGATTAACTATAGTCGGTAATATCAATCTGATTAATAACTATTTTCATGACGCTTCCTCTTTTATTCTTTCAACCAAAAAGTCTACAGCCGCTTTTACTTTTGGCACTAAATAGCGCTGTTTTTGATATAGTAAATAAACGGCCATATCAGCATGTTGCGTAATCGCCAGTTCATGCTCAAACTCTAGCTCTTGCAATTGTCCTGATTGAAGATATGACGCTAATGCCCAGCGAGTTGACATCAGAATACCTTCACCCTCACAAGCTTTTCTCGCCAGCCATGGCCCATTATTTGAAATTGCAACCGCTGGCCCTGAGACATCATGCCATTGACCATCCACATGACATAACCAAGGCGTTGGCCCTGTCGGCGCTTTAAAATACAGACCGTTATGTTCTTTTAATTCCATCACATTTTTAGGCATACCGTATTTTTCTAAATAGCTTGGTGAAGCGACAGGGATAAACCCATTATCCATGAGCCTTATCGCTAATACACGCTCATTGGGTGCGTAACCACCACGAATAGCGATATCAACATCGTCTCGCCCCAGCGTTGATAATTCATCACTTAAGCTAACATCTAGGACAATCTCGGGGTATAATGCGCTAAATTCATCCAACAATGGCAGTAGGATTTTTTCACCAAAGCCCACCATTGAGCTGATTCGTAAACGTCCCATTGGCGTGGTTTGGTAACTGCGAACCGTTTCATGGCTTTGTTTTAATTGACTTAATATTTGCTGTACATCGTTATAGTAAATCTGCCCCACTTCTGTCAGTTTGACGATGCGGGTCGAACGCTTTAATAACGTCGCACCCAAACTCTTTTCTAAATCAGCGACTCGCCTCGATAGCGATGAGGGCGGCACATCAAACACCTTTGCCGCTTTGGTGAAACTGCCCGTTTCGGCGACTTTACTGAAATAGCGTATTGCCCGTAATTGATCCAACTCACTTCTCCATTTAAGAAACAATCGTCAATAATTAGCTTTTAAGAAGCATCTACGCATTTTCGCTCTATTATTGTCTTAAAAGCAATAGTGATTCACATTTACCCTTATATACAAGCCAATTAAAACCAGTAATAATAGATTCAACTTAGACATTGCAGCCTTAGTTTTGTTTCTTCGGCAATGCTTCGGCAATAAAAATAACAATCACCTTAATAATGGATAACTGACTGATGATTACTTTGCACGGTTTTGCTGCTAGCAACTATTACAACCTAGTAAAACATGTCCTTTTATATAAACAACTGCCATTTCAAGAAAATCTGGTCTACGGTGGTAGTGACGAGTTACTGGCAGTCAGTCCAGTTGGCAAAGTACCTGCTATCACAACGCCTGAGGGCCTTAATCTCTCAGAATCGAGTGTCATTTGTGACTTTATCGAAGAGCGTTACCCTGACACTCCTCTATACTCTACAGATGCTGGCGAACGTGCGGTCGTGCGTCAAATCATGAAAATAGCAGAGCTTTATTTAGAGCTACCAAGCAGACGATTGATCCCTTTTGCCTTTTCAGGTACGACTATTCCTAAGCCAGTTGCAGCGGAAGTACGCCAAGTATTAGAGCGTGGTATTACTGCTTTAAATCGCCTAAGTCAGTTTTCACCTTGGATTGCTGGCGAGCAATTTACCATGGCTGATATCTACGTTTATTACGTTAGCACCATTGTTAGCAATTTTGCCTCAAAGCAACTTGACTGGGACGTATTAGCAGAGATAGCAGGTATGAAAGAGTGGAACGAAGCGATGAGTCAATCTACCATTGCTCAAAAAGTCGAAGCAGATCGCTTGGCAAACATGCCTGAGTTTATGCAGAAAGTAAAAGAGCAAATTCAAGCAGTCAACGCAGTCAACGCAGTCAATGCAGTCAATGCCGATTAGTTTTAGCAAAAAAAACGAGCCCTAAGCTTTATTTAAATTCAATAACACATACTTTGACCAATATAAAAAGTGATTGGTTTAACACCCTTAATTATTTGCAGGAGCAAAACACAATGTCAGATACAAACATCCAACTGGTTTCAACCATCAGCGCAGACAATAAATTAACCTTATCTTTGCAAGACATCGACATGCCACAGCCAGGTGCTGACGAAGTCGTTGTACGCATTGAAGCAGCGCCATTAAACCCGTCTGACCAAGCGGTGTTGTTTAGCGCCGCTGATATGTCCACAGCGACTCAGTCAGGTACAGAAGAGCGTCCCGTTATCACAGCGGATGTTCCCGCGCAGTTCATGCCAGCGCTGAAAACGCGCGTTGGTAAAGACACACCTGTAGGCAATGAAGGCGCAGGAACCGTGGTTGCAGCAGGGTCATCACCTGCAGCACAAGCATTGATGGGTAAAACGGTGGCAGTGATTGGCGGCGGTACTTATCGTCAATATTTATCTGCCAACATACAAAGCTGCTTAGTATTAAAAGACGGCACAACCGCTAAAGAAGGCGCTTCCTCTTTTGTGAATCCGCTGACTGCACTGGCAATGGTTGAAACCATGCGTGCCGAAGGTCACAAAGCCATCATTCATGCGGCAGCAGCCTCTAGCCTCGGTCAAATGCTCAACCGTATTTGTATGGCTGATGGCATTGATTTAATCAACATCGTACGCAAAGAAGAACAAGAAACCTTGCTACGTGATATGGGTGCAAAATATGTGGTTAACTCAAGCAAAGACTCTTTCCTTGCTGACTTGACGGCAGCAATTACTGAAACGGGTGCTACGATTGCATTTGATCCTATCGGTGGCGGTCAATTAGCCAGCGATATCCTTAACTGCATGGAAGCGGCAATCACTCGCGATGTCGAAGAATACAATGTGTATGGCTCTAATACATTCAAACAAGTTTATGTTTATGGCGGATTAAACCGTGGCCCTATTACGCTAAATCGTAACTTTGGTTTTGCTTGGGGTGTTAACGGCTTCTTGTTATTCAATACATTAGGCAAATTAGGCACTGAAACGGTCATGTCGATGCGTAAACGTGTGGCAGAAGAAATCACCACTACCTTTGCTAGTCGCTACACCCATGAAGTGTCATTGGCAGAGGCGCTACAATTGGATTCGATAGCGGCTTACTCTAAACAAGCGACAGGTGAGAAATACTTAATCACCCCGCAAAGCTAGTGGTTGCTGAAATAATAGATTTTTAAATTGAAAAAAAGCAGATACTATTTATAGTATCTGCTTTCGTATATCTTTAACGGTTATCTAACGCAAATAGAAAGAAGTTTCTACTTCAACAAAACCTCTTGCAAGCTGCCTTAAATTAATTGACCTTTACTTATCGTTTACAGCTATTAGTCTTTAACCTTAAGCCTGCTTACTTGCTATACATTTCTTCATCGCTTCTTTTTCAGTAACGCTTAGTTGACCTTGTGACCTATCCATATCCAAATTAGCTCGACACTCCAGTCTCATTTTTTTTAATTCAGTAGATGCGGCTGGTTTTTGAATATCATTCATCTCATCTGCAAAGGCGATACTCGGCACCATAGCATTGGCAGAATAACTTGTTGCACTGAGTAATGTGGCTAACAATATAAACAAGGTCTGTTTCATTAGAGGTCTCTATCAATTTTTAAAGTGCGTTTTTAATTAGTGTCAAGATCGACTAACGAATAATTTAAAGCACTGTTTGTGACTCTAAGCTCGCTCAGGCTATTATGCCGACTGATTGCTATCATAGCTGGTATATACGTTACGTAGTTTGATGAAAGTTAAAGAAAGGTAACAGTTTTTGCGCTCAATAAGGATTTATAGAAATATTGGCTTGCGATGATGAGATGCGACCAAAACATCCTAACAATCGCACTCAAATGATTTGGTAAAAAAAGGTATGTTAGAAAAGTCTGCTGCTTCAGGACGTAGTACGAATTAGATTTATAGCAAAAACTATGAACTTTGAAGGGGTTTTATACTGAGTGCAAGTCTATTACATTAAAACAAGATATATGAATAAACTCCTGTTAATACGTTCAGTTTATCAAGTTTGGTTCTACGGTTTCTTCAGCATACCTCTCTTTTTAAATATGATCACATTACAAACTCGAAAGCAAAACACTTGTTTCGCTATTCAAAATGCCATCAATCTCTCTTACTTGACGCAGCACTTCATCAAATTCTCTCAAGCTTGTAGTGTGTATCTCTGCTACCAAGTCCCATGCGCCATTGGTCGTATGCAGCTTAATGAGTTGCGGGATGCCTCGTAACTTCCTAATCACTTGTGACGTAGACTTTCCTGTTACTTCAATCATCATCATAGCTTTGACGGTTTCTTTGTCTAGTGCCTCATGCACTCGAATCGTAAATCCTAAAATAGCACCGTTATGAATCAATCTATCCAATCTGTTTTGGATAGTGGCACGAGAGACTTTGAGTTTTTTAGCAAGGTTTGAGATGGTTGCTCGACCATCTTGTCGAAGTTCAGATATCAGTTCGCTATCTAAAGAATCATAAGTGTAATACGCCATAAAAATGCTTCCTTCATTGAGTTTTGACATTATGCTAAATAGCACCTAACAATATGCCAAAAAAATGTCCATATTTAATAACTTATTGACATTTTAACTGACAATTATAGTTGGTAGGATATTAATTGTCGGTTCAATAAACAATATTCATGAAAAGGAACAGAATTAATGTCTAAATTTATCGTACCACCCAAGGAAGGCGTTCCATTCGTTAGTGTACAAGCGATGGCTAAAATGATTCATGATTATGGCATTGAGCAATGTATCACAGATCTAGTGGATGCTTTAGAGCAAGATTTCCTTCGTTGGGATCAATTCGAAAAATCTTCTCGCTTTGCTTCGCATTCAAAAGACGGCGTCATAGAGCTCATGCCTGTAAGCGATGGAGAGATGTTTGCTTGTAAATATGTCAATGGTCATCCAATTAATACCAAACGAAATTTACAGACCGTAGCGGCTATGGGTATCTTGTCTGATGTTGAAAACGGGTACCCTATTTTGCTGACAGAAATGTGTATCCTTACGGCATTACGTACGGCTGCCACATCAGCCATGTTGGCCAAACACTGTGCACCAAAAGGCGCTACAAAACTGGCGTTAATAGGAAACGGTGCTCAGTCTGAATTTCAAGCATTAGGCATGAAAGCCATAATGGGTATCTCAGAAGTTCGTTTGTATGATATTGATCCAGCGGCATCGCAGAAGACGGCTGACAACCTTTCAGACTCAGGTTTGAAAGTCATTGTTTGTCGCACGTTAGAGGAAGCTGTTTTAGGTGCAGAGATCATTACTACCTGTACGGCTGATAAAACAAATGCCACTATTTTACGAGACGATATAATTACAAAAGGTGTTTATATCAATGCGATAGGCGGTGATTGTCCTGGTAAGACAGAGCTGGATAGCAATATATTAATGCGAGCAGATCGTGTGATTGTAGAGTTTGAGCCTCAGACACGCATTGAGGGAGAGATCCAAAATCTATCAAGCGACTTCCCTGTTATTGAATTTCATCGAATCCTCAAAGGTGAAGTGCAAGCTCGAACGTCAGCTGATGATCTCATAGTGTTTGATGGCGTTGGTTTTGCCTCAGAAGACTTTACGGCTTTGGTATTTTTACGCGACTTGATCAGAGAGCAAGGAGGATATGAGATTTTAGATCTGATACCTCAGCAAGCTGACCCTAAAAATCTATACTCGGTAGTGAAAGACCATAGCATAGTGACCAATGAAGCTATGGCTGTGTCATAAGTAATTAATATAGTCAGTCCAATATGAAAAAGATACAGCGGGACTGGGAAGAATTTTTTACAGCCTCTGTCGGCGTAGGCACAGCAAGCCAGAAAAATTTATACCAGTTTCGCGTTATTAAATAATGTATCCGTTTTATTTAGTATCGACTATACAAAAAAATAAGCCCTTCTCATTTTGTGTAACGTTTAAAACCAACATCATTTTTTAAATTTTATCTATGTTTAGCAAGGCTCTTGGACAGTTATGGATATGTTTATTATTTTAAATCTATCTGCTATCTTTCAAGAGCTTTAATATAGAAAAATCAATTTAATCCCAAATTTAAATGATATAAAAAATTTATTTTCTTTAATAGAGACAAAATCATGACTGATATGATGAAAAATATAAGAATAGTAGAAGTTTATTCAGATATTGCAGGATATAAAAAAGGCGCTTCTCTAGGAATTGATGCATTAAAAGCGTCATCAAAAGAACTCAATGCAGATTATTTTGAAAAATTGCAATTCGACAGTATTGAGGATGATAGTAATAGTGAAGGGGAATCACAATTTTCACATGCAAAATATGCTGATGTGATTGGACCGATTATCTCTAAGTTAGCACATAAAATAAAAGATATAAGAAATGAGAATAAATTCCCAATTGTTTTAGCTGGAGATCATTCTAGTTGTGCAGGAACGATGCATGGCCTTAAGATGGCGCATCCCAATTCTGAAATTGGTGTGGTCTATATAGACGCACATGCTGACTTTCATTCACCATATACCAGTGGCTCAGGAAATATGCATGGAATGCCTTTGGCTATGGCTTGTGCAATTGACAATCTGGAATGTCAGCGAAATGAGCTTTCTGAAAAAGAAAAAGAGTATTGGGAGAAATTGAAATTCATGGCTTCTGATGAGCCATCAATCAAGCCTGAAAATGTGGTTTTTTGTGCCGTTAGAGATTATCAAGAAGAAGAGATGGATTTAATTAAAAGACATAAAATCCCTTTATATACCGTTGCTGAGATAACTCAAAAAGGAATCAGTTCCACAGTAGAGGAAATCTTCAAAAAATTGGAATATTGCGATCATATCTATGTCTCATTTGATGTTGATAGCGTTGACCCTTTGTATGTGCCAGGAACCGGTACGCCTGCAATGAATGGTCTGTCATATGAACAAGCCATGCAACTTAACATAGAATTGATTAAGAATAAGAAAGTATGCTGTTGGGAAATGGCAGAAATAAATCCTTTGTATAACAATTCAAAAGATGACTCAACCAGAATATTTAAAATTTTAGAAAAAGTGACACAGTCTCTTTTAAATAACTATTAGTATAAATTATTTAAAATGAGTTAAAGAATCTAGCATAAAAAAATCTATTTATGCTAGTTAAAAAATGGACTGCGAGTAAAAATAATATGGACATTATTAAAGCCAATGCTTCAAGTCAAGCTGTCAGCAGTATCAGTATCAGACAATTTTTAAAATTCTTTATACCCTCTATAATAGGTTTGATGCTCTTTGTATTTCCAATTCCCTATGTAGATGGTAAGTTTGTATCATATGCAGAAGGGTTTACCATTCCTATCTCTGTATTAAAGGATTATATACAAGGTTACATGGGTGACCTTTTGCCACTGTTTGTTGTAATCTCCATTATGATTACATTGTGTTGTACTTTATACACTAAAATCATGAAGCCTTCAGTGATTATAAACAATGCATTTTTAAATAATTTACTGAACGTGACGACCCCTTGGTTGATTATTAGAATGCTTGGTGCGTTTTTTGTTGTCGTTACTTATTTTAAATATGGTTACGAATTTATATATTCAGATAATATCGGTGGGTTAATATTATATGAATTAATGCCAATACTTTTCATCGTATTTTTCTTAGCTGGATTATTGCTACCATTATTACTTGATTTTGGCTTATTAGAGTTTTTTGGTGTCTTATTAAGTAAAGTAATGAGACCTCTATTTGGTTTACCCGGTAGGTCCTCTGTAGATTGTCTAACATCATGGTTGGGTGATGGAACCATTGGCGTGTTATTAACTGATAAACAACTGGAAGGCGGATTTTATACTAAAAAAGAAGCGGCAGTTATTGCGACAAGCTTTTCAGCAGTCTCGATTACATTCTGTTTGGTCGTCATCTCTCAGGTTAAGCTAGAAAGCTACTTTCTCAACATGATTGGGGTGGTTGCTTTATGCGGGATCGTTTGTGCTTTAATAGTACCAAGATTATTGCCTTTATCTAGAATTGAAGATACGTATGTAGTAGAAAATAGTGATAGAGATCATGAAACCATTCCTGAAGGAAAAACGTTATTTACCCATAGTTTACATAAAGCCGTTCACAAAGCAGAAAAGAGTCCAAGCTTTTTTACTTTCTTAAATGATGGGTTAAAAAATATTTTGGATATGTGGATCGGAATATTGCCTGTTGTTATGGCAATCGGGACGATGGGTTTAATCGTTGCAGAAGAAACACCTGTATTTGATTATTTAGGTATGCCGTTTATTCCATTCTTAGAATTAATGAATATACCTTTTGCAGCAGAAATGTCAAAAACCATTATGGTGGGTTTTGCAGATATGTTTTTACCTGCGATTATCGGTTCTTCAATAGAATCAGAGTTAACACGGTTTGTCATCGCTTGTTTGTCAGTTTCTCAATTGATCTATATGTCGGAAGTAGGTGGGTTGATTTTAGGCACAAAAATTCCAGTAAGCTTTTTTCAGTTATTAATAATTTTTCTATTAAGAACCATTATTTCATTACCAATTATTGCATTATGTGCTCATATGATTTTTTAAGTATAAGGCTATTTATAGATTAATCTAGTTTTATTCATCGTTGCTTTTTCAGGTAATTTATAGCTAATTAGACAACCTTGATTATAGAGTGCCGCAAGCAAAGATTTTCCGCTATAGCCCATATATTACAGGCATAAAAAAAGTCCCAATCATAAGATTGGGACTTTCGAATTTGGTAGGCATAAGCAGATTCGAACTGCTGACCTCTACCATGTCAAGGTAGGTCAAGCAACAATCCTTAAACAGCATAATCTTACATGCACTGTCTTTAAAGGCTTATAGCTTTATACTCACAATAAAAATCAGTATAAAATTAACATGCATTAATATTTAACTCGTAATTGGTCACTGCCATTTTACAGTACTTTGACCCCTACTCTTTCCTGAATTATGTGAGAACTAACCTAGATTTTCGTCCATTAGAGCTAATTTATTCACTCTATTCTTTCATTTGATACCTTTTAGAGCGCTTATTCATAGTTGAAATACATTGAACAAACCTTTTATTCTCTGCATAATATGCAGAGAATAAACTTCTAATTACCGCATAACTTAGGGGAAATCATGAAGCATGTGACCTACATCCATGAAAGATCAGACTGGACACAATGGCAATGGTCGGATAAAAAACTATTGCCACTAGTTAGTCGTTTGCGGATGCTACAGGGACACCTGCTTGGCAAACTATTAACGTTAGGGTTTGATTTGAACGTTGAAGCACAGTTAGATGCTGTCACTCTTGAAGTCGTTAAAACGTCTGAGATTGAAGGTGAGACGTTAAATGATGAGCAAGTACGTTCTTCTGTTGCGCGTCACTTAGGCTTAGATACTAGTGGCATGCCCGCTGCTACGCGCGAGATTGATGCAGTTGTTGAGATGATGCTTGCAGCCACTTGTGATTATCAAACGCCACTGGCACTGAATGACTTACTGGGATGGCATAACGCTTTGTTCCCGACAGGATATAGTGGACTGTATAGTATTAAAGCAGGAGAAATCCGTGATGATAGTAAAGGACCTATGCAAGTGATATCTGGTGGCTACGGACGTGAACAGGTTCATTTTGTGGCGCCAAGTGCAGATAGATTACCTATAGAGTTAGAGCGCTTTCTATTATGGTTTAATACGCCAGCTGATGAGCAGGATAATTTAGACCTTGTCATTAAAGCGGGTGTCGCTCATCTATGGTTTGTCACATTGCATCCTTTTGATGATGGCAATGGCCGCTTAACTCGTGCAATAACTGAACGGGTGCTAGCGCAAAGTGATGATAGTACGCAACGTTTTTATAGTATGTCAGCTCAAATACTTAAACAGCGTAATGAATACTACAAAATACTAGAACGTACTCAAAAAGGGGATTCAGATATTACTGAATGGTTGGTTTGGTTTTTACAAGCACTAGAGCAAGCATTGCTATCAGCACAAACAACAACGAATAAAATTATCAGCAAAGCAAGCTTTTGGCAGACCTATCGTCAGCAACCATTGAACCCAAGGCAAGTAAAGATGCTCAATATATTACTGACTGACTTTTATGGCAAACTCACGACCAAAAAATGGGCGACGATGACGAAGTGTTCAACAGATACCGCCTTAAGAGATATTAATGATTTGGTAGAAAAAGGTATGTTAGAAAAGTCTACCGCTTCAGGACGTAGTACGAGTTATGAGGTGGTCTTATAAGTTTGTGGACTGCAAATACTATTGGTCAAAACTCTATGTCCATCACTGTAAGTACTGACATTAACCTAGGTATAAAAAATGTCTAACAAATAGCTTTTTAAGCTAAGACACTTACAATACCCCAATACCACTCAACAATAACTGCCCGCCAGCGAACAATAATAACACTCCAAATGCACGTTTAAGCATCAAGGCTGGCAATACATGCGCAAGCTTGGCACCGACTTTTGCCATAGCGAAGCTGGCAACTGAGACATATAAAAACCCACTAACATGTACAAAGCCTATCGTACCTTCAGGAAGGTTAACCACGTCTTGACCAAACCATGCAAAACCTACTGCTCCAGCCAAAGCAATTGGCAAACCACAAGCGGCTGAGGTTCCAACTGACTGCTTCATTGGCAGTCCTGCCCAATTTAAAAATGGAACAGTCAAACTACCACCACCGATACCGAAAATAGACGATGCCATACCAATCCCCGTACCAGCACCAAACTGTACACCAGCGTGCGGTAATGGCTTGTCCACTTGCTCTTTGCTAGATAAGAACAACATCTTTAAAGCCATTAATAATGCACCAATACCAATAATAATTTGCAATACCTTGCCATCAATCATATCGGCAATACCTGCTCCAACTAAACCACCAAGGACTAGACCTAATGCCATACTACGCCAAACCTCCCAGCGTACACCGTCACGCTTATGATGTGCCGTCAGGGAACTGATAGATGTCACAACAATAGTCGCAAGAGAAGTACCAATCGCTAAATGGGTAATCACTTCAGGAGGGAAATGATACGCAGTAAAAATCCACACTAGTACTGGCACAATAATCATGCCGCCGCCCACACCGAACAAGCCAGCACTGACGCCCGCGAACGCACCTGCAATGACAAACCACACATATAACATCATACAGCCTACTTTTTATTATAATTATTCGTATACGATAGACTTATTAAACAAATCAGGTATCAGGCTTTAAATGATACAAGCCATCAATCAGGTATCAGGCTTTAAATGATACAAGCCATCAACTAGAATCTTAGCTATTTCTTTCTATCCACTCTTTCAACCCATCTAAATTACGAAAGTCATCCCAACTTCTGCAAGGCACATGGGGGAGCAAGTTATTTACCATTCTAGACAAAGCATTGCCTAGACCTATTTCTATCACCATGCTTGGCTGATACTCTTCAATATTTTCCATACAACAGTACCAATCTAATGCGTGATCGATTTGACGTGACAAGATATCTAAACCTTGATTTGTCTCGCTGTACCTTACGCCTTCAGTCGCACTAACAATCGGTATTGTCATAGCGGATAAAGCTAATGAGTCTGTATATTTACGGAACTCTGCTGACGCACCCTGCATCATTACCGTATGTGATGGTACTGACACATTTAACAGCTGCACACTTTGCGCACCTAGTGTTTGAGAAATTCTTGCTGCCTGTTCAAGATTTTTCTTATGACCACCTATAATAAATTGGTCTCTATTAATCTTGATAGATAGATAGGTTTTGCTCTCTTCAAGCAGTTGATCCAATTTACTATCAGGCACACCTTTGATTGCTAATAGCCCACTAGACTCTGTTACTTCTTGCTGCATCAGGTTGGCTCTTTTACTAACTAAATCTAGCCCTTCCTCAAATGTGAGCTGGCTACTACAACAAAAGGCACTTACCTCTCCTAAAGAATACCCAGCAAAAGCCATTGGTGCTGCAATCAATTGACGTAGCTGATGCCATCGATAGTATTGCAAAGTATAAATAAACGGTTGCGCAACTTTGTTATCAAACAACTTATCACTATCAGAATTTTCACCGAATAGCTCTGGTACCATAGCGCTTAGAATCGATTGGTCGTGCTCCGAAGTATAGGTCAGTACTTCATCCACGTGCTTTTGGCTTTGTAGGCCTTGCCCACTAAATAGGATAATTAAATTCATTTTCCACCTTATAAAAGAATATCGTGACGGCCAATAGATCAGCACTACCACCTGGGCTGAGGTTATGATGAATAAAATACTGATTGATATTACTTACTTTTTGGCGCCAATCTGATTGATGAACACCCCCTTGCTGCAAAAACTGTTTCGCCAACGCTTGAGCATTTTCTAAGTCTTTTATCCCGCCCCGCCACACAATATTAGTATCTGATAATACAGATATCAGTGTCATTAACGCTTGTATACTGGCTTTTTCAAAATCTCGAGTGCTATAAATAGTGTCATAGAAGCATGGCAAAACGTCAGTTAAAATAACCTCAAAGCCATTAGAAACCATTTCGATAGCACCAGTTATGCCGTACTTCTTGAACATTTTTTGACCATGGCTATCTGGCTCACGCTTCAAACGAGTCGTTAAATCAAACTGCCACCTGTCAACCAATTGCTCACAAATATTGATAGCTGTTAACGGTATTTCTGCTTGTATACACCTACCAATCGCCGCACAGACAAAACCCAGATTAAATATTGCACCTTTATGAGTGTTAATATTTTTGGTAGCCTCTCTCATTTTTTCTTCTTGATAAATTCCCATATTTTTTAAGTCATCGAATGGCCTGTCGTCATAGCCAAACTGACTTAAAGTGGAAAAATATCCTTTCAAAGAGGTGATGCTATTTATAAAGGTATGGTGGTTCATATCTGTGTGACTACCATTGCTTGAAGGACAGACAAGACCCGGTTTATTTTCAAGACTTAACTCATCATATAAAGCTTCAAGTACTAAATTATCAATCTGCTGCCAGACTGCCTGTGTGGGCAATAAAGGTTTGTTTGTTTGATCTAATAAAGTGTTCAAATTCATCAGTATTCCATCCTAGTAATACGTCTATTTTTTGAAGCTTGATATCACAAAGGGTTTTCACTAAAACGGTTGGAATATCAAACATAATGGCGTAGATTAGTTCATTAAAAGATATGTCGTTACATCCATGTAATCTTATCTCCCCATCAATTTTTAAACCCACGGCAGATTTAGCAAGTAGGTTAAAGGCTTCCATTTCTAATAATATTTGTGAGATATTATTGCTGTGTGCAACGATTAAAACATCCAAATCTGATGTTGGTTTCACAAAAGGCAAACCAGTAAAATATTGATTGGCAAAGGAGCCATAGACACGCACATCACAACCTAAATGAGAACAGCGTTCGATAAATTTTTGAGTGTGTTCTCGAATCGCTTGCGGTAATTGAGATATCAAAGCCTCAAGTGCTAAAGGTGAAGTGATGACTTCAGGCGTTTTAGATAGGTTTAGTGCTAAACGATATTTACGACCGTCTTCTATATAACTAGTAGCAACTTTGATTACACTATCAATATCTTGTCTACAAGCAGTCAATGGCTGTTGAGATTCAATCATCTTACCAACAGCCGTCGTTACAGATAAAGGTAGAGATGCATTCATAAAACCGTATGATTCATGTGGTTGTAAGTAAACTAAATCATGACGTTGCATACATCTCACCTCTATAAAGACTTGCTTAACATTAAGCCGTCAAAACCGACTGAACAATATCATTGCATAACAAACGCCCTTTTCTTTCTTCTGCCACTTGCCGGCGATCATCTGTAAGAAAATCATCAATATGTATCAGTTGGGATTCAAGAGCATTTTCTACCAGATGTTCATCAAGCTCTTTCCAGATATCATCAACTGCTCCCATTGCATAATAGTTCTCTACACCTGGAGCAAAAATGGCTGATGTCTGTGACAAGGATTTCAGTTTATCTAACGGTATTTTGGTTACCCTGGACATCGCATTTAAGTCCATTACTTTAACTTGGCTTGATTGCATAGCAAATACTTGATTTGCCATAAGACCATAAGATAAAAACCCACCACTAACCGCCTCACCCAAGACAATGGCTATATTTGGATGAGCGCTACGTCTGAGCAAATCTACACAAGATGCTAGATGAGCAAATGTTCTATTTAAACATAATAGCTCGTCAGCTCTCGATGAGTCTTGCCCCATCGTGTCTACAATAAATACGATGGGTGTTTTTTGACCTTTTGCTATGACATCTAATATCTCATTTGCAAGGGTCATTGCAATCAGCTGGTTCATAGCTGCAGAATCGACTGTACCAATAATTTCAACTTTCCCAAGTTTAGTGTCTGCACTACCTCGTATCATTGAATTATCAATGTGATACTCAAGCTCGTTAGGAAAAAGCGCTTCTAAAATTGTTTTCGTTTGCATGACATTATCCTTTTTTAATAGCTCTAATCTGTTGAGCGCTAAGCATGGAGATAGATTCAGGGTTGTCTATGTTCATCGATTGCCAAATTGGTATGCTATCTTTCTCTCCAAACCACTGATCATACTGACTTTGCAATGCGGCTTGCTGTTGCTGTAAATAATCTAAATCTAAATCCACAGCAGGTTGCTGAAGAGCTTCAACAATCCCTTGTTTAATATCTTCAATATCATCCTCAACCAAAAAGTCGACATGATCGAGCAGATAGCGTGTTTTGCCGCCCGTCACTCGCCAGACTAAAGCTCTGTCTTTAGAGTCAAACTCTTCTACACCCTTAATAGTTTCAATGACTTCAGGACCTGAAAGGGCTAAACGTCCCTCTTCTGTCATGATAACGTGCGTACTTAGGCACGCACATATACCCATGCCACCAAAGGCACCATTCGTACCACCAATGACGGTAATAATAGGAATGCCCGCATTGCGAACCTTTAACATCGCACGCATAATCTCAGAAATCGTGATCAAACCAGCGTTTGCCTCGTGAAGGCGAACACCACCTGAGTCAACCAAAAATATGATGGCTTTAGGCTTTTCCTCAATAGCTTTGAGTAACATGCCGACAATTTTTGCCCCATGTATTTCACCTACCGCACCACCCATGAATTTGCCTTCTTGAGCGATCATGTATACTGGCTCATCTTGAATTTTTGCCTGCCCAATAATGACACCATCATCGAAACTGCCTACAATATCTAAAGACGCAAGATTTGGGCTCACAGGTATGCTACCTGGCTTAAGGACTTCCTGAAAACTGTTCTTATCAACAATACTGGCTATCCGATTACGTGCCGTCTTTTCATAAAAGCTTTGCTGAATATGTGAATTATCCATGTGATTCGTCCTCTAAGATGTTAATCGCTTGGCTTAAGCGTAAACTCACTACCGCAGGAGTCGCACCCATATCGTTAACTTTAAACTCCAATCCACCCACTGCATAACGACTAGAGAAGTCCTGTAACACAGCCTCCCAAATGTGATCAAAGCCTGTGACTGAAGTATCAATAATAAACTTGCTATTTTCACTATTAGCTAAGGGTGTTACTAATACCTCTAAATTACCTGAGCCAACCACACCGCAAATAACTTCTTTCCTGATGTTTTCGATTGGCTGTGAAATAAAGTCAAAATTAAGTACATTCATAGTTATATCCTTAGTATTATTTTTACCAGTTTCTAAAACGACTTGGTGGAGAGTAAGTTCCATTGGACCACTTCACTAGATCTTTAACAGATTTTGCTGCCAATAGATCTCTAGTAGCTTTTGAAGCATCTACGCCAATATCCTCTGGTCTTTGGATAATCCCACGCTGTCTTAATTCTTTAACTTTTTCATGATCTCGTTGCATGCCGATAGGTGTGTAGCCCGCTACACCGCGAATAGCTTGCTCTCTTTCCTCTGGTGTGCGACACAATAATAAGTTTGCAATCCCTTCTTCGGTCACAATATGCGTGACATCATCACCATAGATCATGATGGGTGGAAAATCACTTCCCATCTTTTCTTGTAATTGCCATGCATCAAGCTCTTCGACAAATACCGAATCCATATGCTCACGGTAAGTTTCTACCATTTGCACCACGAGCTTACGACCTTTTACAACGCGTCCGTCTGTGGCTTCTTTACCTGCTTTAAGATATGCATAGCTAGAGTGTCTACGTCCATGTGGATCTGATCCCATATTGGGAGCCCCACCAAAACCTGCAATGCGATCTACCGTGGCGGTCGAGCTGTTACCTTGTAAGTCAATCTGCAAGGTTGCGCCTATAAATAAATCACAAGCATACAAACCTGCTGTTTGACTAAAAGCACGGTTGGATCTCATACTTCCATCTTTGCCTGTAAAAAACACATCAGGACGACTTTGAATGTATTCATCCATCCCTACCTCTGAGCCAAAGCTATGAATGCTATCCACAAACCCGCTTTCTATCGCTGGAATCATAGTAGGATGAGGATTAAGTGCCCAGTTAGTACAAATCTTGCCTTTAAGGTTTAATTCTGCCCCGTAAGTAGGTAAAAGCAATTCAATGGCGGCTGTATTAAAGCCGATACCATGGTTTAGGCGTTTAATTTGATATGGTGCATAGATACCTTTTATCACCATCATTGCCATCAATATCTGTACTTCAGTAATCTGGGCAGGATCACGTGTAAACAAAGGCTCTATATAGTTAGGCTTAGGTGCCACAATGAAAAAATCTACCCAGTCCGCAGGAATATCAACGCGTGGCACGCTATTTACTAGCTCATTCACTTGTGCAATGACAATACCGCTTTTGAATGCCGTGGCTTCTACAATTGCGGGTGTATCTTCGGTATTTGGGCCGGTATACAAGTTGCCTTCTGCATCTGCAGAATGTGCTGTGATCAAGCACACGTTTGGTATTAAGTCGATAAAATATCTACCATATAACTCTAGATAGGTATGAATCGAGCCAATTTGGATTTTTTGTTGCTGAACCAGCTTGGCTAATCTCAATGCTTGTGGACCAGAAAAAGAAAAATCCACTTTACTGGCAATACCTTTTTCAAATATATCGATATGGCTGGGTAGCGCTAAAACCGACTGTAATATATGCAAGTCGTTTAGCACTTCATTATTACACTGGGACAAACATTCAGATAAAAAGTCAGCTTGCTTTTGATTATTACCTTCAATACAAACTCTATCTTCAGGTGCAAGTACCGTTTCCAGTAGTTCAATTGTTCTATCACTCGGGACTAGTTTTTCTAATCCTTTGTCTTTTGCAGCATTTAGTTTGGTAAGCCGTCTAGTTTTTTGTGTATCCCATACTTTTTTGTCAATATTCGCTTTCATAAGACTTCCTTTATCTACTTATTAAAATATTGCGTTTAGTGTTAAGAAAAATATAGACGGGCCTAATAGAGCACCTAGCCCCGTATAGAAAGTGGCTACCAATGCTCCATATGGAACCAGTCTTACATCAGTACCTGCCAAGCCAGCTGCTACTCCACTAGTAGTACCTACCAAGCCTCCAAAAATCATGGCTGAACGTGGGCTTTTAAGATACATAAATCTGGCAAGCAAAGGAGTTGCGATCATAAAGAAGACTGCTTTAATCAAACCAATTGCAATAGATAAAGCAATCACATCGGAGGTTGCTCCAATTGCTGTACCTGTAATAGGACCCACAATGTAAGTCATTGCACCTGCACCAATGGTAGTCATAGAGACAGCATCTCTATAGCCTAATGTCCATGCAACACCGGCCCCTACCACAAACGGTATAACGCAACCTAATATCAAGGCAATAATACCGATTTTCCCAGCACGTTTTATTTCTTTAACGTCCACTTCAAAAGCAGTAGATGCAATGGCAAGATCTCGCAGCATCGCGCCACCTAGAAGAGCAAATCCAGAGAAAATTTCTATATCGGAAATACCCTTGCTACCATTCGTATATAGACCTGCAAAATAAGCAGCAACCAAACCAAGGGTGATAGCAATTGCAGATGACTGTAGTTTATTGTTGGTTAGGTACTTGGATAGTATTTGAGAGAAGAGCATCACCAGGCCTGTTACTGCTAGAGCAGTTACAAAGGCATTTTTAGTGAGGGTTTCTATAATTAAGTCCATTTAATTACTCCATTGGGCGATTGAATTGGTAGTTTCAGTTTTCTTATAGTGTTAATAATAGTGATGAAACACTCACAATTGGTCGCGATACTCTTCAGTATCATCCCAAGTAAATGTATCGTAATCATTACCAATATTATTAAGTAAGCGTACGACAAAGACAGTTGCAGTAAGCGCAATAACAGAAACAACAGCTGCTACCATTCCGCCAGATAGTGCAGCGACTACGTTCTGTCCTGCAGCCATCGCAACAACGATAGGGATGTACATACCTGCCCAATATAGAACACCAAACTGCGTCGACTTAGGTAGATAACCTTTTTTAGCAAGCATTTCTTTGCCGACAATTAGTAGAATCATTGCGATAGCTACACCACCAATATTAGCGTCAACCCCTAATATTTGTCCTAGCAATCCACCAAGAAAAACTCCTAGCAAATAACTAACTGCCAATAAAGCAGTACCATATATGATCATAAAAACCTTCCTTGGATATCATGACAGCCTTCTCGGTAATATCTAACTTGATATACGGGCTGTATAAAATAAGAATCTAAACTAGTGACAACTAGATTTAGGCACAAGCGCAAATAATTATAGTTTGATAGTGTCTTTTAGGGTTCTTCGAATTTCCTTATCTATCCCTACCTTATAAAGAATATAAGCCTTAATAGAGCTCAAAACCTTTAGAAGGATCTATCACCTACTACCCACTTGTTTGATATAATCTAATACAGTTGGTTTGAAATCGCAACCATATTGTATTTATTAAATTGTTTATTGTATACAAATGGAGGATTTATGAGTTTAATTGATGATTTACCTTTATCATTACAGGTCAGTAAAAAAATAGAAGATGAAATTATTTATGGTCGTCTTCCACCTGGCACTAAACTTGACGAAGCAAAACTTTGTGAAAAATATGGGGTCTCAAGAACACCTATCCGTGAAGCATTGAAGCTTCTAGCATCTGAAGGATTAGTAGAAATCCGACCTCGTAGAGGAGCAATAATACCTACTTTGGACATCGTCACGTTGTGTGAGATGTTTGAGGTGATGGCAGAGCTTGAAGGAATGTGTGGCAGATTGGCGGCTAGAAGGATAAATGAAGAGGAAAAAGTTGAGCTTTTGTCTCTTCATGACCAATGCAAAGAATATGTCTTAGAAGGAAACACAGAAAGTTATTACGAAGCCAATAGGAAGTTTCATTTTTTTCTTTATCAGCTTAGTCATAATAATTTTTTAATAGAGCAAACGAGCAACTTGCATAATCGATTACACCCCTATAGACGGCTGCAACTGCGAGTAAATAATCGGATGCAGAATTCTTTTGAAGAACATCAAAGCATTGTAGATGCCATTATCAATACTGATGAGGATTTAGCCGAAACCTTACTAAAAGGACATGTTTCAGTCCAAGGTGAAAAATTTACAGATTTGATCGCAACTATGAATTCTAATGATAGTATCCAGAATTAGTATGATGGGTCGCTTTAGGATAATGGTTATATAATAAGTTTGGAAAAATCGACTCCAAATCCATAGGAATAACCTAAGAATGGTTCGATTTATGTCAGATAAAGTTTAGATTTAAACTTGGTAAATAAAGCGGCCTGATAGTAAAACCTGCTTATTATGTGCATTACTTTATTCAAAAGTCTAAACAAAGAGGCAGATAGGATAGAGGAGCTTAACGCTTTCAACTTAAACGTTGAGACTGCTGAGCAAGATCTACCAAAAGCATCATAAACGCTGATTTATTCCATTAAAATAGAAATCCTTGTAGATTTCTATTTTTTTGACTATCTGTTTTGATAATTAGCATTAATGCTTAAAAAATATCTTTACGATATTCCTTATTTATTAGGTAATAATTACTTTGTTTTTATAGGCATTATTATATTGATAATGTGTGGCTCACTGAAGCAATTAAGAAGCATAAGAAACCCTTCATGCTATTATTTGTATAGCATGAAGGGTTTCTTATGCTTCTTTTTTTACTTAGGTGATGTGCTTAATACTAAGGTTTGAGTACGGAAGAATATAAAAAATTATTATCAGAATCCCTACCTCAACTGTCTCATGTCTCTGTTGAAGTTAATAAAATCTGAATGGGGTGATTTGAATCTAGGAGCGTGCTTTGATAAATCAGTAGCATAGTAAGCTTCATAATATCAGCGCCGTATATTCATTGGTTTTTGGAAAGAAAGTCCTTAGTAGCGTCCTTTTCAAACACCAATGCTTCTGCAATGGCAACCCCTTCTTATGTACAAAGTCGACATCAATCACCAGAACTTGGCCAACGAGGGTGATAGTCATCGACTACGAAAAGATGGGTATGGCGTATCCCGTTGGATGTAGGAGATCCAGTGGCATGAGCATGACCTTCTGGTAGGTTAGAATGTTCGTGTTCAATCTCTGTTAAATCAATAGATGGCCATACTCTTAAAGCCGCCCAGACGGCTAGCGCCGCCGCACAGCCTAGTACTGCAAAAGCTACGGTCATACTATAGCGAACACCTAACCAACCAGCTAACGGATAAAATACTAACCAACTGACATGGGACAAGGCAAACTGAGCGGCAAACAATGCAGGACGATCTTCCTGATGTGAGGATCGCCATAACAAGCGCCCAGAAGGTGTCTGAGCAGCAGAATAACCCAAACCTAGCACAAACCATAAGGCCATGAGCGAGTTTTGTCCTATCATCAATGTACCAGCGAACATACCAACAACCAACAATCCCACGCCGCTCAACATGACCCTACGGTCTGTCAGCTTACTTAGTAAGCTTGGCAAAGCCAATGCAGCAATCATAGAACCTGCACCAAAGCTCGCCAATGCTAATGCGACTGCACTCTGAGTTAGTCCCATGCCACCCTGAATGATCACCACTGTATTCACAAAAACCATAGACGCTGCGGCAGAAACGGCAACATTGACAGCGAGTAATCCGCGCAGTCGAGGTGTGGCTAAATAGATTCGAATACCGCGCGTGGTTCTATCGTAAATGCTACGACGCTCTGGCACAGCATGCGCTGGTAGCACCACCGACACTACCAATATGGCAGAGGCTAAAAAACCCAGCACCGTACCCGTAAACAAATTGTGAAAGCTCATTACTGTCAGTAGTGCCGCCGCTAACATGGGACTGACCAGACTTTCCATATCGTACGCAAGGCGTGAGAGTGATAAAGCTTTTGTATAGTCCGCTTCATCAGGTAGAACATCAGGAATGGTGGCTTGAAAAGTAGGCGTGAAAGCCGCTGAGGCGGCTTGCAACACGAAGATTAGTACGTAAACTTCCCAAATCTGGGAGACAAATGGCAGTAAGAGAGCGACACCTGCGCGTACTAAATCCAGTGTTACCAGCATCGTGCGTTTGGGCAGCCGTTCGGCGAAGGCAGCTGCAATTGGTGCGATACCAACATAGGCAACCATCTTGATGGCCAATGCGGTTCCCATGACGACCCCAGCGTTATTACCTGCTAAATCAAAAGCTAGCAGTCCTAGCGCTACAGTAGCTAGGCCAGTTCCAATCAAAGCGATGACTTGTGCGGCAAACAAGTGGCGATAGGTTCGATTCACAAAGATACTAAGCATCCGATGCCTCTTTATTTCAGCCGGTTGACCTTATAGATAACGGGTTATTTCCTTAAACTCATCTATAGAGTCCTGCTGGTTTTTATCAACAGACCCTAATAAGTCTTCAAGGCAATGATCCAAGTGGTCTTGAATTAAAACTTTTTTAGCTTGATGAATGGCATTTTCTACAGCCTGCAACTGCTGCGCTACATCAAGACAGGTTCGACCCTCTACCAACATCTCTATCGTACTACTCAGATGACCATTCGCTTTTTTAAGGCGTGTGATAACGGCTGGATGAGAAGCGTGTATGTGCGGTTTTTTCATAATGATAGTGTCCTTCCTCTAGGGAATATGATTATACCCGATAAAAACCTAAGTTTTTTATTGACAGTATCCCCCCCTAGGGGATAGTATCTTACTCCTTAATTACTCGGTTTGCATTCAAAAATCTCATGATTTACGTGTCAATCTGTAAGAAAGTGCTTAGTGATGCAAGTCATGATTACTTTATCGATTGAGGTCAAAATTTTTTATTGTATTACATCATGCCGTGTATCCATTATTTCACACCATAGGATTCTTAATGCACAGCTATGTTCATAATAGGCCAACAAGCTCGCCATGGGCGACTTGGCAAACCCGTCTGCTATTACTCTCGGTACTGCTTTTCTATGTCCTTATTGGCAGCAATGAAGCTTTGGCTCATGCTGTAACAGCGGGCGATAAAGGCTATATTCAGGAGATTTCAGGGGTCAATATTTTACCCTTTATGTACTTGGGCGCTAAGCACATGATAACGGGGTATGACCACATCCTGTTTCTCTTCGGGGTCATCTTCTTTCTTTACCGCATGAAGCACATTGGCATCTATGTGAGCTTATTTGCATTAGGTCATTCCACCACGATGATCTTAGGCGTGTATTTCAACATCGGTATGAACAGTTATCTGATTGATGCAATTATTGGTCTCTCTATTGTCTACAAAGCCTTAGACAACATTGGTGCTTTTCAGCGATGGTTCGGGTATCAACCAAATACCAAAATAGCAGTGCTTGTATTTGGTCTTTTCCACGGCTTTGGGTTATCAACTAAACTTCTTGAATACAATATGTCACCTAACGGTTTACTGCCTAACCTACTCGCATTTAACGTGGGTGTGGAAATTGGGCAACTACTGGCTCTAGCAATCATATTAATCGGTATGAGCTATTGGCGCCGTACGCTAAGCTTTATTCGTAACGCCTATACCGCCAACGTCGCCATGATGAGCGCAGGATTTATATTAGTGGGCATGCAGCTCACTGGCTACTTAATGTCTTAATAACCCAAGGATTCCCAATATGTATAATAGTGACGCCCCATTGCAAGCTGAACTTCCCTCTTCACAGCAGCTTATGAAATCTACTATTCTGGCTGCAATTGCAGCCATAGTTCTTTTATTTACGGTGGTTCTCCCAGCTGAATATGGTATTGACCCGACTGGGGTTGGCAACCTACTTCGTTTGACAGAAATGGGGCAAGTTAAGCAGCAATTAGCAGAAGAAGCTGCCGCCGATGCTGCTGGTTTACTAGCAACTGATACGCTGACGTCCGAAACAGTAGATATTGATAATGTGACCGAGCAAGCAATGAGTGCCACACTTGCTGACACTGCTGTCGCTAGTGGGCAATGGCGTGATGAAATTCCCTTCACCTTGACTCCAGGTGAAGGATTAGAAATTAAGATGAAAATGGCTTCAGGCGATAAGACGGAATACTCTTGGGTCGTGACTGGCGGTGACGTTAACTTTGATACTCATGGTGATGCATCAGGCAAAACCATGAGTTATGAAAAAGGTCGCGGAGTTGCCGCTGATGAAGGCGTTCTAGAAGCAGCATTTACAGGTAATCATGGCTGGTTTTGGCGCAATCGTGGCGAATCGGATGTTCAAGTTGTTTTGCGTACCCGTGGTGATTACAGCACTATTAAAACGATGTAAAAGAAGTAGTGGTTAGTTCTTGCCGCTACTACCTGATTAGAAACAGAGCTATCTCACTAATCTTAGAGTAACAAGCTAAACAAACCCAATCCTCGCATTAGAACACAAGCGGTCTAATACGAAAACTCATTTAGGATTGGGTAGCGATGTATATACTTCTAGAAGTTATTGAAGATGTGATCTATGAGAGAAGCACAAAAAGATGTAGTCACAGCCGTATCAAAACTTAGTAACTTTTACAAGCCATTCTACCAACTCAAGGGCAGGAGCCTCACTCAAACATTGCGGACAATTAAGATAGGTCATTACGCAGTCATTCAAATCGGTTAGCATATGTAGTAATAACCCCAAACCAATTATTTTATAGGGCTTTGGTAAAAATAGCATAGCCGCATATACTGCCATTGCATAGTAAGTATGCAGCGGATGAAAGTTAATACTACAACGATTGGGCGAAAAAATAGGAGTGGACAGCAAATGATCTAAATCTACTAGCATAGTGGCCAATAAGATTAAATATACCCGTTTATAGTCGTCACGAAAAAACATATAGGCGATGACCAATGGCATACCAAAGTGTAGAAAATAATGGATAGCGGTTTGAATCATTGTTTTTCCAATTCGAGATAGTTTGTAGTGGCACAACAATGCTTGATAAAGCCTAAGATATTTTTGTCTTTCGAATGCATATGAGGTATATGCATCATACACTTACTTTCCTATTGTTGAATTTTTCCAAAAAATCACTGGTTGATATTAAAGTATAGCCGTAAATAGGTGGGTACTTATAATTGATAATGAGGAGATTGGTACGCATGGTCATTCATTTTTTAATTTAATGATCGCCCATATGTATGCATGAGTCGTTGAATTAAGAGTGACCAAAGTGAAAGCAGCTATCAATTTCGACTGACGATCTCACTTCATTTTAAAACTTGGAACAAATGAAAAGGCTTTGTGCTATCAGCAAGTTGAAACAGTAATGGAGTTATATCAGCTTTTCTAAGATTAATTTTTTTAGCAATATCATCTAGACTTATTCCTTCTGAATTTAGTTCATTGGTTATCGTGTTGAGTACTTGAGATGTCTCTCTATTCATAGGATGAGGCTCTGACTTGCGATAGTTATACTTTGCAATTGCTGGACAAAGCACTCTTGTATAAATCCATTCGCTTATGAACCCTAGTTTATGCATTCTATATGCCAGTGCTATTAAAGATACACCGAACACTTTTTTCAGCTCAATAAGATTGTTTAAAGTAGGGTTTACATGTTTATATTCCATTAATGCAACTTCGGGCATTAAAAACGCAGACGCAAACTCATCTGCACCTCTTTCAACTGCTTTAGAATCTAAATCTTGATCAAGCGATTTGCCGAAACTTTCAGACATTTTCATGCTGTAGATATCTCTAACCAAATGACCTAACTCGTGACATGCATCAAACCTGCTTCTCTCCATAGTTTTTTGGTTGTTCAGAAAGATAAAAGGCTGGTCATCATACCAAACGCTAAAAGCATCAATATATTCCGATTTTACAAAAATCGAAAAAATACGTATACCTTTCGACTCTAACAGAGCAATTAAGCTTCCAATAGGTTTATCGCCTAAACCCCAGTCATAACGGAGCGTATTAGCCGCTTCTTCAAACCAATCATTAAGCATAAAACCGGTTATGCCATAAGTTAGGGCTTCGGCTTTGACTTTCTTGGTCATTCTAGAACGAGATCTAAAACTAACGCTATGTTCATCAATGATTGGTAAATCACTGCCTTTAAAAAAATCGATAGGCAAGCTTAGTACCCTTGAAAGATCAACTAAATTAGGCTCAGTATTTCCATTTAGATAATTTGTTAATGTTCTAGGAGTAATACTTAGCTTTTCCGCCAGTTCGGCTTTGCTCACAGCCCGCCTATCGATTGCAAACTGTAATCGATTTGTATTAAACATATATTAGCTTATAGGAGCAATCGGCTATTTTGGAGGTCTAATTACCACTAGTGAAAATTATATTTTATAACCTGATTCGTAAGAAAAACTGGTTTTCTTACGAATCAGGTGCTAGATTGAGATAGGACATTATTGTACTTAAAAGCTTATCAGCTCCAATGTTCTGGATTCTCAAAAGTTTCATATTAGACAAGGATAAAATTATGAAAAGTACAGAATGGCAAGTAATTAGTGCTGCAAAGGAAGCTGGGATTCCGGATCCCGGATTTGAAATTGATAAGAATACTGCCATAGTAATAACCGATCCGCAGAATGATTTTTTGCGAGAAGATGGGGTGGCTTGGCCTATTGTAAAAGAAAGTGTTAAAGAGAATAATACAATAGAGAACATGTCTACCGTCTTTAGGCTAGCCAGAGAAAAAGGAATGAAGGTCTTCATATCACCCCATTATTTTTTTCCGACAGATAAGGAATGGAAGTTTGGTGGTGCTCTTGAGGAGTTTATGCATTCCAAAGAGATGTATAAACGCAAAGGGCGGTTGGATATGGAAGGCTTTGAAGACTCTGGGGCCGATTTTCTCGAGGAATTTAAGCAATACCTTGAAGGAGAAAATATTATTCTTTGTAACCCTCATAAATTGTATAGCCCAAAGAATACAGACCTTAGCCTGCAACTTAGAAAGTATAAGATAGAAAAAGTACTAATGGCCGGAATGTCTACAAATTTATGTGTAGAATCCCATACTCGGAATCTTCTTGAAGAAGGATTTGAAGTAGGAGTGATTGCAGATGCCAGTGGGAGTGCTAAGTTACCGGGACTAGATACTTTTCAAGGAGCTTTAATGAATTTGAGAATGATTACCAGCCATGTATTTACCACAGAAGAATTTGAGGAAGCTTTAAAAGCTGCAAGGCTTTCCTGATTAACCAAAATGGTAATCATCCCAACCATAAGACACTTATGAAATAGAACTAGGCTGCGTGGTTTAGTGTCTGCAGAAATGTTGAGAATTAACTTCGTATTGCTCTAATCTACTTTCCTCTTGAGCAACTTGCTAATGAAGATGGCAGTAATATCTGTAAAATTAGCCCTGATATGTCTCCGGTTAATTTTCTGTAATGGCGAGCGGTACAACGAAAACGCTGCACTGGACAGCAATGTAGAATAGTATCATTGCCATTCGGTGCAGTGCTGCCGTGTTAGATATCTCCGTACTACTCGTGCTTTAACTAAGAAATTGATTGATGTGTTCACCAATTTCATCAGGCTTCTCGTCAATTAACCAATGAGCAACATCTTTGATCCAGACAAGATTGGCATTTGGAATCGCTTCCACCAGTTTTGGCGCATATTCCGGTTTCTGAAAGGGGTCTTTATCACCCCATATAATGAGTGTCTCATGTGGAAGGTTGCTAAGTTCGTCAGCAATGGCTTGAGTATATTCTTTATTCAACCGTCTAAGGTTGCGAAAAAAAGCCCGCTTACCCTCTTCAGTTGACCAAGGTTCAAGATAGAGCTCAATAAGCTCATCAGTCATGACGCTCTTATCGTATACACCTTTTGGCATAAAGCCTCGCATCATACTCAAAAAGTCCTCAAGACTTATCTCCGACTCAGCGCCGGGTTCCTGTAATGGCTCAAACTCTGGGATAGGCCACGAATCGAAACAGATACTATCTATCAAAACGAGCTTTCTAACTTTCTCTGGATAATTGACTGCTATCAACTGAGCAATACCCCCACCAATATCATGTCCAACAATATCTGCTTGCCGCGCACCTAAAACGTCCATGAGCTTTACAATCATGTTGCTCTGAGCATTAATGGACACATCCACGCTTTTCGGTTTCGCAGATCGACCATAATTGAGAAGGTCGGGGGCGATGACGCGATGTGTTTTTGCAAGTTGTGGAATAATATCTCGCCACATGAGGCTATTGGTTGGAATACCGTGCAGCAAAATTAATGGACTACCTGAGCCCTGTTCCAAAAATGCAATCTTATGCCCATCAATGTACGTATGGTTTTCTGTTATTTGAGTATTCATATCATTTTCCTAAAAATGAAAATCGATGATCATGAGACCATTCTATGAAAAAGAGAAACAGATTTATTTTTCAGCTAAGATGAGCTAGAAAGGCAATAACTGACCGCAACGTTACAATAGTGATTATTTCATGAAGTGATTCTTCAGGAAGTTTGCGGTCTCAGTGGTCAATGACAACATAGCTATCAAAAATAGCACCAACTGTGTACGGTCTTACATTCATAAGAAGCTTAGTCTCGCCTCACTAATGTCCTTCGCATTCAGACAACAGCCTAATACAGTGGCTTTATTGGAATAACGTGACTTTATCAAATAATGTCATATTGAAGTTAGGCAAACAAATCTGACGAAATTGATTTAATAATACATCAATAACAAAAGTATTATGGCCTCAGCCGTTATTGGTTTGTTGAAAGATCCAAGTAATCTATAATATTCTGAGTGTCTAACGCCATCGAAAGAAAGTGTTACCTATGTTTGGTATTGAGAACTATGTAGGACTTATCGTGGCTGCCATTTTGTTAACCTAATTCTAGACACAGATAGTATGTATCTCATCACACGTAGTATTTCACAAGGCAGGAAAGCTGGATTTTATTCTTTTTTGGGCATTAATCAGGCATTTTAGTACATACTTTATTGGCTTCGCTAGGTTTACCAGTATTACTAGCCAAATCCCCAACGGCATTTATGCTAGTGAAATATATCTGCGCAAGTCACTTATGTTATCTAAGCTTTAAGATGATAACGAGCAAAAAGGAGTTTTTAATAGCAAACAGCTTGCAGGAAGATAAAAATTGCGCAAACCTCAGTTTCAAGTCTTTAAATGCTTGGTAAATATACAAGCAAGGTGTATTAACCAATATTTTTAATCCAAAAGCTTAAGAAAAAACCCATCATTTAAAACTGTTTTAAGTAAAATATGTGGGATTGTATTCCTTGAGTTAGGCATTAAATTAATGACTAAAAAGGCTTAAAAAGATATTATTAAGTCGTGACACCCTAGGTATTAACAATACTTCCTGTTATATTTTGTGTTTTTCCAATAAGGACAAAGGCTTGTTTTTAAGAATATACCTCAGCGGAATCAGCCTGATATCCCTGTAAATAAATTTACAGACTACTCAGAATAGACCGTTATCATGGAATCACTTGTATTAGACTGTTGAGCTAATGATGTGTATTAGAGCTTATTTGAGCAAGTCTACTAAAGATTAATCAATGGACTCTGCCGTTAGGTTGCCTGATTAAAAAATCCTAAGTTAATATCTACGGATTTGATAGCAAGGGTCAATAATTATAGGTTTCTATTTTTTTAACTATTGATTTTGATAATTAATATGTATGCTTAAAAAATATCTTGACTATATTCCTCTCCCATTTCAATCTAAACTATCAAAAGTACGTGTAGCATAGGTTGAGAGTGAAAACATCGAATCCCTTGAAATCAGGAATATTATCCTTGAACGCTCTGCATCATCTGGCGACAGTAAGTGGCTAAATTTTCTGGTAAATCCTCTGGGCAGACACCGCACTGCTGGTTGCCAGGGACAGCATAGTCAATGAATTTTGGATACGATAGATTTAGGTTGCTCATGATGACCTTGAATTCTTCGAGTGTTATGTCCCCGCCAAGCCGTGGATTGCGCTTTTTTTCCTGAGCGATTGAAGATACAAAGCGCTCCTTATAGTCGTGCGCAGGATAGACCAGCGTGTCGTCTGGCAAAGAAAAAAGTTTCTGCCGCACAGATTTATACAGTGCATCGGCATCGCCGTTCTGGAAGTCGGTCCGACCACATCCATCGATAAGTAAAGCATCACCAGTGAACACCCGCTCATTATAGAGATACGCAAAATGACCATCAGTGTGTCCCGGCGTATGCAATGGATGCAAGGTAATACCAGCAACCTGTAAAGGTTTTCCTTCTTCCAGCCCGACATCTACACACGGTAGACGGTCAAAGGCAGGTGCTGCAATCTTGCTACCGACAGCACGCTTCATTTCTAATGCTGCAGTAATGTGGTCTGCATGAATATGCGTGTCAACTGTGTAAACCAAATCCAGCCCCAATCTATGTACTTCAGCCAAGTCACGATCCATGGTCGCGATGACCGGATCAATCAGGATAGCCTGACCTGTATCCTCGTCTCCTAGCAGATAGGTATAGGTGCTAGAAAGGGGTTCGTACAATTGATGAAATATCATGATTACTCCTTATCTGATGTGGTAGACGATGCCCAACATACTGCTTATTGTATCTATGTTTTATATATTATATTCTAACATAGTGTATGCATAAAGCATTACACTGTATGTGTTTTATGTGACATTAGTAGACCAAGTTAGTTGATTAGCACTTCATAGCTTTATAATATCTACAAACCTCATTGTTTATTCTAGCTCTTCAATATCTGCTCTTGAGCTGGTCAAAATGGCAATCGAGTGATGCTGTATCTCCAATCGACTTGATCAACAGTTGCTTGAGTGAGCTATACAAGCATCGAACTGCAAGTGTTAGATATGAATTTAATGACTAGGAAATCGACAGCATGGGTCATCACCATCGAGCTGTCTGATTAAAATCGCCCATGTTAGTTTCTACAATTTATTCATCATAGCTCACTTTTTATAACTTTAATTGGAGTTTTAGAATGCTAGTTAATCATCTTCCAACATTATTAGCTGAAAGAAGACTAAAAGTAGCGGATGCAGTTAGAGCGACAGGTATAAGTAAAACCACTTTGCACAAAATTTATAACGATCAATCTACAAGAATTGATTTCGATACTATAGATAAGCTATGCAAGTATTTAGAAGTAGAAGTTGGAGATATTTTTGAATATGTAGAAGAAAGTGAATCAGAAAATATTGAGAAATAGACTTAAAGTTGAAAATTGAGGTAGAGATCAAAAAGAAGGTTTACGTTTTAGTAATTTTTGAGGGCTGGTCACCGTTTGGTCACCGTCGCTTTTCTGGCTAATTTATAGCTAACTAGACAACCTTGATTATAGAGTGCCGCAAGCAAAGATTTTTCGCTATAGCCCTTATATTACAGGCATAAAAAAAGTCCCAATCATAAGATTGGGACTTTCGAATTTGGTAGGCATAAGCAGATTCGAACTGCTGACCTCTACCATGTCAAGGTAGGTCAAGCAACAATCCTTAAACAGCATAATCTTACATGCACTGTCTTTAAAGGCTTATAGCTTTATACTCACAATAAAAATCAGTATAAAATTAACATGCATTAATATTTAACTCGTAATTGGTCACTGCCATTTTACAGTACTTTGACCCCTACTCTTTCCTGAATTATGTGAGAACTAACCTAGATTTTCGTCCATTAGAGCTAATTTATTCACTCTATTCTCTTAATTGGTACTCTTTACAACGCTTTCTCATACCTGAAATGCATTGAACAAACCTTTTATTCTCTGCATAATATGCAGAGAATAAACTTCTAATTACCGCATAACTTAGGGAAAATCATGAAGCATGTGACTTATATCCATGAAAGATCAGACTGGACACAATGGCAATGGTCGGATAAAAAACTATTGCCACTAGTTAGTCGTTTGCGGATGCTACAGGGACACCTGCTTGGCAAACTATTAACGTTAGGGTTTGATTTGAACGTTGAAGCACAGTTAGATGCTGTCACTCTTGAAGTGGTTAAAACGTCTGAGATTGAAGGTGAGACGTTAAATGATGAGCAAGTACGTTCTTCTGTTGCGCGTCACTTAGGCTTAGAGACTAATGACATGCCTGCTACTACGCATGAAATTGATGCGATTGTTGAGATGATGCTTGCTGCCACTTATGATTATCAAACGCCACTGGCACTGAATGACTTACTGGGATGGCATAACGCTTTGTTCCCGACAGGATATAGTGGACTGTATAGTATTAAAGCAGGAGAAATCCGTGATGATAGTAAAGGACCTATGCAAGTGATATCTGGTGGCTACGGACGTGAACAGGTTCATTTTGTGGCGCCAAGTGCAGATAGATTACCTATAGAGTTAGAGCGCTTTCTATTATGGTTTAATACGCCAGCTGATGAGCAGGATAATTTAGACCTTGTCATTAAAGCGGGTGTCGCTCATCTATGGTTTGTCACATTGCATCCTTTTGATGATGGCAATGGCCGCTTAACTCGTGCAATAACTGAACGGGTGCTAGCGCAAAGTGATGATAGTACGCAACGTTTTTATAGTATGTCAGCTCAAATACTTAAACAGCGTAATGAATACTACAAAATACTAGAACGTACTCAAAAAGGGGATTCAGATATTACTGAATGGTTGGTTTGGTTTTTACAAGCACTAGAGCAAGCATTGCTATCAGCACAAACAACAACGAATAAAATTATCAGCAAAGCAAGCTTTTGGCACACCTATCGTCAGCAACCATTGAACCCAAGGCAAGTAAAGATGCTCAACGTATTACTGACTGACTTTTATGGCAAGCTCACGACCAAAAAATGGGCGACGATGACGAAGTGTTCAGCAGATACCGCGTTGAGAGATATTAATGATTTGGTAGAAAAAGGTATGTTGAAAAAGTCTGCCGCTTCAGGACGTAGTACAAGTTACAAGGTGGTTGTATAGTTGATTCTAGATAATTATCCACTATAAGTTAGTATAATTATTTTACTTAGGTGATGTTGGCAATACTAGGGTTTGATAATATAAGGGGTTATAAATACACACACATCGGTGAGCCTGCGACAGGGTCTATAATCACTTTGGCTTGCACGTCAAATATGTCAGCCAGCATTGCCTCTGTCATCACTTCAGCAGGGGTTCCCATCATTTTTAATTCGCCCGACTTTAGAACCACCAATAAATCACAATATCTCGCTGCTTGGTTAAGGTCGTGGAGCACAACGATGATGCTTTTGCCTTTATCTTTTAATTCCCGAATGAGTCGCATCAGCTCTATTTGGTAGGAGATATCTAAATAAGTGGTGGGCTCATCCAGCATGATAATATCCGTATCCTGCGCTAAAACCATCGCGAGCCAAGCGCGCTGCTGTTGGCCGCCTGACAAAGCTTCAAGTGATGTCTCAGCTAGAGATTGAATAGACATCTCATGCACGACGCTATCTACTATCTGGTTGTCTGTCGAGCTCAATTTACCCCAATGTGAGACATAGGGCGTTCTGCCATACTCGACCAACTGCCTGACAGTCAAGCCTTCAGGATTAGTTTGCGCTTGCGGCAATACCGATATCTGACGAGAAATCTGACGATTGTTCAATTGCGCCATATCTTGTTGTCTGAGTAGAATACTACCCGATTGAGGTTGAATCAGCCTGCACAAGCCTTTTAATAGCGTAGATTTTCCGCAACCATTTGGACCAATTAGCCCCACGACTTTATTTTCTGGCAGCTCAAGGGACAAGTTCTTGATAACTGTCTGTCCGCCATAATAGCCAAGCTGTAGTTCATTCAATGATAGCATCACCACCCCTTATAGCGCGAAAGTAAAAAGATAAAATAAGGCGCACCGATCACTGAGGTTAAGACGCCAGCTGGCAGCTCAATAGGGGCAAACAGACTGCGTGCCAATAAATCTGCGGTGACTAAAATGATGGCACCTATCAACGCTGACGCTGGTAGTAAGATACGGTGCTGATGCCCAAAGAGCAGTCGTGCAATATGCGGTGCTAATAAACCAATAAAACTGACTGTTCCTGCAACGGATACGGCTAAACTTGCAATAACCACCGCGACTAATAACGTGGTGAATTCTAGGGATTTTACTGATACACCAAGATGATATGCTGTCTGCTCACCAAGTCCTAGCACATCCAAGCGCCACGCTAAATACATACTAACCGCCATCAGTACGACAAATATTATCGTTAGCATCGGAATATGTTGCCAGCTGCGACCCCACAAACTACCGGTCAACCAAATCATCGCGGTGTTAATTTCAACTGGATAAATGACCAGTAAAAAATTAATTCCACTGGTTAAAAAGGCACTAATGGCAACGCCTATAAGTGCCAAGCGTGCGGGCGTTGGCTGAGATATTTGTGCCAATAGCATGATAAAACAAAACGCCAATAATCCACCAAGTAAAGCTGCGACAGATAGCCACCACGTGGGTGCAGCAGGAAGCATAACCAATAACAAAGTCGCGCAGAACCCTGCGCCAGCACTGATACCCATCAAATCAGGCGATGCTAACGGGTTGCGAATGACCCCTTGCACTAATGAGCCTGACAAGCCAAGACTTGCCCCCACTAAAATTGATAATAGTGTTCTTGGCAATCGGTGCTGCCAAACAATAAAATCTTTGTCGCCGCCAAATCCTTGCTGTAAATGCTGCCAGATTTGCACTAGCGTTAATTCACTGGCACCAAAAAAGATGCTGCTCACACTAAGGATAAATAGCATCACAATAATCAGTACCACCGCCCTACTTGCAGACTTATTAGCACATAGCGAGTTTGAGCGAGATGAAGAGGCGTTGGTTTTTATTGTCATTCGTTGCTTACTTTTATTGCTTGATAGAGTATTGAGTCGCTTTTAGTTAGCATACATACAGACTTAACGGTCTTGAGTCTTGATAAGCCGTAAAAGCTTATTAACAGACTTTTACATTGAACCGTCACTTATAAAGTATTTCACACTTATTTTTATTAGCTATCGAGTCGCCGTCTGCATGCCAGCGCAATAAAAACGGGTGTCCCAATTAGAGCGGTTAATAAACCCACTGGTGTCTCTGCTGGATAAGCGACTGCCCGTGACAAAACATCCGCCCACACCATCAATATACTGCCAAGCAGCATAGACAATGGCAGAATCTGCTCATAAGCCATATTGGATACCTGTTTTAGCAGGCGCTTGGCAACATGCGGGATAATCAAACCGACAAAGGCAATAGGACCTGCGACCGCCACACTGATAGCCGTTAATATCGTAATCAATGCCCCGCACGACCACTGTAATGCACGTAGGTTTACTCCAAGGCTGCTTGCTACATCATCGCCCAGCACCAATACATTTAACTTAGGTGATAACCACCACGCATACCCTAATGTCAGCAGCGATATAACCGCTAGCATAGAAATGGACTCCCAGCGCGTATTGGCAATGGAGCCTGCCAGCCAATACAACACCCCATACGCCTGCTCATCCGTAGTAATCAGCGCCGCGCGAGTCATACCGACCAGCAGCGCATTGATAGCAACGCCTGATAAAATCAGACGGACAGGATGCACTGGACGACCAGAAAAATAACCTGCCAATCCTGCAACGAGGGCACAAGAAACCACTGCGCCGACCATCGCTTGCAAAAAGGTAGAGGTTAAAAAGGCAAATCCTAAACCAATAGAAGATAAAGCAACCACACAAGCTGCCCCTGCATTAATACCCAATACCGCAGGAGATGCCAGCGAGTTACGGGTCATGACCTGCATTAGCAGTCCAGCTACCGCCAAATTAGCACCCACTATAATCGCCACGAGCACGCGCGGCAGGCGAATCTCTATTAATAATTGTGCGGTTAGCGACGCTTGACCATTGTGCTGCGTCAATAAGGAAAATAGATCCGTCAGCGACAGGGCAAATTTTGAATACGCCGTTAACCCTTGCCAGCAGCCAATCAGTAAAATAAATAATAGCCCACACCATAATAACGCCCGTGTTATCGGGCGCTTTGCAATATGGGGTTTTAGCGATATAGAAGCTGAGCGGCTCAGTTGCGGTTCAACCATAAAAGCCGCCTTTCTTTAAAAAGACAGTAGTGCAATGTCTCATTAATTTGACTCTTTTAAAGCAGTATTTGAATCTTTTTTGCCTTTTTGCTTAGCAATCTCAAGCAGCTCAGCTGTCATGTATTCAGCAGACTGCATACTGCGATTGAGCGCCCAATAATTGGGGTCGACTTCGATGACCTGATTCTTTTTAACCGCCGTTAGCTGATTAAATAGCGGCGAGGACTTCCACTCATCATAAATGGTGTGTTCGTTATAACGTCCAATTAAGAGCCAATCAGGATTAGCCGCTAATAATTGCTCCAAACTGGTTGCGATATACGCCTCACCTGTTTGCTGTGGAATGGGGCTTTTGATATTTAGATGATTAAGTAAGCTACCGGCATACGAGCTTGGACCATGTAGCCACATGCCTTTATCACTGATAATAGCAAACTGCACGCTGTGGTTAGCAAGTGGGGTTGTTGCCAGTTGCGACTTTAAATCTGCCATCTTTTTTAGATGCGTGTTGATGACTCGAGATATTTTTTTATCTTGGTGTACGATATGCCCGACCAATTGCGCCGTCTGGATATTCTCTACATAACTCTCGCCGCGACTTTTGAGTACAATCGACGGTGCAATACGACCAAGCTCATCGGCGATGACGGTATGGCGCTCATCATCCGCTATTATCAGATCAGGTTTTAAATCAGCGATGGCTTCAAGGCTTGGCTGATATCTTGAACCGACAGAGGTGTAATCCGAGAGTTGTTTGGTAAACTCGGCAATAATACTGTCAGGCTTATTGTCATCGGCAATACCAACTGGCATCAGACCTAAAGCTAACGCATCTCCTAAAAATGAGTATTCGAGCACTACGATGCGCTTTGGGTCACTCGGATAGTCGCTCAGATTGGGCAAACGCGCTTTGATTTCTTCATCAGTTAGTAGAAGAACACCATTATTGTCGCTACTGCTACTACTGCCATTTGGCTGAGTAACTGCTGCTGTCGATACGCCATTATCAGCATTCAATGATGGCGTTGCCGTAACATTGTTTTTTTGATTCACAATAAAAAAAATACCGCCAACCACAATCAATACGATGACCAGCAAGGGTAAAATAAGCGTGAGCTTTGGACGTTGATTCATAAGTAGCTTTTCTTAATATCATTAAATTGATTGAGCATTAGACGGATAGAGCACTGAATATAAAACTATGACGTCAATTAAAGACCATAAAATGATTCAAGTTTTTAAAACGCATAGTTATATGTCAACAACCATGTTCTAGGCGCACCAAGACCAATTTGATTTTTGCCCGAGGTGCCATTGGTAGCCCCAAGCGCATAGTCTTTATCTAGAGCATTATTTAGATTCAATTGCAGATTATGTTTGCCCATGGTGTAGGCAGTCATTAAATCTACGGTCGTATAGCCAGCTAGCTCAACTGCCTCTGCGTCCCCTGCGTAGCGATCACTTATATAATTCACGCCGCCGCCGACACGCCATTGGTCATCGGGCTGATAGGCGGTCCATAATGAAAAGGTCTGCTCTGGGACATCATTTGGTACAAGCCCTGTTTTTTTATCTTCAGCATCTAAATAACTATAACCTGCTGATACATCCCAGTTGTCCCGAATCTTACCGCGCGCCTCAAGCTCCAGCCCTTGATGACGAAACTCATCTTTATCCGTCACTTCACGATTGTCATTGGTTTTTGGGTCTTCTTTATCAATCTGATATAAAGAAGCATTGAGCATAATATCGTCATTATTTAGATACGTTTTCAGCCCGATCTCTTTTAGGTCGGTCTGGTAAAGTGCGCCCAACTTTGGATTGATAAACGTTCCAGAATAAGGCAGCTGCCATGAACGCGCAACGGTAGCATAAGCGGAGGTGGCATCAGTAAACTTATAAACGACGCCTGCGCGGTAGCTGAACTTGTCGTCGTTTAGCTCGCTATCTTGACCTTGAAAGTTTTGGTCCATCTGGATATTGTCATAGCGAACATTGCCAACTAGTGACCAGTCGCCAATATGGTAGATATCTTGTGCAAAGATACCGACACTTTGGGTACTATTTTTACGAAATGCGGGAAAACCTGGGTTGGGTGTCGCGCCCGCGTTTGGATTGGTTGCCGATGTGGGTGGTACACTTTTATCAGTGGCAAGGGTCAAATCAATGTCGATATCATTATAATCAGCACCAAAAAGCAATTCATGATTGCCTTTATTCCAAGCCAGCTCAGATTGCAACGTCTTACTTGTGCGTGGATCATAACCAAAATTATTAACGGTTCGCCCAACTTTGTTGTCAGTCACATCCGCTGACGACTGACGGGTGCCTTTTTGTTCTAACGTGATATGGCTGTATGACGCCCGATTTGTCCATTTAACGTTGTCATTGATATCGAGCTCATGATTGACATTGGCATGCCAAGTATCTGAATCTTGGTAATCATTGCTGCCGCCATAAAAAGTATTAGGAGGTACATCAACAGGCTTACCATTTTTGGAGGGTACGCCGCGATAAGGCACAAGGTGCTGACGCATAAAATCGAGGGAGAAATCAAGCGTTTGCTGGTCAGTCGGCTGCCAACGTACCGTTGGTGCGATAAAGACATCATTTGAATCGACATGATCGACATATGAATCACTGCGGCGATACTCGGCATTGATACGGGCATTGACGGTATCTGATAATTTGTGCGAGCTATCGACGCGCGCCACGGCTAAGCCGTCGCTACCCACTTGCGCCTGCACCTTATCGAAGTTTTCACCTTCTGCTTTTTTACTGACGAGGTTGATAATACCACCTGCACTACCGCGCCCATACAACGTGCCCGCTGGACCTTTGACCACTTCTACGCGCTCTACATTGGCGAGGCTGCGATAGGACTGCAATTTGCCATCATCACGCATGCCATCACTATAGACATCGTTTAAACCATTAAACCCGCGTATCACAAACTCGTCTCGGCTACCTTCGCCAAGCGTGTTATTCAAACCTGCAACGCCTTTCATCGCGTCCATCACGCGTACCGCACCCCTATCCTCTAGCTCCGTTTTAGTCACTACTGATACCGACTGCGGCACATCTAGCCATTCGGTATTGGTCTTCGTACCTGACGTTGGGGTGTAAGCAGCATAGCCTTCATAGGTTTTAGCCGTGACCACAATGGGCGCAAGCGTCGTTGATGGTAGTGTTGTTAATGGCTGTATAGCTGTCTCTTGAGCAGCAACTTGTTGACTCACCGCCATGGTTAGACCAGTCGTCATCATGGTTAGTAATAATTGAGCACGAACCGCAGTCACTAGGCGTTTATATTGATGGTGAGACATATTTGGATCCATAGAATTTTTAGTTAATGAGCGAGGTTGTTAGTGGCTTAGTAGCAATAATTATTAATGGAAATTTATCAATAACTTTTTATGCAAATGATAATAATTTTGCAAATGATAACTATTACTGTTTATAATTGCAACGTTTTAGTAACACTGTTCATCTTTGACTGACATAAATACCTGCTAAATAATTGGAATTGTTATGATTATTATTTTTAAACGTTCTGCACTTTGTCTTGCTATGCTTTGCATTTATCAACAAAGCAGTGCTGAGGTGACGCCCATTAGCAAGAAAACTAGCGTTGAGGCGCGCTCAGATACTTCTATCACAAGCAGTGCCATTACCTCAGACAATCCCCTTAATAATAAAGCAGCAACGCAAGTACATTCTTTTACCGCAGCGCCGATCGTAGTTACTGCAGACAAGTTAGGCAATTCTAGTGCTAACGAGGTGAAAGCATTTGCAGGAAATCGCACGGTTATTGACAATAAATTTATAAAAAAAACCGTGAGCAACTCAATTGACGGTGCACTACAATTTATCCCAGGCGTCAAAATCGATGATGAAACGGGGACTGGTGTATTACCTAACATCTCTATCCGCGGTTTACATGCTAGCCGCAGTGGACAAGCGCAGTTTTTGATGGACGGTATCCCTTTAACCTTAGCGCCTTACGGTCATACCGGTCAGTCTATCTTTCCAGCAACCCTTGATAATCTTGAGCGCATCGATGTCGTACGCGGCGGGGCTGCGACCCAATACGGTCCAAATAATGTTGGCGGCGTGATTAACCTGATTACCAAACCTATTGCTAAAGAGACTCAAACTGAGATTGGCACCAATTTAACTATATTTGAGCAAAACGGTAAGCCGTTGACCAGTTTATACGCGCGACACAGTCGCTGGTTGAATGACAAGTTGGGTGTACAAGTGGAAGCCAACGGTATTAAGGGGGATAGCTTTAGAGATCACTCAGACACTGAAGTCACTAACCTGCAAGCCAAAGCCCTTTGGTATATTGATGACAATCAGGAATTAGAAGGGTTTTTACAATACTATGATGCCGATACAGAAATGCCGGGGGCACTGTCGCCCTCTGCCTATGACCAAAATATAGAACAGAGCCAGCGCCCATTTGAAGCCTATCAAGGCAAATCAACGCGCTGGCATGCTAAGTACAAAAACTACTTAAATATTGGTGACCAAGCGGTGTTAGACCTGACCACTTTTGGGCATCATGCCACGCGTAATTTTGAATGGGGATTTAATTCACAAGCTAACCAGCAAGGCGTACATTGGGCAGACCCTGCTATTGCAGCAGATAGCCTGCGCACCTCCCCTCGGGAGTTTAACGTCTATGGCGTAGAGCCGAAGTTTTCTGTTCAATTTGGCGATACCAAAAACATCAAACACCATCTCATCAGTGGCATGCGCTATGTCAATGAAGATATCGATTATAAACTGACGCAAACCAAACTTGCGGATGGTACGACCACTACGCCCCGTGATTGGAATCTACAAACAGATGCATGGGCCGCTTATCTTAGCGATGAGATGAGCTTTATGGATGAGCGCCTAAAAATTACCCCTGGTATTCGTTATGAAAATGCAAAAATGATATTTAATGATGCCGGTAATAACACACAAACAGACAATACCATTACAGAATGGCTGCCTGGACTAACAACGTCTTATGCATTAAACAAATCGGATGACAATCTATGGCTAATTTATGCCAACGCGCAGAAGTCGCTGAGAACGCCGCAAATTGCCAATATTCGTGGTAATGGTGAAGAAGGTAGTGAGCTTGCGTGGAATTATGAAATAGGTACACGCTATACCCTGGATAACCTGCAAGCCACCTTGGGACTGTATCGCATAGATTTTAAAGATCAGCTGCAATGGAACAGTCGTGATCAAAGCTTTGATAATGTAGGGCGTACCCTGCATCAAGGCTTGGAGACTGCGATTACTTATAGCCCAAAAACATTCAAAAACCTAGATGTTGGTCTTAGTTACAACTATCTTGATGCCACGCTAAAAGAAGGTGCAAATGAAGGCAATCAATTGCCGTACAGCTCGCCACATCAGTTGGGCTGGCATGCCAGCTATAAGCATCAAGATTACAACGCCACTTTATCTGGTGTGTACTATGACAAAGCCTATGCCGATAATGCCAATACCGTTGAAGAAAGTACAGACGGCGGTATTGGCGAAACACCTGCCTATCAAGTCTGGAACTTGAGCCTGCAAAAGACGCTGCAAGATACAAAGAACGAAAAGCTGTCTGTTCAGTTCGGTATTAATAACCTGTTTGATGAACAGTATTATTTCCGAGGTATCGATACCAGTCCTGTCGGTCGCTATCCTGCACCCGGACGTTCGTACAAATTAGGGCTCAACTATCAGTTTTAAGAGTTAATAAACCCTAATCCTGAAAGATCTCGCAACGATAAAAGCAAATCTACTTCCGATTTGCTTTTATTTCAAAAAAACATTGATAACTGCTTAGCGCTCTTACCAACTATATTACAAAACACAGCCACTCTCTATGTGAGTAATGGAAAATGGCTGAGCTGCCCGTCATCAACCCCCTCTTCAAAAAAATTGCTAGATTTTTGCCATTAATTGCGTAATATTTTCATGTTTTACTTGTAAATGATTCTCATTATCAATATCATTACGGTCACGAAAATATTGTCATGCTTGTTTTTATTGGTAGTTCATTATAAGAGGAAAGCTTTATGTCCTATGCGACGGTTCTCATCACTCATGTGGTCAACGATGCAGTTATTGAAGGTTTCATCCCTGCCTTACTAAACTTAAGACACGACCCTGACAGCCCATTGATTGTCATAACCGATCATAAAGAGGTGCACATGGATACGCTAATAGCGACGCCTTTAGGGGCGCAAATTAGTATCCTTGAATGCGATGTATTTAATCCTCTAGCAATCATTGACACATTAAATACTTATCATATCCTGCCCAATCTGGTCTTTAGTAATAGTGACCATCTACAAGCCTCAACTGCTATCGTCGCTGACTTCTTCCATTTGCCTAGTAAAGACTGGCGTCACTGCTTGGTTTTTAAAGACAAGTACTTGATGAGAAAACAGCTACATTCTGCTCATTTATATCAAGCTGACTATCAGCTGCTAAGCGCTAAAGATTTATACCTTGATAATCTTGCCATCAGTTTTCCTATAGTCGCCAAACCCAAGCAAGGCGTCGCTAGCATGGACGTTCAGCTTTGTATGGATAAAAATGAGCTGCTCAGTTATTGCCAAGATTTTTGGCAATCAAAGACCCTGCCTATTTTGGTTGAGTCCTATGTGGCTGGGCGCTTGATTACGTTAGAGACACTCGGAGATAGTGAGCGCTTGGTGGCGGTAGGCGGCTTTGAGGTGACATTGACCGAGCCGCCGCATTTTGTAGAGCTTGATGCGGTTTGGAATACGCCATTATGTTTACATTACCGTGAGCGCTGTTTATCGATTCTGCAAGATATCGGTGTTGAACTTGGCGTCTGTCACAGTGAGTTTATTATTACCCCAACGGGTGATGTCCATTTGGTTGAAATCAATTATCGTAGCATCGGCGATGGCAGAGAGTTTTTATTACATGATATGGCGCACTACCCTTGGTTTGATACCATTGTTAGATTGCATCAAGGGGTTAGCATTGCTGAGTTGGAGGCAGATTTCGGGCAGCTCGCCATCAGTACGCATGCACGCATTCATTACATTGTTGCACCTCAATCAGGCACGATTTGCGCGGCACCCAGCCCATTTAATAAGCAAACGCAGCAAACGGTCATCATCCATCAACCCTTAAAAAAGCAACATCAAACCATTCAAATTACCCACTCTAATAAAGACTATTTGAGCCGACTACTGGCTTATTCTAATTGCGAGAACACTATGAATGACGCGATGAACGATGCCATAGTAGACCTGCAGTGGCAGTTTCAGTCGTAAGACGTTGTTACTCACCTTTTTTTACACATTTTAATTGTTCTATTTTGAGAGTTTAAATGGATAAGCAATATATTACCGAGCGCTTTATTAACACCTGCATCCGTGAAGATGTTTATGGGCTGCTATCAAATAATACGGTCATCGAAACAGAATTTGATGTTCCTCATCTGCCAGAAGTGTTGAAACAGCAAAAGTTATGGTTAAAAATAACCTCACCTCAACAAACCGACTGGTTGCCGATTATAGCCAGTGACTATATGCAATATTGGCAACTTGCCAGCCCACTGTGGATTCAACAAAACTTAGACGGTTACATCATCAATAATGACTATCAGGATTTTGTTGCCATCCTCAAACAGTTGTCAGATGCCTCTGAGACCGCGCTTGACAGCTATCTGATTGAGCTTGATTGTGCCACTGAACACCGAGCGTTAGCACGCCAAGGGTTTGAGTCTCAACGTCGCCATCTTGAGCGCAATATTAATGATTACCCGAGCTGGTCTGAGCGTTTGCTATACGCTGATCAAGTCGCCTCGTATTTAGACCATCCTTATTATCCGACTGCCCGCGCCAAGCTTGGTTTGGATGCGTCTGATGTCGCATCCTACAGTCCAGAGTTTGCGCCGACATTTAAACTATATTGGGTCGCTGTCTCTAAAGAGATGGCTACCTTATGCTCTGAGCTGCCTAGTATTTGGCCAAGCTTCGAAGACGTGGGTCTCGATAGCAATCTTCAACAGACTCACCATCTGTTTCCCATACATCCGTTAACCCTGCCGCTGCTGCAACAATCTGCTGTCAAGGATGATACACGGCAACTTATATTGGCACCTAAGTCTGCGGTAAACGTACAACCGACCTTATCTGTGCGTACGGTGGTGTGCTGTGATGCCCCAAACATTCATATTAAAGTGGCGCTCATCGTCCGCACATTGGGCAATAAAAACGTGCGCTTAATTAAGCCCTCAACCATTTATGACGGTTACTGGTTTCAACGAACCTTACAGTTGATTGAAAAAAATGATGCCTCGCTGCAAGGGTGTTACGCGCATTGCGATGAAAGCCTAGGCGGTCATATGGGCGATGATAGAACCTTCGCCTTTATCGTGAGGCGCTATGATGATATCAATTTAACGGATAAAACCCCTGTACCTGTGGCAGCATTTGGCAGCGTCATGCCTGATGGTCGCCCCTTTATCAGTCACTTAATTGCAAAGTTTTATGACGGTGATAGTCAGGTTTGGTTAAAAGAGTACATTCATCTGTTATGCCATGTTCATTTAAATTTATGGATCAAATATGGTATTGCGCTAGAAGCCAATCAGCAAAATGCCGTCATTGTATTTGACCAACATAGCAGCACGATGACCTTGCTCATGAAAGACAATGATTCTGCACGCCTTTATCCCCCACGATTTAACGCTGGCATGGCACAAATTGATTTAGGCGATGTCATTAATAGCAGTGCTATTAATGACATCAAGGATATTAAAGACCAACGTATCGTCGTTGAGGATGAGTTGGCTTTGGCGCAGATGTTTTTGACCATTACGCTCCAGCTAGACATCGTTGCCATTATTGAGATGATGAGCGCCCATAACATCATCGACCGTCATCATGCCTATCAAACCCTCATAAGCGGTATTGATACGACCTTACACAGCCTCTCTAAACAGGGTTACGACACCCATCTTGCCAAGCAAGTCTTATTAGAGAATCAGCATTGGTATATCAAATACTTGTTGTGTGCTGGCAGTCTGTTATCAAAAGAGCAGTCTGGCGCGACAGATATTAATAAGTTCTATGGCAAATCAGCACCCAATACCTTAAAAATTATGCAGCAACACAATCAGGATTTCTAATGAGCTATCGAATTATGGTGGCAATCGTCCTATGTTGTCACTACATGTCCGCGTTTTCTGCTTTAGGTATGCCTTTGTTTTTGCCAATCATGCTCCAAGAGCTGGATGCGCCATTGCAATCAGGCTGGGTTGGTTTGCTCTTTATACTACCAACCCTAATGACTGCTATCGCTGCCAGATATTGGGGACGTTTCGCCGATACTTATGGTCGCAAGACATCCCTGTTGCGGGCAGAGCTGGGGTTGGCAGTAGGGTTCTTAATATGCGGTTTTTCTCAGTCTTTATGGCAGCTTATCATAGGGCTGAGTATTCAGGGGCTGTTTGGCGGGACTATGGCTGCCTCAAACGCATATTTAGCTACCAGTATTACCGACAAAAACGCCTTAAAACGGGTGTTAAATTTCACTCAGTTTTCAGCACGGCTTGCCCTTATTACCGCCCCGATTGGGCTGGGATTTTTGGTACACCATTATGAAGTATTAAGTTTATATCGCGTGCTTGCCATACTACCGTTATTAGCATTACTACTCAGTTTTTTGTTAAAAAAAGACGTTATCGCACCAGGCAATGTCGGCACAATAGAAAATACTATCGAGTTACCAAAAGCATCTGCAAACACTAAAAGCAGTAACAAAGCTAAAAGCGATAAAAAGGAGACGGAGCACTCAGCACAAAGTCTAACGGGCGCAGCTTTTTTCGCCAATCCTTATCTGTTTATATCAGTGCTGCAGTTTTTCTTAGCCTTTTGTATGGTAGTGACTTTCCCATATTTTTTGCCATTTGCCAAAACTTTTGGGCTTAGCACCTCTCAAATAGGACAGTTATATGCCATGCCTCATATCATGTATCTGATCTGTCAGCTGCTATATGGACGCATCAGCCAGCGCATGCCAGCAGCATCACTCAATATTGGTTTTGCGGTATTGGCAGGTGCAGTTTTGCTGCATTTGACGGATTACCTTCCCTTAATTTGGTTGGCTAGGATGTTATTTGGCGTGGGCATGTTTATGTGTTACCAAAGCCTGCATGCACAAATGGCGAATACCAACCAGTCTAAACATAGCGGCAAAATATTTTCCAGATACGATGCGCTATCAAAATGGGGCGGCGTGCTAGCAGGATTGTCGGTCACTCTATTTGTACCTATATTTGGTCTGCTCTCTCCGTTTACCCTCTCAGCAGTGATGGCAATTATTGCAATGATAACCATCAAAATGCATCAACACTATTCAACGAGTGCTAAAAATCACACCTACTTTAAAAACATCTAAAAAAGACATCACCTATGAAACCAAATAACCCAGTACCAAGCTTGCTATCACAATACCATCAGTATAAATCTGAACAGCATGCACTCATGAACGTCATCAACTGTTATCTTCGTGAGTTTGCCATTCCCAATCAAGATATGGGCATCGATGAGTCTTATGACGATTTGCCACTGTGTTTACGGGATAACCGCGCCTGCCCGAGCGAGCGACTACTGACGATTCGATTTCCTTTGGCTAATGATGTCTCTTCTTCTGCAAAAATCGTATTGCCAGTGGCATATTTCAGTCACCTAGGGAAGTGTCAGCCCAGCGGAGCACCTTGGCTAAAAGCAGATAATCAACCGTGGGTATGCCTAAACATTTACCAATTGGTAGATTATCTTCATGATTATATTGCTACTCGTTATCAGATAGACATCAATCAAGAGTTAAAAAATCAGATTAGTAATAGCATCAGCGTGACAACTGCCTTTTTACAGTCTTCTACTAGCCACGCTACTAGCTACCATCACGGTATGCAGCGTGACATACCTACCGTTAATGGCTATATAGATAGCGAGCAGGCATTACTTTGGGGTCATGCGTATCATCCGTCTCCTAAAAGCCGACAAGGGGTCAACATGACCTCCTTATTAGCGCACTCGCCCGAAACCCAAAGTCAGTTTGCCTTATTTTGGTTTAAAGTTGATTCCTCCCTCGTCAGCTATATTGGCAAAGATACCAAAACCGTATTGAGCAACATCGCTCGGACGTTACTTGCTGACGCTGGCGACTTATTAGAGTCCGTTAATTCAGACACTGGTAGTTTAAATACTGATAGCGAAACCGATTGGGTTTACTACCCTTGCCATCCGTGGGAAGCCGACGGCATCTTGGCAAATCTGACCATCAAGCGCGCAATCGCATCAGGATATATGATACCGCTTGGTCTGACTGGTAAGGCAGTATCCCCAACTTCATCGGTGCGCACCTTATATCACGATCAGCTGTCGCATTTTATAAAATGTTCCATTCATGTTCGTCTGACCAATTGCATTCGCAAAAACGCCTGGTATGAGCTACACAGCGCCGTGTACCTAAATGCTATTTTAGAAAAAATTGATCATAGTAAACGCTTGACCGCGCCAGCTTTTAAGCTGATGTTAGAGCCGGGTGCCGCAACCCTTGATATGACCGCCAAGTTCTCAAATGATGACGCTAACTCGACTCAGTGTATTACCGAAACCTTTGGCATGTTATTTCGAGAGTCTTTTACTACTGATGAAATTAAATATCTTACGCCGCAAGTTGCTGCTGCCTTATTTACGGAGGATAGGTTCGGAGACAGCGTCATCGAGCGCCAGCTACAAAAACATTGCGTCCACACTGGTCAAAGTAATCATGATAAATCAGCTTATGACACTCTAGCCTGTTTATGGTTCAGCCGTTATGCCAATACTTTAATTGACGGCACGTTTGATTATTTCTTTAACCATGGCGTTGTGTTCGAGCCGCATTTACAAAATACGGTGATTGGCTTTCATCAAGGGCTGCCTGCATGCGTTTGGATTCGAGATCTTGAAGGCACCAAATTGGTTGATACGATGTGGTTACTTGATAACGCAACAGGTTTATCTGAGCGTTGCAAACAGTCCATCCGCTACTCTAAAACGGCAGGATGGTCGCGCATTGCCTATTGCGTTTTTGTGAACAATCTTAGTGAAGCGATCTTCTATTTATGCCGAGGCGCGCAATCAGCAGAGGTTTTAGAGGCGCTACTTTGGCAGCGTGTCAAAGACATATTAATGAATTGGCAGCTGGTATATGGCATTCAGCCTGAAATTCAGGATTTGTTAGCTGGTGGCAGCTTACCAAGCAAGACCAATTATAAAACTCGATTACTCACGCTTGCTGATAAACATTCCGCCTACGTGATGCTCCCTTGCCCGTGGCAGTCCTCTATGCTCAACGCCAATAAAGACAATATAAAAACTCATAAATCATCTGAATCAAAGGTTGCCTAAAATGATGACAGACGCGACAACAACACACTTAATCGAGACATCAGATAAGCATTCGCTTCCTCAAAAAATAATTGACTGTATCCATAATTATGGTGCGCAGCCGTCACCGCTCTGTGCTTATATTTATGACTTGGAAGCTCTAGAAGAGCGTATAACAGCTATGAAGCGCTGCCTGCCTGATAACACGCAGCTGTTTTATGCCATCAAAGCCAACGCTGAGCCTGAAATACTATCAACATTGGCAGAGCATGTGGATGGTTTTGAGGCCGCTTCTGCAGGCGAGCTAAATTGGCTGCAAGCCCACCAACCGAATCATCCTATTATTTTTGGTGGACCGGGGAAGCTTACCTCAGATTTACAGCAAGCCATGCAACAGCAAATCGATACCATTCATGTGGAAAGCCTGATCGAGCTGACTAGAATCCAAACCCTCAGTCAATCCTTGCAGCTTCCCGTCCGTATATTTTTGCGGATGAATATTGATATTGGTAATATCAGTAGCAGTAAGCTGGTCATGGGCGGCAAGCCTACACCCTTTGGATTGGATGAAACCCATCTCAAGCAAGCATTAGATATCATAGATTCAAGCCCACTCATTGAGTTCTGTGGGTTTCATTTTCATTTAATGTCGCATCAATTATCAGTCGAGCGCCATCTGCTGTTAATGCAGCGCTATATAGATATGGTCAAGAATTGGCAGAACGATTATCCGTCGTTGCCCTCATCACTGACCATTAATGTTGGTGGCGGCATCGGTATTCACTATGACCAGCATCCGCATCATTTTGAGTGGCAAGTGTTTTGTCAGCAGCTTGCGAGTATCTTAACGGCAAATCTTCAGTTTACTTTAAGATTTGAGATTGGACGTTTTATCACCGCGCCCTGTGGTTATTATGTCATGGAGGTACTGGATATCAAAAAAAATCTTGGCGAGATATTTGTGATTGGTCATGGCGGCACCCACCATTTTAGAACGCCCGCCGCGCAACAGCACAATCATCCTTTTCGCATCATGCCGCGCGGCATTAGCAAAGCAATGGAGACCGAACCGCAAGAAAGTCTGATAGAGGAAGCCGCCATCATCAACACCAAGGCAACCCTTGTCGGTCAGCTTTGTACTCCCAAAGACATACTGGCAAAAGACCAATGGATTAAAGCGTTGCATATCGGCGATTACCTAGTTTTTACCTTAGCAGGCGCTTATGCTTGGAATATCTCTCACCAAAACTTCTTGATGCATCAGCCACCCAAAATGGTTTTTTTGTAAAAATAACAAGTACCTATCTTTAATAGTGCTATATTTTTTAAGCAACGACGCTATTGTATTTATAGAATCAGTGTCTAAAAATTCGTGCCCATTTAGTATGACCAGGCCTAACTATATCGGAGACTAATCTATTTGAGTCGGTCAGTTATTAATTACTGTCCATTGATCAAGTTGTTTATGGATACTCGCCTAGTCTGCTGAAAACAGTGAAATATGTGTTCAAAAATTAGTGCTTTTCTTACCGTGCAGAAAGTACTGCTTATCTAATCAACATATATTAGACAGTAATTGAGTTATCAAAATGGATTCGTTTCTCTAGTTAAGACTTGAATATGTGATTGTGTGCTATTGTTATCAGTAGCCTAAATTATTTATAGCATCTCAATGTACACAGCGGTGTAATTTTGAACATGAAATGGTGGTATGCTCATTCTCTGTTAGGCACTGAAAACTATTAAGTATAAGACTGAGTTTAAACCACAATATTCACGCCAATTGCTATCAACACCAAACCGCCTAGAGATTCTGCCCAACTGCCCAGCCAGGTTCCTGATTGGCGTCCTATATAAACCCCAAAAAAACTTAAAATAGCTGTCGTAAGTGCAATGATTAAACATGCCAAATAAGCATTAACTGACAATAGATTTAATGTAAAACCTGCGCCCATCGCATCAAGACTGGTGGCTATAGCCAACGACAGCAACGTTTTATGACTTAAATTGATCCGAGTATCATCATCGTTAACTGAACGCGACTCATAGAGCATCTTGATTCCAAGAACTACCAATATGACAAAAGCAATCCAAGCCGCTCCCTCAGAAAACCAACCGAGCAAGGTAGAGCCAAGCGCATAGCCAATCAGCGGCATCACCCCCTGAGCAACCCCGAAATATAATCCAATGATTAATGCCATTTTTATAAATTGTGGCTTGGAATCAGCTCTATGAGTGGAACCAAGACCGATTGCAGCGGCAAACGCATCCGCAGCGAGTCCTAACGCCAATAACAGTATTTCTAGCACAATAAAACAGTACCTTTTGAGAGATTCTTATTCTTAATTTTTATACTGAAAGATGGCCGCTACCATCATGATTATGATCACAATATGAAAGCTGCTTATTTACATGTTTTAGCAGATGCCCTTACTTCTGTACTCACTATCGCGGCTTTGCTTACCGGTAAATACATGGGCATAGTCTGGATAGATCCTGTCATGGTAATTGTCGGAGTAATAGTGATTTTTCACTGGTATTATGGATTAATCAAAGAATCGAGCAGCGTGCTTTCAGACAAATCTGTTGATGTTTGAACTTTCGAAAAGATATCGCAGATACTCAATGAGAAAAATACGATTATCAACGACATCCATGTATGGGAAATAGCGTCAACTTACTAAGCTGCCATCCTTTTAATTTCCTCACCATCCCCTTTGAGTACGGAAGAATACAAAAAATTATTATCAGAATTCCTACCACAGCTTGCTCATATATCTGTTGAAGTTAATAAAGTCTGAATTGCATGGTTTTGTGTCTAGGAGAGTGCCTTGATAAATCAGCAGTATAGTAAGTTTTCTGATATTAGCGCCGTATGTGCATTAGCTTTTGGGAAGGATTCTATTAACAGCGCTCTTTTTAAAAACTAATACTCACGCAATGGCGGCCCCTCCCTAATCCCCCAAGTTTGTTTGTATAGATTTGACAGCAGGGGTCAGTTTCAAGTGTGCAGTCAATTTTAGGGGCAATAGCTTTAATGGCTGACAATGTGAAAGGACAGTTATTTGATGCATCAATAAGTATGCGAACGGTTCACTCTTTAATCATAGGAGTACAGTTTTCTCTTTTCATTCTCGTATTCTCTCAGAAAGTTAAGTCTCCGACAATTTTGAGGCGGTCCAGCTCAATTCTTATCTATTGCGTATATTGGTTACTATTCAACTTCATCAATAAAACTCATCTGTTTGAACATCGACCGTTGCCCAAGACATTCCCTCAAAATCTGGGTTATCTCTATATTTGTTACTATCAGTAGGCATAGGAATTGGTTCGCCATTTTCTATCATGCCACTTATATGGAGCACAATAGCTTCTTTAGCATTTTTCAGAATATTTTCATACTCATCACTAGCTGAATAGCAGCCCGCTATATCTGGGATAATGATGCCATACGCAGTATTGTCATCACCTTGTTCAATTGCTATGGGATATTTCATCCTCCACTCCTTATAATCTTAAGTTTATGTATTGGAAAATAAACAAGTCGGATAGCCAACCCAGCCCGTTTTAAAATAATTTGAACGGTACCTTTTAGGAGAAATTTCTTTGGATAAGGAAGAGTAATTTTTCCTATTTTATTAGCATGTTTGAAAATGGTGATAACTACCAATAACACTTACTTCGTACCAACCATCTTTCTACATAACTTTAATTAAATCACGACTTTTTATAAAAGTCTCTAGCTTACGACAATAATTTTCTAATACTTAAAATAGAATTATGAATAATTGACTTGTATTTGACGGAGATCTTTAATTATTGATATATAAATTTCGCTTTTTCCTAAGTCATCCTTTAGTACTTTCTTGTATGACATCTTAATATTGGCTTATTACCATTAGAGATCTCGACCTATGCTGTCAATCCAGTAAACATTCTACTTGAGAGATTTTAGTCACGCAGCCTGACGATAAAATTCAAACCACATCTGAGAACTCAAAGTCATTATATAGTCAATATATGGTTAGAAGCCTTAAAGGAGAGTACGGAATCAAATGCCTTGTCCATAAGCACTTTAAAGTCACCACCAACTCAAAATAAGCTGATCTATTCAAACCTGCTAGATCAGAAGTTTGATACCGATCGGCTTAACAAGTTCTGGGTCAGCGGCATCACCTATATTTGGATATATGAGAGCTTGTTATACTTAGCAACTGCCAAACTCAATATCAAATTAACATCAATAGTTAGGTTGACTACAACATATCAAAAAAACTAGTCACAAATATGGTAGTCAATACAAAAATTAAAGCACTCACTCCCAAAGCTCGTACAACAAATTTCTTACTTTCCATAACTGACCCCTTAATACTTTTTTATATTTAATCTATACGTGAATCATCTTTTTCTGTAAAAGTGATGTTCGAAATATTTATGTAAAGTACACTCCAATGTACACTTACAACACCTATCAGTAGGTAAACATCGAAACATTAATACCTTAGGTTATTGATTTAAGTTTCCTCCGCAATAGGGTGCTGTACTTCAAAAAAGCAGGTTCTTATTAGTTGATACTAAATTGCTAGGATTGCTGAAAACCTAATTTCTAAAAATAAGGCAAATAAAACGCCCGCTTGCTTTCATCTAATAGGTCAGACTCGATCCGTGCAGTAAATTGCTTTTAATCCTCACCTTGCTTAGCATGACTAGAATCAATTTACTTAAGAGACACTACAATAAAAAAATATAAACATCAATCGAGCTGTTAAAGTATAATTTAAAATTAAGTAATCAGGACTAATAAATAAAGGTTTAGATATGAATACTCGATTAGTAGGCAGTGACTTAACGCGAGCGATGTTGTCTCGTGATGACAAAAACATGTGGTGCGCAGTAAGTAATGATGGCGATGAACATGCTATGGCTGCTATTAATAACGCTGACTATCACCACATCCTTCGTATTGTGTCTTTCGACAACGATCATTTTGTTTGTAAGAATGGTAATTTATGGCAATACGCGATACCTGTCAAAAAGATCGAGCTAACACAAGTCGAAGTTGGACTTTAAACAGACTAAACTAGAGTCAAGTGAAATTAAATATATGTTCACTACTTTTCTACCGCTTAAACTAAAAAAAAGACAGTTCATACCAATAACAATATATAAAAATGATAGGAGCTTATAGTATATATGGCTAGATATGTCTGCCGTACCATGTTTGATGGTAGTGTTATTAAAGGCAGCGTTTCAGAGATGGTCAACGAATTATAACGATGAGGAGACTCTACTACAGAGTCTTCTCATCGTTTAATCACCATCATAGCCAACAACTAGGAGTAATTAGAGTGAACAATAAATTAACCGGTAGTGACTTAACCCGTGCGATGTTAAATCGTGGTGATAAAGAGATATGGTGTGCGGTAGCTGACACCAGCGATAAAGAGGCCATGTCAGATCAAGTTAACAATGACTTTACGGCTCGTATTGTGTCCTTTGATAATGGCAGTTTTTTGTGTACCAGTGGTACAGAGTGGTTGTTCGCTGTACCAATTAAGATAGTTGAGCTGACACAGGTCGAAGTAGGACTCTAAAAAGATTGAATAATCATATTAACCTATGCTATTAAACCTGTAGACTTTAACTTGGGATATTTTAATCAAGTAGCCTAGCGATAAAAGTCTAAACCCTTCTGAACTCTAGTTTAGTCGTAATCTAACTCAATATTTAACAATGTACCGTCCACTATTTTGTATGCTTACATTTATTCTTTATATCCGGTTAGGCGAATATAAAGAATAAATGTAAGCATACAAAATATACGGTGCTTGGCTTCTAGCTTTTGCAACCTGTTAAACAATATGTACTAAACATTTTCATTTTTTATTGTTAATTTTAAGATTGCTGAAAACCCAATTTATGAAGATAGGACAAGTAAAATGCCTACTTGCTTTCATCTAATAGGTCAGACTCGATCCGTACAGAAAATTTCTTGTAATCCTCACCTTGCTTAGATTTACCATTCTTCTACTATGGCTTTACTCTAACGAGCGCTTTTGCCTTGATAGTACATTGTCTAAAAACTAATTTGAGATCGAGCAATAAACCTCATATAAGACTGTAGCCCAGCTTCATTATATTCGTACAAACGAATTCTTGTTATCAGGGATAAGCGCGTATAAAGTTATACTTAGTAAACAGGCTAAATGCCCTCTCAACTTCTTTTACCAATGTTTGCCGCCGCACAGACTAAGTCCCACTTTTAAAGACCTATTGCTAGTGGGAATCCGAATCGATCGGAAGCTATCTAATACTGCTTTTAGCGTTAATAAATTGAAGGGGAATCATCATGAACATCAAAGAGCAAAAATTCTCTGTAGAAACACTAGCTATCCTCCGTGAAAAATTGCGTGGCGTAGCAATATTACCTGATGAGCCGCTCTACGATGAATCACGTACAGTCTGGAACGCGATGATCGATCGGCGACCAGCTTTGATTGTCCGTCCACGCGGTGCTGCCGATGTGATGTTAGCCGTAGGGTTTGCGCGCGAGAACACGCTTGAGATTGCGATAAAAAGTGGTGGGCACAACGTTGCTGGCAACGCAGTCTGCGAAGGTGGGCTGATGATCGACTTTGCCGACATGACCTCAGTCCAAGTCGATACACAAAAGCATATAGTAAGAGTTGAGCCTGGTGCACTGCTCAATGATTTAGATCGCGAAACACAGGCACACGGTCTAGCGACACCAGTCGGATTCATATCGTCAACCGGCATTGCTGGACTTACTCTGGGCGGTGGATTCGGTTATTTATCGCGTAAACATGGCCTGACCGTTGACAACTTACGCGCGGTTGATTTAGTCAGTGTTAAAGGTGAATTTGTGCAAGCCAATGCCAATCATAACAGCGAGCTGTTTTGGGGCATTCGTGGGGGTGGCGGCAACTTCGGTATCATTACTGCATTTGAGTTTGAGTTACATGCGGTCGGCCCGCAAGTGCTCTCGGGGCCAGTGATTCACGATTTCAAAGATGCTCCTACAGTGCTACATGCGGTCGCAAAAGCAATGCATGATGCGTCCGATGAAGTGTCATGTCTGGTCGTAATGCGACATGCGCCGCCTGCACCGTTTATTCCTGAAGCGTTCCACGGAAAGATGATCTTGCTACTTGCACTGATCCACATGGGTGATCCGTCTGAAAGTGAGGCGGCGCTAGCTCCGCTGCGCCAGATTGGCGAGCCAATTGTAGACGCGGTGGGGATGAAACCTTATGCTGCATTTCAGTCTGCGTTCGACGCCACGGGTAATGCGGGTGCACGCAATTATTGGAAGGCACACTACTTACCTGAGCTGTCTGACGACAGCATTGATGTATTATGCAAGCAAGCCACGACTATGACCTCCAAGGAGTCAGTTATTGGCATGCTCTCGCTCGGAGGCGCTGTGGCGCGCCAATCAGCTGATTCAACCCCTTATCCACACCGCGATGCAAATTGGGTACTAAACATTCAGTCGCGATGGCGCGAAGCTGAGGAAGACGAGCACCACATCAGTTGGACACGCGAGGCTTTTGATGCAGTCACGTCGTTTTCGACTGGTGGTGTTTATGTCAACTTCCTAAGCGGTGATGAGGGTGTAGACCGAGTGCGCGCGGCCTACGGTGACTCAACGTTTGAGCGGCTCACTGCCCTTAAGAATGAGTGGGATCCAGATAATGTGCTACACATGAATCAGAATATTAAGCCTAGCTAAAGGCTAAAGGCTAAAGGCTAAAGGCTAAAGGCTAAAGGCTAAAGGCTAAAGGCTAAAGGCTAAAGGCTAAAGGCTAAAGGCTAAAGGCTAAAGGCTAAAGGCTAAAGGCTAAAGGCTAAAGGCTAAAGGGAGATTAACGAAGGCTTCACCTATCCTATAAGATATTTGAGCCAAGCAATCAGATGTAGTTACATTAATGTTTTTCAGGATTGACCTCATGGTAAGTCACATGTCAATGCCAATCCTGAAGAACTAATGATGGGAGCATCTGGGTTTGCTTTATAAGCGGTTATACGATTTTTTGATAGGCGACATGTAATATGTAATCGACTTCTGATATTTGGCAAAGTCGCCCTTTGAAAGTGACAGCAGACTACTTGATTAATGCTTTCCAAATTGACGTCTGGGTGCTTGACAGCATTTACTAATAGATTCTTAGTATCATTATGGGTATACCCTAAAGGAACCAGTCTGCTGCATCTGTAAATACATTTATAGACTACTCAGAATAGACCGGTGTCATGGAATCACTTGTATTAGACTGTTGAGCTAATGATGTATATTAAAGCTTATTTGAGCAAGTCTACTAAAGATTAATCAATGGACTCTGCCATTATGTTGCCTAATCAGAAAATCCTAAGTTAATATCTACGGATTTGACAGCAAAGGTCAATACTTGTGGATTCCTATTTTTTTAACTATTGGTTTTGATGATTAATATTTACGCTTAGAAAACATCTTGACTATATTCCTTTCCCATTTCAATCTAAACTATCAAAGAGACGTGTAACACGGGTTGAGAGTGAAAATATAGAATAATTGGAAGATAAAACAGCTACTATATTTCACTAAGCTTAGATGATTGGAATTTTTTTCATTCATCCAAAATAACTGTCACGCAATTGATAAATGCTCATCACAAATCATCATCATATGCACAAAATACCTCAATAACGGCGAAAACTTCCATTTACCTTGATTCACTCTTGCATCACGATGAGCGATACCGACATGCACAGTTGTGACAGATTTTTTATAGTAAAGGCACAACCCCTTAATTACCTGCTCATCACACCGTTTAGAAATGATTTCTTGCGCCCCAGAAACCAGCCAACTTTTAGCCGGTAACAATGTTTGAGCGATCTGTATAAAGCGCACTAAATCTGCATTCTCACTTTTTAAGAAAGATACTGAAGCTGTCGTTATTGTTAGCTTTTGACTGCAAATACCAATAAACCATTGCCAGTCATCTGGAGTATTTATGCGTAGATCTCGCGCCTTGCTTTGAAGAACAGACAACATTCTAAAGTCACTTTGATGCTGAATATTGAGAGGACTTAATAGTGGTTCTCCAGACTCCCCTAGTTTCACAAATCGTGGTTGATCTCTTTTGGTCACAAGCTTAGTAACTTTATAAGCTCGTCTAGCCAATATTTTTGCATCATTTATACTTAGATCAGCCAAACGCGCCGCGTCATTTATTAGCATTGATACATCCGAGACATTTAAAAATGTTTCTATTCGATTAATGCCATAACGCATGAAAAGCTCAGTGCTGGTAGCTGGTGACATATCATGTAGACTCTGAATGCAGGCTTGTTCAATAACGAAACTTGGTGATTTGCGACTTCCTTTTATGGTTTTTTTAAACAAGAGTTTTCGGATGCTTGTTAGGCTTACTTGCTCACTATTGATAGTAGCTTTATTTTCTTTTAACTGCTTCTTTGTGATGCCTGTAATATTATTAAACGTGTTAAAAGGCATATATATATTTGCAAAGCTCAGCTCATACGTTGCCATTAGCGTCGCAATATGATTGTAATATTCAAAGCTGCGTTGTGGAGACAGGTGTCCCATAATACCCGACAGTCCATACCAGCGGTCTGATTCTTCGATATGCTCACCTATCAATCCACGCTTGATACGTGACACATCATCAGAGTCGTAGTCCGTTAATGCTGTTATTAAGTCATCTCTACCATTTAGCACTAGAGACAGATTGCTAACGGCGGTATGTCTAAACGCATGAAAAGTGAAATTAGGCGACTCTTGCTCTACGGATATATCTTTTAGTACCTGTTTAAGCAGTTGTAGCGGGACATGGTCATCAACGGGCTGATGAGAGTTTGATAGCGTAAATATAAATTTGTTAGGATTATTACCGATATTGCTCTGTACATAGTTGATAAGAAAACTTAACTCCTGTGGTTTGAGAAGTGCAAAAACAGCAATCCGCCTAATACTACCTTGTGTTTTAGTAGAGCGATATTTATTAGGACGAACAATAACGGAAGGCTGACCTTGAGATAGTACCTCTATATCTATATAGCGCAGACCAAGTAATTCCTTTTTACGCATACCTGTGCGATATACCAGCATAAAGAGTAAAACGAACATCTCCATCTCTAGGACATCCACAGACTTAAACAGCTGTCTAATTATGGCGTTATAAGCTTGCGGAGAGACAAGCTCAGATCGTACACGGCGGTTGCTTCCAGCCTGCTGAATAACTACTGAAACCAAGCCAAACTCTGACTCTGCAAGCTTATGCATCCGCTGAAATAAATTTGCCCCATAGCTGATATCTTTATTGCCGCGTTCAAACATTTTATATTCTAAAATATCATCATAAAGCTCTTCAAAATCTTCCTCTGTCCAGTCGTTAAGTGGCTGACCTACTGTAAAATATAACCACTCATAACCAACATTTGAGAAATATTTTATTATGGAATCATGTGATGGAGCTTTTTTTTGATTCAGTAAGTCGTATATCCACATCAACAAGATGTTTTCACTTAGATCATCATACTGTTTGCATAGCCTTATGATACGAGCATTTAAGGTCAGTCTCACTTTCCAATTTTGAAATCCTAATGATTTATAAGTAATATTATCGAGGATATATGGCGTGACTTGCTTATACTCTAAACGATTAATAGGTGCTTTTAACTTATACTTTTTACTAAGTTCAAATGCACGTTTAACCTTATCAATTAGATCTGACTTCCTCACTTTGGCCCGACTATGCTTACTGATAGCTGGTTTTTTTGAATCATCAGTAGAGTCAATTGATAACTTTAGAACTGCTGCTAAGTCATATTGGACGGACTGATTTTTATATCTTCTATCTAGATACTGTTCAAAACCGGTAGTAACCAATCCTGTATGATTTTGCCGTCCTTGCAAGATGGTTACTGATGCTTGGTCTATGTCAATATCGTCTAACATCTCCCAATGATAGCTGGCGTAATGCAGTAGTCTAGTAAAGGTAGGCATCTCAATGGCCAAAGGTTCAATGACAGGAGACAAAACATTAAAAACATATTCTTTGATACGATTTTGAGATAACTGTTTTATAATATTTTGAGTATCAATCTCACTATTATTTTGAGCCTTATAACGCATTAACCAGCACTGACTGACCAAATCTAAGATGACTTGTTTGGTATTGTAGATAGTATCGCTATCTTCTATACGTTCGTTACCATAACCTCTTTGTTCATATCGAATAGATAAATAAACCCGTTCCTTGATAAATGGACGCGCTTGATTAGTAATCAACTCATGTAACCAAGCTTCTAGCAAATGCCTATCGTTAATGCCACCATAAATAATACCCGAGAATAACAACCATCCTATAATCTCTTGACTGCTATATTCAGTAGTATTACTCCAATGTGCTTTAATCGCCTTAATAATCCTAATTAAAACCTTACCTTCAGTGACCCAGTTGGTATTAATAACCAAGGGATTTAGCTTTGCTTTTTTGGGTGGTGTTAATACGGAATAATAGTGTTCAGCAAGCATAAAATGCTTATTCTGATAATTAATAAACTCCGCTACAATTCTCCACGCATGCTTCACCTCTTTTTCTGTCTTACATTGCTTACGCACTCTTTCAAGCGCAAAACCTCTAAACTCCTCAAAGCCTTTTTTAGATAAAGGCTGAATCTTAAGTTTGAGCTGTTGCAACTTATTAAAATCGTTAACCCACAGATACCATTTACAATCGAGGTAGCTGATTAGCTGATCTTGTAGTATGAATTGTTTATTCTTAGGATCTAAGGCTTGTTGGTATTGCTGAATAGTGAATCGTTGCCAGTTCATATTACCAGGCGTCTGCTGCCGTATTTGGTTCCACTTGGTTTGCAAATCGGCTAATAGCTGATATCTAGTTTGTTCTAACTTTTGCTCTTCAGTTGGCTCATTGGGCTTGTCTAAAAGCACATACTTTTTGCGTCTGCGATTAAATTTAGCAAAATCTTTAGTTATTTTGAGCATGCTTATTGTATGCAGCATCTCATCTAACATCGTTTTAGAACTTAAACTGACCATTTAGGTAACCAAGCCTCATCATTTAACTCCAATTGCCCAGCAATATCCTCAAGCGCTTTACCCACTGCTTTTAGTTGCGCTTTACTAAGTGATGAGAACTTACCTAAAACTTCTTGTCGGTTTTTTTCATGGCCAATAATGCCGTTTATCAGAGTAATACTCACTCCTAATCTCTCCAGTTGCGTCCGTACAAAATGACGTGTCCAATAAGGATTCAATTCAATAAAACCTTTAGTCATTGCATAAACAACACCGCGTTTGATAGGTACTAATTTATCAAAACTATATGAAAGCACTCTTAATAGTGAGACCTCATCACCAGCTCGAATCTGATCAATATCTCGACTAAGGTTACGCTTGATTAAATTATTTTTTTGATAGCTGACAAGGTAATTTTCATAGTTTCTAAGGTGTTTTATGAGGGTTGAACATAAGGGTATTAGTCGATGATTCCTAGCACTTTTACTGGGTTTATCATCAATCAGCAGCCAACCCATATCCAGATCTATATCTGCTATTTTACCGATTCCATTATTAGGTCTTATGCCGGTAAGCAGACAGAATACAAACCACGTATAGATGCTAGTTCTATCAAAGTGCTCATCCATTGTCAGACTACTTTGAACCCATTGTCGTAGTTGCTCTATAAACTCACTGACATAGCTCAGCTTAAGAGCAAAGCTTGAGCCCACTGTATATTTATGCCAAGGAGTGATGTAAGACAAATCAAAATCGCTTTCACCGTTTAAAACAGACAATGCGGACTTATAGTGGGCTATTATTGCTTCACTGCTGTGACTACTGTAATACATTGCTGCTGCATGGGGTGCAGGCGTCCGGCATATAAGATTGGCAATATGAGAGCTACAATTAGGTGTATAGCGAGATAAAATGACGTGCAATGCGGATTCAACTCTTGCGAGCGATAAATATGGTAGCTCTAAGTCTTTACGCAGTGACTTTAAAGAAGCGGTAAAAGCCTCTTTTGAGGGTATATGGTGATTAGTAAGCGCCGTAACTAACCAAAACGGTATAGGGATTTTTACTTCATCTGACTTATTTTCATATTTTTCTTCATCAAACAGATCAGAGCGCTTGGTTATTCCTAAACGATGCTGAATATAAGCCCGTCTGCTACCAATGTTAAAAGTTTTAGAATGCCTTATATAGCCTTCAGTGCTTAACGACTCAACTGGTATCGCCGTTATTAAAGACAGTAGCAAGATTCCAGCACATAGAGCATCCGTATCAGCAGGCGCAGTCTGTAGTTTTTTGGCAGCAGAGCTTAGTGACTTAAATAGAACCTGATAACCGGCTAAAGATAACAGTCGGGTATTGGAATTGAGCGCCAATTCACGTTGAGAGATATAGTTTTGCTGTAGTGATAAGTCAATGGTTTGCAGCGGTGCGGAGTGTCTAATCAACTCGTTTGGCAGCTGTTCATAGTTTATGTAAGGCGTATCGTAAGAATCTAATGTCTCTTCAAAGCCTGGCGTTAAACCCTCGTTTATTTCAGTTTCTGGCTCTAAGAATGCAGTATTAAAATTTGGACTATAGTGTTCAATATCGTCTTTTGGCGTGTCCCAGCGATAAGGGGCTGGCTCATTAGGAGGGGTATAACTTGGCGACTCATCTGAAAGTTTGATTGGCTTACCAATAGGCTTTTTCTTGTCACTATTTTCATCCTTTTTAGATTTACTTTTTCTTCTAGCATTTGGATAGTATGCCTGCTCGTAAGCGGTCAAGATCTTTTGAATTTGGCCATTTTTTGTCTTTAGTAGATTCTCACCCTTGCCCTTATCTTTATCCTCATCCGCCTTAATGAAATCCAAAACAGTACTATTAGCAATATCAGGCAGCTCTTGCTCAATTCGCTCTGAAATACCAGCTAATGTTAATAAAATATTTTTAACACAAAAGGGTATGCTGTTTTGAAGACTGCTTTGAAAGTCAGGTAGTTCATTCCAAATCCAACGTCTACTTTCAGTGGTAAAAAAAACAGCCAACTTTAACTGCATTAGAATATTATCGGACGTCGTATTTTTATTATGATGTTTTAATAAAACCGCGGTATGCATGGCGATAGCAAGCCATAACACTTTTTGTCTCCCACCTTTTTCACTATTCATATACACACTTTGCATAAGCAGAAAAATTTGTACTGCAAGCGGTTCTTTAGCTAAACCTGATTTAGAGATATCTATGTCATATCGTGAAATAGAGTTATTTCTCAAAACTAGTAGAATTTTCTCTATTGGGTTTTTGTGTTCCTTATAACCTACATGAATAATGTTTACGATATCAACAATAGCTTCAGCTATGTTGTGTCGATCTACGAAGACTTGTTTTCGGTTTATTTGTTGAACCGTTTTTATTAACTCTCCAATTGAGATGCTTATCAACTGACTTGTATCAGGTATTTCATAGCTTTTAACCATGACTAGTTTGTCTCAATTCGATTATAGTAAGTTCTTTCTGGCAAATTTATCAGGCTACAGAATGTAGCTATGCCAAAGTTATTTTTCCCGAATAGTTCCTGACATATCTCTAATGATAATGAAATCCTAAGCTCATTGTATACATGCTCTAAATTCACCAACTTATGGTATCTAGAGATACTATAAATTAATTCATAAAAAGCCAAATCAAATCTAAAAAACTCAGCACTTATCTCACTGTATAACATCTTATGCTTAAGTATTTCATCAGTGGCATCCGTCATTTTAAGTATATTATAGAGCTCAAAATTATGTCCTAAAATTAATGCCCTCTCATCTTTTATAAAAAGTGAAGGCTTAGATAACGCAATATTTCTTTCGTTTATGAGATGACAGTCTTCGAGATGAGGGTATATCAGCTTGGAGTGAATTTCAAATAGTGGTATGACTTCAGGCGCTACATATATCTCTTTTTTTTTAAGTTTTTCTGGTGTGATGCTTTTCATTAATAATTTCTCGATTTTATAAATCCAATTCATTTACGAGCTTTTAAATTTGTATTTCCACTACTCAAAAAGTCGATTCTAATCGTTAGTTTATATTACACGACATTAAATGTCGTGTAATCATTAATTGACTATTGTTTAAAGATATTATCTTGACTATAGTAAAACCCTATGCCTAATATGGCTTTTCGCCGAAAAATGGAACTATGATGAGCAAACCTAGCAATCCCTATACCAACAATAGCTTTGTCTCTTCAGATCTCAAAACCATTTTGCACTCCAAACGCGCCAATATCTACTACCTATCGCATTGCCGGGTCATGCAAAAAGATGGGCGTGTGTTGTACCTTACTGAAGATGATAAGACCAACCTCTATTACAATATTCCTATCGCTAATACGACCTCTCTCTTACTTGGGACAGGCACATCCATTACCCAAGCCGCGATGCGCCTGCTATCACAAGCAGGTGTATTGGTCGGCTTTTGTGGCGGTGGAGGTATGCCGCTATTCATGGGCACAGAGCGTGAGGTCTATGTCGAGTGGATGACCCCGCAAAGCGAGTATCGACCGACTGAATACATTCAAGGTTGGATGAGCTGGTGGTGGGATGATGACAAGCGTTTAGCAGCAGCCAAACAGTTGCAACTTGCCCGCCTTGCTTACCTACAAGCCGTTTGGAATAAAGACAGTGACTTTAAGCGCTGGGGTTTTGATAGCAATATTGATGCGGTACAAACATTGCTTAACGATAATATTCGGCAAATCGATAAGCAGACGGAGGTCATGCATTTGTTGCAGCTTGAAGCACGCTTGACCAAGCAACTATATAAATTGGCAGCAAAAAATACTGGTTATGATGGTTTTACTCGGGAGCATGAAGGCATTGATAAAGCTAATGGTTTTCTTAATCACGGTAATTATTTAGCTTATGGACTCGGCGCTACTACCGCATGGACGCTCGGTATTCCGCACGGCTTTGCGGTAATGCATGGCAAAACGCGGCGAGGTGCATTGGTGTTCGATATTGCTGACATTATCAAAGATGCTTTAGTGCTACCCCTCGCCTTTATCTGTGCTAGTGAAAACATGAGTGAGCAGGAGTTTCGTCAAGAATGCATCAATATTTTCACTAAGCATAAGGCACTAGATTATCAGTTTGAAGTAGTCAAACAGTTGGCGATGACCAAAAACTGGGAGGCATAAATGATCGTCACCTTTGTCTCTCAATGTGAAAAAAAATCACTTCAGCGCACACGGCGTATCTTAGATGCTTTTGCCAATCGCATCGGTAATAACGTTTGGCAGACGGCAATTACCGAGGATGGCTTAAAGACTGTCAAGCAATTACTACGGAAGTCAGCGACTAAGTCTACAGCGGTGAGTTGTCATCGCAATAAAACCCGCCAGCTAACTGAACTGGTGTGGGTGGTGGGCAATAAGCGTAAATTTAATGAGGTTGGAATTGTTCCTGTTAATTGGACAACTAAGGAGTTAAATATGGATATAGCAATATCTGACACATCACGTATTTTAGCAAATACAAATCAGCAGCCTTTATACCAGCATCTATTCGCTGTTGGTTATCTGGCTTACCATCTTATTGAACATATGAATATAGATAGTAAGCCGCTAAAGCAGTCTGCTTTCATAGCAGGTATATTGCATGATATTGGCAAAGCTGACCCTCACTTCCAAACCTGGGTCAATAAAAAAGTTGCTAAAACTGAAGATGAGCCATTACCAGAAGACGGGCAGCATATCGATAAAACAGTGTCAGGAATGACTAAGTTCACTTTTGAAAAACATCCACGTCATCATGAGCTGTCTTGGTTGTTTGCAAGCTCGTTATTAAGAGAAGGTGCTTCCTTAAATACTCTACAGCAATCACAAATAATGCACGGTATATATTGGCATCACACCAAGCCTTACCGAAAAAAAGACAATAAATACTTTGATGAAGCTAAAGGTATCTATAAAAAATTTACCGCTTCATTAGAAGGAACTTTGACTAACTTTGATACCGTCGTAGATGATGTAAACAGAATAATAAAAGACGTTACGAAGTTAGCTAAAAATCTCGGTAAGGCAGATATGTTAGCACCAATGCTTGATAATTTTATCTTAACTGCTAATGCTTTACCTGACTATAAAACATATAGCGATATTAATGACCGACTGCCTGAATATAAAAAGGAAGTTAAAGAAAATGCTTTAAACAATCTGATTCGTACTGCTGTTATTAGTGCAGATAGATTGGTATCTCGTCTCGATGCAGAGGATTTAACCAGCTACTTACAAGAGGATACTTTATTAGATTTAATTAATGACTTAGCTGTTGATGATAATGACTTACTCACTCAAATTCAGAGATGTATTGATGCTTTCGATAACAATAGTATTGAAACTGAACGTACTCAAGCACAAAAAGCTACGGCGACCAAACTTGCACAACTGAAAACTATCGCCGAAGCAAACGAATCTGACAACGTAGCGGTACTCCAAGGCCCTGCTGGCTGCGGTAAAACGAAAATAAGCCTTGAGTGGGCGTTAAATACTAAAGCTAAAAAGATAATTTGGGTCTGCCCTCGCGTGCAAGTTTGTCTCGGTATCGTCAATGACTTAACCCAACCAGAATACCTACCTAATAGTAGTATCGAAATATTCACAGGGGAATACAAAAAAATCTTGAAAGATGGCGTCATTCTGACTTATGCACCTGATACTGACGTTGATGATTACTTTAGCGGTGACATTGTAGTCACCACTATTGACCAAATTTTGAATGCTATCATTACGCACAATAAGGTCGATACGCTCATACCATTTATGCAATCCCATGTAATATTCGATGAGTTTCATGAGTTAATCCTCATGCCTGCCTTTAATTTATTATTTGCTGAATTAATTCATGCTAAAAAAATGCAAGCTCACTACGCTAATATTTTATTAGTATCCGCCACTCCAAACTATTTTTTTACTGAGCATTTTTTAGATATTAAATTAACTGATCATGTCAGCATTGAAAGCTTTAATAATTCAGACTATCAAATAGATTTCCAAGCCTATGACAGTGAAAACGAGCCAAGCCCTTTAATTCATCAAAGTCATAGCCAAGACCCTTCTACCTTCGTGATTACCAATACTGCTATATCTGCACAAATAGGCTTTATTGAGCATCATCAAGAGGAAAATAGTATTTTGCTTCATTCAAAATATAATAAAAGGGATAAATCTTATTGGTTTGATAAGGTATTTGAGTCTTTTAAAAGAAATGGCACAAAAGAGTTTAATGTTCTACGCAGTGGTCCTATTGTCCAAGCTTCATTGAATATCAGTTGCGACCGCATGTATACCGAGCTTACCAATGCGGAGAACTGGCTACAACGCTTAGGACGTTTAGATAGATTTGGACAGAATATTGATAATAATATCTATACAACCGTTATGGCCAGCAACGCCATTACAGGCAAACAAACTAGCAAAAATGCTAGATTCTTAAATCAGCTTCATGCATGGCATAGTACCGTTGCTTGGTTGAAGCATTTGCAATCACACTTGGAAGAAAAGAACACCTTTAAGCTTAATGAGTTGTACGCTGTTTATAAAGCGTTCTACCAAGATACAAAATGTCTAGGTAAGGTTGAAGAAGACTTTCTGACAGCACTCAAAAAGTCTGTCACGTTGATTAACACCAAAGTCCTCGACCCTATTTATGTGCCTTTCAATGTTACAAAAAATAGTGATACGGATACGGCTAAAATAGCCAAAACCTCATTGAGGGGTGATAGCCGTTTTGTACAGATGGCAATTTGCAACATAGAAGCAGATAAAACTATGAGGTTTGCTGATTACTATGCTTACGATGCGCTTGATGCAAAAGACGATACCACCATCACCGAATCAATTGCAAAAATCCAAGGGTATGATGACAGCTCTAAGAATTTAGTAGCCTTTATGCACGCCAAGCATCATAACATCGTCGAAGGCTATAAAAAGGCTTATAAAGATTTTGAGCTTCTCAATCAAGCTCGAACCTCTGAGACTCCTATTTATCTTAGCTACACGCCTACTGACCTTAAAAAGGTAAATAGCTCTGCTAATCCTCACAGTATCTATTATGTGCTGACCGATAGACAGCCAGTAGGAAGCATATCTATAGATAAACTCACTCACTTAACCTAATGCAGTGCTAAAAGTGCTGTCAACTACCATCTCAAGGAGAGATAAAATGAATAAGATTACCGGTATTAAGAGCGTTGATTTTAAAATAAAAGCATTCGGACATGGTGTAGTTAACTGGAATGGGCCGACTTCTTTAAGTAATGAAGGTAAGACAGTAGATAACCATACTCTACCTAAACTTCGTGGTTACACCAATTTGACGGGTAGAATCAAAGAAGAAACAGGCTATAAATATAAAAAAGAAGCGACTGATATCAATTTTAAAGAAACGCCGCTTTATATCAGTCAAAACTGTATTCGTCATCACCTGTTTAAAGAGCAAGCATTTGATTTGCATTATGCAGACAAGCAAAATGTAGATGAAGTTCTTGCTTCCCTTACAGGTCTAATTCGAGGTTACGTTATCCCATCTAGCCAATTTAAACGTACTAGCCCTTTACTTATTGAGGATTTTGTTGACCAACTAGGCAACGGCAATTTTGAACAGTTTGGTCAAGCTGGAGAACGTGACAGCTCATCATTCTTCTCCAAAACCACCTTTGGCGACACTCAATACGAAGCCTATGGTTCCATAAGTATAGAGCAATTACAGTTTATCTCTCTAGACAATAAGTTTGATAGAGCATCAATGGTTATCGAAGATACCCAAGGTGAAGAGTTAGCACAGAAAATTACGGATTTTATTAAGTCACTTGATACTAGTCGAGAACCCAAGGCAGTTTTTCATGAAAACTATGTGCGTAAAGGTACTATTTTCGATATTGGTGAAACAGGTATATTACTTGATGAAACAGCAATAGATATTCTTATTAATACTACCCTGCAAATACTGCAAGACTTGGCTATTAAGCAAGCTAAAGGTTATATGTATGTTGATAAAATAGAAGTTGATTACAATGACAGCAATAAAATGATGCGTATCAAGCGTTCACCCGATGAAATTAGCAATGCTAAGAGCAACTTAAATTACGCAGTTTATTTTGAAGGTAAAAACGCTAACTAGGAGGTTGATATGAGAATCATGATTGAATATGAATCATCATGGCGAAACTCGTTTTTAGACGGCACAAACGATGGGCCGATACCGAAAAACGGGCGCAACTTTGTTGCATCTATGACTGAACTTAAGAAGCCAGGAAATTATTTTACTAGGGAAGTCACTAAAAACACTGTTATGGGTGTGCTTAATAGGTTAATTGGTGACCAAAGAAAACTGTATCAATCTCGACAAGGTTATGAGGATGTGCCCTACTACTTTGAAGACTTAGAATCCAAGGTCTCATTCGTCGACAGACCCACAGCTATTAATACCGAAATTACATATATTCGCAACCTTAAAGGGAGTACAGACCAAAACTCCTTTACAGGTATGATTAAGGTTAATGATCCAATCTTTAATTCTGAATACTCACAAGATTTTTGGAGTGTACTGGCTCTAGATATCGATGAGCTATGTGATTTTATTATTGACGGTAAGTTGGCTAATAAATCTATTGAGTTGACACCATTTGGTATCTTGAGCTTTTTAGAAGATATAAAAAGCATTAAACCTGTGGAACATGAAGGCAGAGTCAAAGCTGCTTCTGATATATTGTCTAATAGGTTTGAAAAATACAATCCTTTGAATAAAAAAGAACAACAGTTACTTCTGCCCATGTATTGCTCCGCCTTATATTTACAAATGCAGCGTTTGGAAGATGCTAAATACGATATGAGCCAAGCCAAATCTAAAATGGGCGGTATTAGTGGTATTTCTAACAACGGTTTTACACCTAAAGACTTTTTAAACAAATATACCACTGGCGATAAAAAGCTCATCTATGGCAATCCATATGTTCGAGAAGAATATATCAAAGGTGAGGGAAAAATAAAGCATACTTTAAAAAAAGCAAGCGGCACGCTTGAGATTGTTATAGACACTAGCTTTGATACAGCTCGTGAACTTAAACAGCTCATAAACGACGCAAGCGTATCCTCTTTTTATCTTGGAAAAAAGGGTTTGGCATATGTATCTGACATAGATATAAGAGAGGTAGTATGAAGTATTATCAAGAGATCACATTATTAGACTCTGATGAAAAGTCAATATATGAGATTTGGAGCGAAGTTTATATGCAGCTTCATATCGCATTAGCTGACGTTAAAAATAAGCATGCTATTGACACTATAGGAGTAAGTTTACCCAACTATCGATACGAAGAAAAAAAGGGTCAAACCTTTGCAATATTGGGTAATAAGCTTCGAGTCTTTGCCTCCAGTCAAAAGCTTTTAGAAGCTCTAAATCTCGATAAATGGTTAGAGAGATTAACCGATTATGTGCATGTTAAGCGTATTGCCGAGGTTGGCAACAAAACCAAAGGAAACGTCGTCGTCAAACGCTACCGCCATAAAAATGTTCTTAAGCAAGCTGAAGAGTTTGCTAAACACAAAGGCATCACGTATGAAGCGGCATTGGCACACTGCGCGAAACACAAACAGGATAACAAACCGTATCCGTATATTAATTTAAAAAGCATAACCAATAGCCAGCCCTACTCATTATCTATCATGCAAGAAGTGGTAGACAACGAGACTCAAGGAACGTTTAACAGTTATGGCATTAATAATAAACTAGACAATATCACTGTGCCACATTGGTAATGGATTAGTTTGAATGGTAATGAAGAATTACCCAAAAATTGGGTGTAAAAACCCTTTTTTTGAGCTATTTAAAAACTTGCAATAAAATCAAACAGTTACAACAGGATAAAAAGTGGAAGGTAAAATTAGGTATTTTACTCTCCAGACCTTGTTGTAACTGATTTTTTAGAGGTATAATTCCTCTTCATCACCGCATAGGTGACTTAGAAATACTGGGTAGCGACTTACACCCTAAGCTCTCACTTCATCACCGCATAGGTGACTTAGAAATTTGAACTTGGTCTTGACACCATTTGGATTATCTTCATCACCGCATAGGTGACTTAGAAATTCCCGTTCTTGAGGGCGCGTCTACGTTCGTTCTTCATCACCGCATAGGTGACTTAGAAATCGCATGGTTGCCGACCTTGTGCGAGCCGGTGCTTCATCACCGCATAGGTGACTTAGAAATCTATGAATGACGGTGACACTTACGCTACGAACTTCATCACCGCATAGGTGACTTAGAAAATGATTAACTTAGGGGTAGTATAGTGAGCTTACTTCATCACCGCATAGGTGACTTAGAAATGAGTACATGTAAAATACTTCATCGAACAGGTCTTCATCACCGCATAGGTGACTTAGAAATTAGGACCATTTAGATAAAAATAATGAATACGCTTCATCACCGCATAGGTGACTTAGAAAAACACACTGGCCTCACCCGTCTTGCTATCCCACTTCATCACCGCATAGGTGACTTAGAAAAAAAATGCGTGTCAGCTATGACAGCAATGCTGCTTCATCACCGCATAGGTGACTTAGAAAAGCGCCTAGAGCTGTGGCATCTAACTCGTAAACTTCATCACCGCATAGGTGACTTAGAAAACTACCTGATATTAGTTCAGGCATATCAACTTCTTCATCACCGCATAGGTGACTTAGAAAATTAAGTCGGTTCGTAACCCTAACATAAAGCCCTTCATCACCGCATAGGTGACTTAGAAAACTATATCTCGCGAGGTCTCACCTCTATGGCGCTTCATCACCGCATAGGTGACTTAGAAAATCTGAGCGTGACTATCGTGATGAGAGCAAAACTTCATCACCGCATAGGTGACTTAGAAATTAAACTTAATCTTTTTGCCGTCTTTATTGACCTTCATCACCGCATAGGTGACTTAGAAATTGCAGACGGTCGCAAGGGCTGTCTTTAGTCACTTCATCACCGCATAGGTGACTTAGAAAAATTAATCGCTACCGCACTTAGTCCATACGCTCTTCATCACCGCATAGGTGACTTAGAAAATATAGAGTGACGGGATAAATCTAACAACATACTTCATCACCGCATAGGTGACTTAGAAAGAAGGCATCGGTGCAGTTAGGGATATTGTGATCTTCATCACCGCATAGGTGACTTAGAAAAATCACACCCGCAAACTGGTCTTGTTGCACTTCTTCATCACCGCATAGGTGACTTAGAAATGTATTTTTACTCTCAACGAGCTTAGCACCCACTTCATCACCGCATAGGTGACTTAGAAATAAAATACAAACAGAAGTTGGCGATTATATGCCTTCATCACCGCATAGGTGACTTAGAAATAATAAGGGTAGTTTATAACCTGTAGGTTTATCTTCATCACCGCATAGGTGACTTAGAAACTTATTCTCTAAACAAACTGTTATGACGGATACTTCATCACCGCATAGGTGACTTAGAAATTATGCAAGACAGAATAAACCAAGAGCAGTAACTTCATCACCGCATAGGTGACTTAGAAAAAAACGAAACGGCTACTGTAAACGGCCAGACGCTTCATCACCGCATAGGTGACTTAGAAAACCTCTCGTTATTTGTGCGCTCAATAATAGCTCTTCATCACCGCATAGGTGACTTAGAAAAATACTACGCAAACCAACCAGGTGAGCGAAGGCTTCATCACCGCATAGGTGACTTAGAAAGACTGAAAAGCAAATAGAAAAGATGAATAAGTCTTCATCACCGCATAGGTGACTTAGAAATTGTGTGCGCTCAATACGTGTGACACTCATACCTTCATCACCGCATAGGTGACTTAGAAATCTGCTTCAAAGTATTGGTCTTGCGCGCTAGGCTTCATCACCGCATAGGTGACTTAGAAATTATGACGTAATACTATAACTGTTCTTTTACTCTTCATCACCGCATAGGTGACTTAGAAAGACTGAAAAGCAAATAGAAAAGATGAATAAGTCTTCATCACCGCATAGGTGACTTAGAAATTGTGTGCGCTCAATACGTGTGACACTCATACCTTCATCACCGCATAGGTGACTTAGAAACCTTATACATTGCTTATATGCTTGCTACCACACTTCATCACCGCATAGGTGACTTAGAAATTTATGAGTGCTGGCTCAACACCTAGTTCATTCTTCATCACCGCATAGGTGACTTAGAAACTCTAAACTTAGCGCCTAATCCGCTATAAGCGCTTCATCACCGCATAGGTGACTTAGAAAAATCACTACGAGGTGGTGGTGCTTTGAGTTTGCTTCATCACCGCATAGGTGACTTAGAAAACTTGGACAACACGGTTCGAGATTTCGAATTTCTTCATCACCGCATAGGTGACTTAGAAAGTAAGAAGCTGCATGACATACACATAACCAATCTTCATCACCGCATAGGTGACTTAGAAAGGAAAACAGGACTGTCTATGGCTTGATTACACCTTCATCACCGCATAGGTGACTTAGAAACAAGTCAAAGCAGCAGGAGCCATCTTTGCAGCCTTCATCACCGCATAGGTGATTTAGAAAGCTGCCTGAACTGTCGCAAATTTTGCGACAGTTCAGGCAGCTTATAATCGGCGTTAAAAAAACCAGATAGCATAAACCATCTGGTTATTCAGAAGTATTAAAAATCTACCTACTAGTATTAAGCTGTCCACCAGAAAAGCTAATACATCCATCACAAAACCAAGAGTTTCTTTGTCTTGCATATGGTATATCTGCCGGCACGTCTAGCTGATACGGAAGACCACAGTATTCGCAATGGACATCATCTAAATAAGCCTGGAATTTATTAATTACCTTAAATAATAAATAGTAATTTATATTGTAATTCTGACAAAGTGTTTTTATATGAGCAATATAATCATCGGGTGATAGGTATGACCAATACTCATAACATAACCGCTTAGCCATATCATCAAGATCTGAGTCGAATACAAAGTTTAAACTCATAGTATCCTCCTTATTAGTAGCCATAGCCGAGCTGTGGTAGTAGTCCATATAACTCGCTCTCTAACTGATTACTCATTTCATCTATAATATAGCCTTCATGAGCATCTAACCGTTTTTGTACCCATACACGTATTGCCATATGATTTTCAAAGCAGTTATCTACGTTCAAGAATCTAACCAAACTACTGCCTGCTTGAATACAAAGCTCACAAATTAACATATTGGCTATAATATTGGCATCTTCACTAATATGGCCACTAGGTTTAAACTCCGCCAACAGTTTATCGTAATCAATAATTTTCATAATGACTTTTCCTTGTCAGTAGATATTTGAGCAATCTGACTGCGATTAACCAAAGCTTCAAAAGCGCTGCCATCTTGGCGAGTCATGTTTGGTACATAACGACTATAAGTGTTGAATAGCATCTTAGTTGTGGAGTGTCCCATTTGACTCGCTATCCATTCAGGACTCTCACCAGCAGCTAACCAAAGGGTAGCTGCTGTATGCCGCGTTTGATATGCATTGCGCTTCTTTAATCCTAAAATTTTAAGCGTAGGATGCCAAATACGCTTATTTACATTGTTATAATCTAATGGCTCACCTGTGTGCGCGCAAAACACATAATCAGAACGCTTGTAAGATATTATTTGTTGCTCTTTCAGCGCTTCATAAACCCAAGGCGACATCGCAATCGCTCGGTAAGACTCTTGAGTCTTAGGAGGCACAACTTTACCTTTAACCAGTGCCTGCTTAATGACAATCTCGTGACGATCAAAATCAACATTCTCCCATACTAGACCATCAATCTCACTGGTACGCATACCTGTTAAGAAGCGTACCAAATAATAATTTCGATAATCTTCTCTGACACCGTTGATGAACTTCCAAACCTCTTCCAAGGTCAATGGTTGAATATCAGTTTTGGGTTGTTTGAGTGCTTTAATATCATCATAAGGGTTATCAAACTTATAGCGTTTAGCTGCTTCTTTTAGTATCATACCCAAAGGTACCATGATCGAATTGATGCGTGCCGCTGACAGATGTTTGTTAGCTTTTCCGTACGTTACTTTGGCGAGCGATGAACGGAAGGCTAATACATCTGTCTTTTTTATGACATGGATAGGTTTAGTGCCAAACTCAGGAAGCAAGTACATATCAATAATCTCCTGTATTTTGCGCTTGTAGGTATCGCGCCACTCAATTTCCTTTTCAGAAAACCATAGTGTTGCAAACTGCTTAAAAGAAGGAACGTTAGTATTAATACACTCCTTACGATCGCTTAATGCCATCATCTCTTCTGTTTTATCGCTTTTTGGAAAGTACTTAGCATAATTAAAGATGCCTAAGGTAATTTCTGCTTCCATTTGCTCAATAATTTTCTCAAGCTTCTTGCGATTTGCAGGTGTGTCTGTGAGGTTTGTCGTCTCCCGACAGCGTATTCTCATATAGCGAAAATCAACAAATAGCATATTGCTCCCTCTGCGTGTTCTGATACTAGCCATCATATTTCTCCTTATTGTAATGCCATGGCGTTGATGCTGCCTGCGATACCAGTGCGCATATCTTTTTCAATCTCCTCCCACACATACAGAATTTTGCGACCACCGAAAGGACGTATATAATGAATTCCCTCAATGAGTACACTATCCTTAAGTTCATTACGGATGGTTCGAGGGTTGTACTTGATGAGCTCAGAAAGCTCTTGGGTAGTTAGGTAGGTATGTGACATAATAAATTCCCTGTAAGCCAATTAAATAACTAGATTGTTCTATCGAATTAACAAGTAATTTTATAGGATTATTTATTACTTCGATAGAAGTACTTTACTAACTATTGTTAGTCGATGCAAGTACTTTCTTAGTCTATTAAGGAATTATTGATGATTTTATGTAATTTACCAGTGCTACTAGCTGAACGACGTATGAAAGTAGCAGATTTGATAAGAATGACGGGAATTAGCAAGTCGACAATGCACAAGATTTATAATGAACAGACCTCAAGAATAGACTTTGAAACCATGGATAAGATATGTGAAGCATTAGATATTGAGGTAGGTGATTTATTCACTTATATGCCCAATGAGTCACTAGATATAGAGAAGTAAATTAATTTTATGACAATTTTAGAAAAATTAAGGTAGAGGTCAAAAATGCTCCTATGAAGAATGGACAAAATCGAAAGGAGGCACAACTTGGGCATAGTTTGGGCACACGTGAATTTTAAAGGAGTTTGATAGCAACTAGGAAAATAGAATTTTTAACTGTTATAGACTTTCCATTTCCACTACAGCCCATATATTACAGGCATAAAAAAAGTCCCAATCATAAGATTGGGACTTTCGAATTTGGTAGGCATAAGCAGATTCGAACTGCTGACCTCTACCATGTCAAGGTAGCGCTCTAACCAACTGAGCTATACGCCTATTTAGGTTGAGCATTTTAGCAAGTTTTCGAGACTTTGCAAGTGTTTTCTATCTAAACTAGAAGTTATTATTCAAATAGACGTGATTTAACAGCTTGAACAACCTGATTATATAGTGAAAACCGTAATAAGCAATTATGATGGACAACCTTAACCAAGCTAAATACTTACAACAACCTACATACGTTTTCCTTAAGTTGTTTGAGTGCGCGCTGATATTTAGCATTACTCGCATCGAGCGTACTCAGTCGCCCATAGCGTAGTTGTCGGTAGTCTTGTTTAATGTTATCGATATGCTGTCGAGTGAATGTTAGGTTGTCTGCCATTAATATGTTATCAGGCGCTGCTAGACTATCCGCTAGCCGATCAAGCCACGCTAATTGTCCTTCACTCTCATCACGAGCGAGTAACTTATCGTTTTTACTAATTCGTTTAGACAATTTAGCCAACGGTAAATCTGCCGGATGCCAACGCTTACGTCGACGTTGCCATATTATCAGCACCAACACTGATATGACCACGATGGCACTGACCGTTAACCAAACTATTTGTTGCATAAACGAGCTGATATTGAACCACTTTAGTAGCGAGCCTGCTTGCTTATCTTGATCGTAGCCAACAACATCTTTTTGCCAATAATAGCTGGCTTGGTCAGACAAACGTCTGAGTGTTTGCAGCATCTGATACTGCTGGTAGCTAATCTGCGCGCCAGCACCATCGCCAAACAATGCCGCTCCTTGCGTTTGAGTTAATGCGTCCATCCCTTGTTCAACACGCTCTGGCGCGACGAATGCAGTCGGGTCAACGCGTACCCACCCCTGACCGTCAAGCCATACTTCAGTCCATGCGTGAGCATCCATCTGCCGTACTTCCCACACGTTGCCACCGCGACTCAGCTCACCGCCTTGATAGCCAGCTACGACTCGCGCTGGAACGCCAGCCGCACGCATCATAAAAGTAAAACTTGAAGAATAATGCTCACAGAACCCTGCTTTGGTATCAAATAAAAACTCATCGATACGGTTATCATTTAGCCGTGGCGGCGATAACGTATAACGAAATTCCGTTTGATTAATCCAGCGCTCAAGCGCTTGCATATAGCGCACAGGATCAGAGCTTGATTGCGCAAATAGCTGCTGAGCAAGTGCACGCGCTTGCGGATTGCCATCGTTAGGTAGAGCCAAGTTAATACGACGAGAGGACTTATCAAGCACAGGGTCAATACGCATCGGTGCAAAACGTAGGACGTTATAACGTAGCTGCTGGGTAACAGGTAAGTCTTTTAATAAGGTAAATTCTGAGGTAATGCTGACGTCTGTACGCTGGGTAAATGGGTAATCGAGACCAAATAACCAGTTTTGTTGAGTTGGCTCCAAGATAACTTCATAGTTATTGGGTGCAAGCTGTACTTCATCAGGAACGGTGGCAAGCGCTTGTTCAATCCATACAGGAATTTGCTTTGTAGGCTGCCACTGCTGCTGCGTGCTACGATTAGGTCGCCATGTCACACCATCAAAGTCACTAAATACCAAACCACGCCAGTACAGCTCATGTTGTGGTGGAGTTTCATCCGCAAACTCAACTCTAAAAGCAAGCGCGGTTGATTGACTTAGATTAGCGAAGTCACCAGGTGACATACTATCAGAGACGCCAGTTGTCGCCTGCTGCCCTGATAGTTGCACTGACCATAATGGCGGTAGCCGTGGAAAGAATAAAAACAGCACCACTAATAACGGTAGTGCCCCTACTCCTAATATGCCAAGTGTACGCAGGCGTCCATCACCGCGTATATTGCCATCATCATTAAGCGCAATGAATGCTAGCAAGATGACAATCGTACCTATGATGACCTCTAAAGTAGTGACTAATCCTTGATTCATCAAAAATAGCGCAGCAAGCACAAACAGTGATAAATTTAACACTACATAAGCATCACGGCGCTTATACAACTCCCAAAGCTTACTAATCAAGCACAGTACTAAAAATGCCACACCCATATCCAGACCAAAGCTTGTGTTATAAGTCAGCCACAAGCCTACCAGTCCTAATAAAAACCCAAGCATTTGCATGCTTTGATACATGCGCTTGAGATGGCGCAGTTGCTTAAACCTCTGTTTAAACTTAGCTTTGATATAAGGCAGTTGGGCAATGATAGTGATTAAAGCAAAGACCATTAACCATAGTGGCAGATGAGCAGCATGGGGAAGGATTACGATAACCTGAGTCAGCAATACCCAATAATAAGCCGGTAGCGCTAGCAATTTGCTATACCATTTTCTGTTTGGGTTATAGCTGTTATTAGCAGTATTTCCCAATGCTAGATTTTCAAAACTTGCAGGCGAGGTTACCGCTGCAAAAGCAGATGAGTTCGGCAAAGATATGTTAGAAGAAGGGTTGCGTGTGCGCTTAGAATCAATCATGACGACTGTGCCAACCGAAGCAAACACACTTGCGCAAATGCCTCGCCATGTCCAATCGCTGACTCTGTATGGCTCTCGTTAGGCAATTGCATGGTAAAGGGCACTCCAAGGCTGCCAATCGTAATTGCGCCATGAGCCAGTTGCGCAAGCTTTTGTTCATGATGGGCAGCTGGCATATCGGCATAATCTAAAACCTGCTCTACTCCGACTGGATCAGCGAAATGCTTAGTAAGCATCCCCTGACCACGTGCCACATGCGCCCACGAGACTCTTGCTAGTGATTCGCCTTCGATGTAACTATCAAGACGCTCAAAATCATCTTGGCCTTGGATATGTTGACTATACTGTCCACCCGTCGGCAAGTCATCTAAGCTTGCAGTCACATACTGCGTCTGCCAGTCAAAAGCCGATGGCTTTGGATAGACCCAAGCAGTGCGCGCAAAATAAACGTATGACCATGCGCGCATAATACCAAGCGGATAAACCGTACTGACTGTTAATCTAGGAAGCTCAAGCTGACCGCGTTTATAGGTAATAATAGGCAGACGAATAATTTGCTCACCTTGTACGCGCGGTAGCAGTACCTGCAGCTTGGGATCGTTATTAAGTAATTTACGGCTACGCTTGCTGTTGCGCTTATGGTCATGTTCGTTATTTTCTTGCTTATCCAACTGATGTTGCTCAAACCTAAACATCAATTGTCGTCTTGGTTGGCGACTCTCACTACGCACTTGCAGGGTCACCCAAACTGGCGCCCCTACTTCTGCCATAGTTACTTCCAGCAATTGAACTTGCAGGCCAGATATGTGCAAAAAGGTCATATGAAAGCTAATCAACCATATACTAATAAGGTAAAAACAAAGCCCCAAAACCAAGTTATTGCCATAGTTGATACCAGCAATAAAGGTAATCATCAATAGTACAGCGAAAAGTAGCCCTTCACGTCGGAAGAAAATATAGACATTACGCAAGTTGAGAGTAGCACTATCACTCTTGGGAGCACGCTTAGCAAACCAGCGTGCCATTGCTCGTTTGATTGGCTGGGTCAGGGTACGTGGTGATAAGGTGCGCGGTAATACAGTCATAGCTGCCTTGTCATTATGGTTAGCACTTAAATAACTTTGCTTTCGTCCAAATTATTATTTAAACAATTACCGTTACTTCATTGATAATCCGCTGAGCAATGGTCTGTGGTGCTTGCCCACCAACGACATGCGATGGCACAAAGCGCTGACCTAACCTGTGGTCTGTAACAGCAGTAAATACTGCTTGAATATCCTCTGGTGATACCTCTTGATGACCTGACACATACGCATGAGCCTGTGCTGCTCGCTGCAGCGACAATACACCTCGCGGTGATAGCCCATGATACTCTTGGCTAATTCGGGTCTTTGCGACCAGACGCTGTAGATAATCCAGTACCACATCCGCGACATATACTTGTTGAACGCCTTGGCGTGCAAGCAGCACAGCATCCGTAGCAAGCATCGCATCTAAACTTGCGAGTAGCTCTCGACGATCTTGACCTCGGAGCAATGCGCGCTCTGCTGTTGGCGAAGGATAACCAAGCGACAAGCACATCAAGAACCGATCCAATTGTGACTCAGGCAGCGGATACGCACCCGCTTGCTGCATTGGGTTTTGGGTAGCAATGACGAAGAATGGCTTGGGTAAGCGATAGGTCTGGCCATCTTGGGTTACTTGATGCTCTTCCATTGCTTCAAGTAAGGCACTTTGAGTTTTTGGGCTGGAGCGGTTAATTTCATCGGCAAGTAGTAGCTGAGTAAAGATAGGCCCTTTACGAAACTCAAAACTCTGCGTAGTTTGATTATAGATACTCATACCTAAGATATCTGCTGGCAGCATATCATTGGTAAATTGCACACGATTAAATGATAGGCCAAGTAGCTGCGCTAAACCTTGTGCTAACGTCGTCTTGCCCATTCCCGGTAAATCTTGCAGTAGCAAATGCCCACCTGCCAGCACACAGCTAAGTGCAAGCTTAACCACTTGCGGCTTATCGAGCACCACTTGATTAAGCTGTACAAGCAATTGCGCCACTTGGCGTTGATTGGCTAAATAATCGGCAGTAGTATTGCTTGAATGCTCTAAACCAGAGTCTGACTCTAACTGAGATACAGTGTTTTTATGAGATGATAAATCGTAAGCATGGCTTTGGTGCATAATAAACTACCAACTTGATTAGAGCATGCTTGAATATTTACAGATAGACTCTGTCAGAGTTATGGTCAATATCAAATACACCCTATTATAATAAGGTTAAAAAGAGCAATCAAAAAGCGTTCTAATGGAAATACGTAAGATTAATTATAATAAAGATAAGGCAGAGTTATTAAAGGTTTAATATCAGAAGCTTGTGGCTGGCTTGTTTTCCTCACCTGCTGGTATCTCGACTGCCTCATTACTCATCTGCGTGTGCTTAGCCTTTACCACTTGATTCCCATCGCTATCGACAGTAGGAGCGGCCATGCGTAAAGTAGACAGATAAGCGATAACATCGGCACGCTCATCGGCATCTGGCATCGGGTCTGACAGCATTTTTGATTCTGGCATTGCTTTTTGAGCATCTGCAATATAAGGATCTAATGTTTCGGCATCCCATAGCCAGCCTGAGCTTTTTAGTGCTGCACCATAGTCATAGCCTTCTAAGTTGGCAGCAGGCGCACCGTATATATTCATCAGTTGCGGGCCTTTTTTATTACTTCCCGGGTTTAACTGATGGCACTGGCCACAAGCCTCTTCATAGATGATAGCGCCATTATCAGCATCCCCTGCGCTATACACTGGTAAGGTAACAGGGTCACGATAATCAGGTGGCGTACGCTCACAAGCAGTGAGCGAAAACGTTGCAATTAATATACCACCGAGTGCAATATTGACGTTAATAGGCATATTTATATATTCTTCAGATTTATTGATTGAGGGGGCTTTATAAGCGTGTGAGGATGATAGCAGACGTGTAGCGATAATGCAGAAATGTTGGTATGCTCTGAGATGCTGAGCGTACGCTGTTAAATTACATCGAAACTTAATAGCTAATTTTTATGATCTAGAGGGTTTCTGCTCTTTAGACAGTTTCTCTTTAAATACCATTTTTCTTAAACAACGATCTTCTTAAACAACGTTCATCGTTTTATTTGGCATCTCTAAATAATAGCCTTGCAAGTAACGCGCACCGACACTCCATGACACTGACATCGTAGCGGCCTCTTCAATATAAGGCATCAACACATCAATATTAAGCTCATTAGTGCGAACAATCAGAGATTTAATGGCATCCAAATTATCAGGTTTACTGATCTCATTGACATATTCACGAGCCAAGCGTGTCATATCAGGCTGCACGAATTCAGCAATTTCAATTGATTTTGCCGAGGTGCCAAAGTTATGAATACCTACTTGACAACTAATATCGCTCAGAGCTGCAAACTGAGATTTGGCAATCGTAAGGTGATTGGCCACATCTTGCTCATTAAACTGCAGTGTTAAGGCTCCTGATACGCCGCCCACTGCTTTAATTAGCTGACTGGCCACACTAGGCAGTTTTTTATCTATCAATGAGGCACTGGTCAACTGGACTAAGATGCGCGCTTCGGGGTGAGTCTTGCGCACCTCATTTAACTGTTTACAAGCATTGATCAATATCCAGCGGTCTATTTTTTCGCGCAGATGGTGTGTTTTTGCAACTGTCATAAATTTGTCAGGTGTCAACACAGTATTATCAGCGTCGGCTAATGGCAGGCGCAGATAAACTTCAAAAAAGTCACTGCGATCTTGATTGATATCATAAATTGGCTGGAAGAAAAGCTCAAAGCGGTTGTGAGTGATGGCACTTACTAAGTACTCGGCTAAAGCACTATCATCGCTGTTCGCATGCTCACTTGGATCATACAGATGATAAGCATTACCGTGGTTTGCAGTCTCAATTCTAATATGATTAATCGCATCAATAGCACGCTCGAGCAATATTTGCGGCTCGGCAGCGTTAGCGTCCATTTTGACAATACCAATACTGACTGTTGTATTAGTCGTGCGTTCATCAACTTCAATGAGCATATCACTGATATGCTGACGAACACTCTCAGCGAGCTCGATAAGTGCCTGAGACGATAAACCTTCAACTAGAACGGTAAATGCCGTATCACTAAAGCGGCTAATATGACCATCTGCTACTGTCTGCTCCAGCATACGAGCCACTTGCTGAACAGTGGCATCTACTCCTTGCAAACCTAAGCTACTACTGATTTTGCCGATATTATCTAGCTGTATATATAATAAGCCTGCCCTCACCTTACCTTCTAGCACTGATTGGTGTAAAGCCTCAAAACGCTCTTCAAAGCCGCGACGGTTATTAAGTCCTGTTAGGCTATCTTGGCGTTCAGCTACTGCTAAACGTTTAGCAATCTCAGCACTGTTATTGTTATTTTGCTGAATGATAATTTGGGTAACTGGCTCACCATCCAAGGTAGCTGCTGCTAACTGTAGCTTGGCCTCAAAAGTGCTACCGTCCATACGCTTACTTTCAAAATTGAATTCAACTTGCTCGCGATTACCTTTATCGAACTGACGTAAAAACTCTTTAAAGCCTTTAACATTGTCTTTTCCTGCGATAAAATCAATGACAGGCAAACCGATAATATCATCCATCGATTCAAAATTGAATAATTGTAGATAAGGGTCATTGGCAAAGATATGGATCCCTTGATCAATGTAGGCAACGGCACTTTTAGAGTTCTTAATCAAAATATTGGCACGCTGCTCAGCTTCAGAGAGTACATAGCGCAAGGTATTCAGCTGTCGCAGACTACGTAAGTTAGCATGTTGCAGGCAGATGGCCATTACCACTTGCACTTCTTTTTCTGCTAACAGTGCCTTTACCATCACCCCATCAATGACTGCTGGCAAACCATCATCGTTGCGGCCAGTGCCTGCCATCTCATCACTCATAAGCCCAATTATAGGCAAATCAAGGTTTTGTTCCTGCACAATACCGACCACATCAGTGAAGCTCAAATCATAGGCACGCCCAAACACTAAAACATCCCACTGGTGGCGCAGTGACTTTAGCAGCTCTTCTTTATCGTCTAGGAATCCTAGATTAACCTCATCATAATAAGCAGATAATAAACTGACTAAACGCTCAGCGTACAGCTGATCTTCGTCTATAACCAACAGATTTAAGATAGATTTGGTTCTCATAATAGGCCTTTTTATTCTTATAATCGTGATTATAGTATACTATATTACAATAACACTTAAGCAATACTTAACTAATGAATAGTGCCACTTACTTAACTACTATTAACCACAATTTATAAACTATGATTTAAAATAACCGACTCTCCAGTTACTTACAATCAAAAATTAATCGCAATCAAATTTGCGTAAAAATGTGGATTGTATCAGCCTTACTCAATTAAATCTGTATCACTTTATACTGGCTAAACTCCTCACTATTGATTAAGCATTGCTGCAAACAAAGCGTCTTTTGTTTGTTATTAATGCGCAGCATGACTTTATCGTTAGATTGGAAGTGATAAGGAGGGACTATGATAGTAAATTCTGTTTGCAATTCTTTATCACCAGCGATCATAAAAGCTGGTACAAAGCATTGGCTACGGTGGTCTCTAATATCCAATCGCAGGGCACAAGCTGTCAATACATGACCAAATACCTGCCACTCTACTTCAATGTACCTATTTTCAAAATTGAGCCAGCGCACCATACCCATTGACCACTTCAATTTGCTACTATTATTTGGATGATGTAACAATAACAAACTCATCAGGCCTAGTGGTGGCGGAGCCTTATTAAGCTTATCAGTATTATGAGTATTATGAGTATCGACATCAGTTACGATAGTTTTATTTAAATGAGAAGATGGTTTTTCTACCCTTTCATCTATTGCTGTTTGAAGTTGTGTTAAGTCTTCTGTAGGCAATAAATGCAATGTTCTAAATTGCAATGTGGTATCCGCGTGATCAAAAGTCTCAACGTTAAGTGTGATGTTTACAGTGTCTTTTTTGGGCTGCGTATCATAGCGTGGCAATTGCTCAGTCGGTAACTCTGAGGCAGCAATTATGCTCATCAAGCTATGCGCACCTGCTACCTCATAATGAATGTTGTTAAAACCCCTAATGATAGTAGCGCGCTGCTTTGAATGATATTTGGTCGGCATTACCATTTGCCGCTCGACATAACGATGCTTAATTGCCATCAACATTTTATTAACTAACTGATATTCAATCGCTGCATTATTACTATCAAGTAAGGCCTGCTTGCGCTGATGTAGATATGCTGTCAATGGCTCAAGGTCGATAAACAAGCAACGATGATGCTCTTCATAAGGATTGATGGCTGAGTTGGCAGTAAGGTATTCAGGCGGGTTGTCACTTTGCAGATCCACAAAAATACGTGTCTCAGTCTGCGGCTCAATAGTAGCATGGACATGAGTTGACCATAAGGGTAGTAAACGTTGAGTTAACAACATATTGGGACGACGCATGGCACGGACATTCAATAAGCTATGCAAGCAAATCTGTACATATAAGTCGTGAATACTAAGCGCATGATTTGTAACTACCTGCGTGCTTAAATTAGTGTGAGCTACATTTACTTTACAAGCTAAGTGATACAACTCATTGAATGCTGCCCATAAATATGGCCGTGGCTGTTGGTAGGATATATTTTGCTCATACAATAACTTTTGATAGGTTATTAGCGATTGATAAATAGTGGCCGCTAAAATGAGCGGTGAGGTTTTTGCTAAAGTTAGAAAACGTCTCCAACCATGTCCTGACGTTGTGCTTTGCTGGTCATTCAACGCTAAGCTCTTACGTTGTATAACATTGTCATAAGCCAAGATAGTCAAATAATATAACGATTCAACTTGAGAAATATATGCCAGCTGCTCGTTGTTGAATGCAACCAACTCATAGTTATAGTGTTTATGCAGTGAGGTAATTAAGCGATCCGAGGCACAGGAGACAATACTCAAAAGCTTAAGTCGCAGTTTATCATCTAAGTCTGCAACAGCCAGCTCAGTCAATATCTGCTCAAGCTGCATTGCCTGCTGAGCCTCAGTCTGTGTTGGTAAGCTCGCTGCCCACTTAAGCAGTTGCTTCTCTTGTCCATTGACATAGTTATGCGAAGGCTGTTTTAGTGGTGCTTTATGTGATAAATAATTCTGAAAGTCTGACAGCGTTATCATAAGCCCTCTTTAGCAAAACATTTAAGTTCAGGTTAGCAGTTGACACATCCATTGTTTTCTTAGCACACCACAGAGCATTACTAATGTTTAGCAAAATATACTAACACAACTTACTATGTTGAATACCTTAACTGCCTTTGTAAATATCAATCGGTACTTTAAATGGTCTATTCGGCAATTCTTGTACCAGTTTGGGTACCAGATACCCAGGAAGTGCCGCTAATAATAACCAATATAAGCTAATAGCCGACCGCTCATCGTTATCAAAATGCGCAGCTCCCGCCACTTTATCTAACACATGCAAATAATAAGGCAAAACGCCCGCGTCGAATAAACGCTGACTGAGCGCTGTTTGAGTCATTACGCTATCATTAATACCCTTTAGTAAGACTGCTTGATTTAGTAGCACGACTCCAGCAACCCGCGCTCGCTGCAAATACTCAGCGGTATTGGTATCAATCTCATTAGCATGGTTGCAGTGAATGACCATGACAATGTTGCAACGACTTTGGCTAAGACGATCTAACAACGCATTGTCCAATCGCTCAGGAATCACCAACGGTAAGCGCGTATGCAAACGAATAGTCGTCAGTTGCGGTATCGCCTCTAAAGTATCAAGCCATGCAAACAGCCGCCGATTAGAGACACTGAGTGGATCGCCGCCACTCAAGATTACCTCATTCACTTCGGGATGCTCGGTAATATATGATGTGATGGCCAAATGTTCAGCCGAGGTTGGCATATTAGCGTTATAATCGAAATGCTGACGAAAGCAATAACGACAATGAATTGCGCAAGCGCCTGTGACTGTTAATAGCACCCTTGACTGGTACTTATGCAGCAACCCTTTGATTGGGTTTTGATCGTTTTCAGCCAACGGATCAGCGACGTAACCCGTCACCGTAATTTGTTCTTGCTTATCTGGCAAGACCTGTTTTAATAACGGATCATTGGCATCGCCAGCAGTCATCTTAGCAACGAAGGCACGCGGGACACGCAGATGAAAGTGCGCTGGTATATAAATCTGGGCTTTTAGCGTCTCAAGATTGAGTACGGTAAGCAACTCATCCACTGAAGTAATCGCTTCGGATAATTGTGTTTGCCAGTTTTTTTGTGTGATTAAATGGTTTATCATGACAACCTAATGCGTGTGCCTAAAAACCGACATTATACGCTGTAAGTCAGCGCGCTATCAAAGCATGCCTATCAAACATAATGGTTTATGCCTATCTACCTTTGCCATTAACAGACTTCGGCCAGTTATGATAGGTATTTAAGCACAGATATCATCATGTCAGGTTTGGTGGCGCACCGATAATTAATCATTAACTTAGTAGCAATCTATCAATATAATTACCGCAACCTTTAGGAGTCTCTTGTGGCAAGTTTTTCTACCAACGAATTTAAAGCCGGTTTAAAAGTCATGCTTGATGGCAATCCTTATGCCATTGTCGAAAATGAGTTTGTTAAGCCAGGTAAAGGTCAAGCCTTCAACCGTGTCAAAATGCGTAATCTGCGCAGTGGCAGAATGCTTGAGCAAACCTTTAAATCAGGTGACAGCTTAGAAGCTGCTGACGTGATAGATACTGAAATGAACTATCTGTATAACGACGGTGAATTTTGGCACTTTATGCATCCTGAAAGCTTTGAGCAGTTACAAGCGGACAAAACAGCGATAGGTAATGCAGCACAATGGTTAAAAGAAAATAGTAACGCACTATGTGTGATTACTTTATTCAATGGCGTGCCATTAACTATTACTCCGCCAAATTTCGTCGAATTACAGATTACTGAAACAGATCCTGGAGTACGCGGTGACACATCTGGTGGTGGCGGTAAGCCTGCCACTCTAGAAACTGGCGCAGTTGTGCGTGTACCACTATTTGTACAACAAGGCGAAATAGTCCGTGTCGATACGCGCACGAGCGACTATCAGACTCGTGTTGGTTAACAAAGTTAGACCCATAAAAAAGCTCAACCATCGTAACGATGGTTGAGCTTTTTTTGGTCTTCGTAATAACTATTTGTAATAACTGAAGGTCAAGATAATGCTTTGTGCCTACCGTTATTGGCTTGTTTCTTTGTGGCTTGTTGATGCATGAGCCAATATTGTACCAGTGCATTAAGTTGCTCTTTTTTGAAAGGCTTGGTGCAGTAGTCTTGCATACCGACTTTCAGATACTTTTCGCGTTCACCATCCATTGCGTTTGCAGTCAGTGCAATAATGGGTGGTAACGACTTTGGATCATAAATCTCGTGCAGCTTAATCGTTGCTTGCATCCCATCCATAATCGGCATGTGATGATCCATTAGTATCACGTCAAAACGCTGCGGATGTGCTGAGAACTTATCGATAGCCTTTTGACCATCGGTGACATGCGTTACCTTGTGTCCGCTATCACATAGGGCTTTTTTAGCAATCATCGCATTAACGTTATCATCTTCAACTAGTAATATATGACCCGAATACTGTGAGTCAAGCTCAACATCTATAGTATCCGAGAGCTGCCAATCATCATATTTTGTTTGATCTATAGTTGCTAGTGGCAACAATACTTTAAATGTAGAGCCCTCTCCCACTAAACTGTTTGCCCAAATATGACCGCCCATAAGATGGACTAAAGACTTACATACAGACAAGCCAAGACCCGTACCACCATAAAGGCGATGCGTAGATTTGTCTGCTTGGTTATAAGCATCAAATATGGCATCCAATGATTCGGGCTTGATACCGACACCTGTATCTGTAACATCAATACAGACAGTCATGTCATGACATATTATCTTGTCAGTTTTGGCACCTAGATTGCTGCAGCCACCTTCATCGCAATGCGGTGCATGCGTAACATTAATACTGATACGTCCGCCTTCACGAGTGAACTTGATCGCATTATTGACTAAGTTTGCTAGGATTTGTTTCAATCGTACCGGATCACCTTGCACGTAAGGCGATAGCTCCTCGTTATAATGATAGTCGAGCGTCAGTCCGCGCTGACGAGCTCTGACCGCGAATAAACTAACGACTTCATCGCATAATACTGACAAGTTCAACGGTACAGCATCAACAGTCATTCTACCGGACTCAACCTTCGATAAGTCCAAAATACCATTAATAATCGCAAGTAGATGCTCAGTTGATACCTTTATATTATCTACATAATCTTTTTGCTCGGCATCTAGGTCAGTATCATCGAGCATCTCGACCATACCAATAATGCCATTCATAGGTGTCCGTATCTCATGGCTCATATTGGCCAAAAAATCAGACTTCATCTGATTGGCACGCTTAGCAAGGTGTTGGTTTTTTTGGAGTTGTAATGCATCTGCTGCCATCTCGGCAAACTGAATCAACAGGCGAGCTTTATCATTATCAAACTTGTAATTAGGCTTAGTATCAAGCAGGCAAAGTGAACCTAAACGGTAGCTTTTATTATCTTCACGCAGAACAATAGGCGCACCGGCATAAAAGCGTAGATGTGGATGTCCTGTTACTAGCGGGTTATGGGTAAAGCGCTCGTCTAAGGACAAATCTGGCACGATAAAAGCTTCACCAGATAAAATGGTATAATTACAAATGGACAATTCACGTTTAATCGTACAAAAATCACCAAGTCCATGAGGAGACTTTAGGTATAGGGTCTGCTCATCCATAAAAGAAATGGCCACGATAGGCACATTAAAAAATAGTTTCACAAGCTCAGTTAAGCGCGAAAATGCGGGCTCATTACAAGTATTAAGCACGTCGTATTCATGCAGCTTAGCAACACGTAAATGCTCATCTAATGCTAGCGGATAGGTATGAATCGACAAAGCTGTCTCCAAATTAATAGGAAGTAATGGGTTAAGCGTTAACTTGCTTGGTCAACATCTGTAACGCTTCACTGACCATAATCATTGCCACCACAGACGTTACGGCTACTGCAGAGCCATAGCCTCCGCATTGTAATCCGCCTGCCTGACAGCTTTTGTCTACACGCGGCGGTTCAGTTGAGTACACACATCTGATACCGAATTTATCTTTTAAGGCACTATTGATACCTTTCTCATGACGCAGTTTGTTACGTAGACGTGCTAATAATGGATCTTGATAACTGTCTTTTAAGTCACTGACTGTAATTTGAGATGGGTCTATCTTACCCCCTGCTCCACCTGCACAAACGAGTTTTAGTTTGTTAAAACGGCAGTGTAGTGCAATGGCGAGCTTGGCACTCATATCATCGACACAGTCTAAAATGACAATAGGTCTATGCTCGGCAGCGGCAGTTTTTGCTTCATGGCGACTGGGTAATAATTCATCGACATTATCAACAGTCAAAAAATCATCTACCAAATGTAAAGTGAGTTTTGGGTTAATTTCATGCAACCGCGCACCCATCGCTGCTATTTTACTTTGACCAAAAGTACTATCGAGCGCAGGCAGCTGCCGATTGACATTGGAGGCTACCAATACATCTAAGTCGATTAAAGTAATGTTGCCTACTGCGGTACGCGCTAACGCTTCAGCAGCCCAAGAGCCAACGCCACCAACGCCAATAATATAAACATGTGCAGCAGCAAAGATATCGAATGCAGCTGTACCATATAATGTTTGCGTCCCTTGAAAGCGCCGCTCGTATTGCTGGTCTACAGATGCTACGTTACTTACTGTATTAGTTGCTGCATTTAATGTGCCATGTTCTGAAGCCCCATCAGTAGTGTCCAGTTGTACATCGGTTTGCTTGGGTTGCGGTGGTTGATTCATAACGAATTAGAAGCTCTTGTGATTGGTGACATCATAGTTAATAGTGTTTTATGCTTAATTTTGACTTATGCTTAATTGCATACTATGTGGGATAAGACCAAGAAGTTTGCAAGGCATTGCAACTATTTTGCCACAATTGATGGGCAAGCTCTGCTGGCTCTACGTTGAGCAATTCACTAAGACTCGTCAGCACCCATGGTAAATTGGCGGGTATATTGCGGTTGTGTCCGTCAGCGCCTTGCCATTCATTATCTGGACTTTGTCCCGATGCTAAGCGACTGTCTGATTGGCTAGTTAGTTGATCGTCATCTGATGTCTGACACATGATCGGCGTCATATCAGGACAGTCGGTTTCAATGACCAAACATTCTAATCCGTAGCTATCAACGGCAGCTTTGATGGCGCGGCGCAGCTTTTTGGCGTTTTGGTTGGTAATTTGTCCAGTAACACCAAGCTTAAAGCCCAACTTAACAAACGCTTTCGCCTCTTGCTCACCGCCGCTAAAGCTGTGAGCAATACCGCCTAGCTTATGCGCATTGTAATCATGTGCTTTGATGATGGCCAACGTTTCAGCATGCGCTTTACGGATATGCAGCATCACAGGTAGCTTGTGCGTTACCGCTATATCTAGCTGCGCCTCAAAGAAGCGTTTCTGCTTGGCAAAAGCTTCAGGCTGTTTCATCGCATCGGTGTAGGTATCCAATCCTATTTCACCAATTGCCAGCGGGCGCTGTTCTTGGATCATCTGCGCCATACTAGTGAGATGCGCATCAGTATGCTGTTCGATATAAAAAGGATGTAGACCAAGCGCAATATGCGCTTTAGGATATAAGTTTACACAATTAGCTTTGTCCATGCTCTCAGACAAAGGCATTTGTTCGATTGCCTGCTGAGTCTCATACAGTCGAGGAAAATGTTGATATAGATAACCGACCAACATCAAATGACGAACACCGTGCACATAAGCTTGCCGCGTCTGTGCTTGTCTATCGCTATCAAAGACTGGCGCATCAAAATGAGTGTGGGTATCGATAAGAGGATAGATGGCAGGTAATGGGAAGTGGTTTGAAATTGAAGTTGGGTCTGTACGAGTCATAATCCGCCTTGATAGTAAGTTCTTTATAGTCGGTTAATGAATGATTTATGAATGAGTAGTTAGTTGATTATGATGATAGAAAATTTTCGGTTTTTAAGTGATTAATAGCTTTGTATCAACACATTAATGCATTGATATAAAGCTATTAGGGCGTGTCCTCATTTTGATAACATAAAAGCGGTTTCTTAACGGTTTACTTTTTCTTACCGAATTCGTTATCTTGAGAGTCTTTAACTTTAGAAGCTTTAGATTGGTGCTTTTTAGTTTTTGAGTCGTCTGCTCTAGATTCCTCATTGGCATTGAGAGTTGCTTGCCAGCTGCTACGTCTTGGTAGCAATAGTAAGGCCGTTCCGACAATACCCAATGTCAGCCACTTTTTTTTATTCATCCACTTAACTCCCAATTACTGTCGCTGTCTTTACTATTGTCTCGCGTAGGTTAAATGCACAGTTTAATGACAAACTCAGAAGTCTAGCACTTAGCGCTTTAGCGGATAAGTAGTAATCCCCGTACTTGGGCTATCAACCTTTGTAAATCCTTGCGATGCAGGTTTTGGCTTTTGATCTCGCTTAGGTACGAGTGGGTTCAGTGGCATCAACTCATAGTCGGCATCAACCTTACCATCCCATCCTTCAGTGCCACTCAATGGTAGCTGCTTAATCGTACCATTTTTATCGATAACCAATTGCAATACGCGCATCTGATTAAATTTACGCTCCGTGACACTAGCGACTGCGCCACCATCGCGTAGGATAGTTGGTTGTAAGAATATAATTAAGTTACTCTTTTGGGTATTGTCACTATCAGATCGGAACAGTCGACCAATAATAGGTATGTTACCTAGACCAGGGACTCTTTGTTGACTGGTCGTCGTGTTATCACGCATCAAACCGCCAAGCGCAATAGTCTGTTGGTCGTCTGCTAAAATAGTAGTATTAATAAGGCTTTTATTAGTAGTTAACCCGCTGGCATTGCCGACGCTACTTGGTACCACTGAAGACACCTCTTGCGAAACTTCTAAACGTACCGTGCCGTTATCACCAATGTGGGGAATGACGTTAAGATTAATACCGATATCTTGGCGCTCAATAGTCTGAAATGGGTTGTCAGAAGAGCTACCACTAGTGGTATAAGAGCCAGTCACAAAAGGTACGTTTTGACCGACTAAAATGCTGGCTTTTTCGTTGTCTAACGTCAAAATTGATGGCATGGATAATAAGTTAGCACTAGTAGAAGAGTCGAGTGCTTGCAAAATAGCCCCATAAAATTGCGTATTTCCATTGCGGTCTGTACTACTATCACCAATGCCAAGTAACGCCCCAGCGATAGAGCCAGCTGCAGAGCTGATACCTGATGCGCCGCCGGACAGCACTGCACCGGCAAGTGATGCTGCACTGACTCCAGCATTATTGAAGTTAACTACCCCATAGCCGCTGTTGGCATTGCCCAGTGCCCACTGCACCCCAAGCTGGGTCGCATCATCGCCTGAGACTTCAACGATAGCAGCTTGAATGAGGACTTGTGCACGGCGGTTATCCAGCTGATTGACAGCAGCTTCAATCTCAAACATCAGCTCTGGTGCAGCATTAACGATAATTGAGTTTTGAGTCTCGTCAGCGATAATGCTGAACGGGCGGCCGCCAGTGCTTGTACCTGATCCACCTGAGCTAGTCGCAGATGCTGCCGATGAGTTATTACCACCCATTAAACTGTTACCATTTGACGTATCGCCAGTATTACTATTTAACGCACCACTCGTGCCTGTGCTACTAGCATCGTTGAGTGAGGCTGATTCCAAAGTTGAAGTTGCACCAGCACTATTAATAGACTGATTGGCAAGTAAGCCGCGTAGCATCTCTGCGATATGTCCGGCGCTTGCATATTTTAAGCGAAAGACTCGTAAACCGCTTAGCCGACGCGAGGGCGTAGTATCAAGCTGATTGACCATTTCTTGCACTTTAGCAATCATCTCAGGACTACCTTTAACCAGTAGCCTATCACTGGAAGTATCAGCAATAACTTTAAGCTGATTACCTCCTTGCGCCTGCCCTGCACCTGTACTTAAAACCAGCGCGCTAATGAGGTCCATCATACGCTCGGCATCTACATGACGCAGCGGTATGACCTGTAAACTATCATTAACATTATTATCTAAATCACGAATAAGCGTGGTTAATTGGTTCAAACTATCAGCACGATCAGACAGTACCAGTGCGTTTACTCCAGGCACAGCAGCAGCATGTGCAGATTGTGGCATTAGTGGACGAATAACGCCCAATACCTCCGCTGCTTGCGTATTGGTCAAATAAATAACGCGAGTTGCTAGCGCTTCACCGACACTATCACCGCGCAAATCGACGGCAACACCGGACTGCTTAGCGACATTGTCAGGGACTAGTTTAATCGTCGTTCCTGAATCAATCGCTGCAATACCATTGACCTGCATCACACTCAAAAACAGCTGATAAATCTCATCACGAGATAAAGCTTTGTTGGAGATAACGGTCACATTGCCATTAATACGTGGATCAAGGACAAAGTTTTGGTCGGTAATCGTTGCCACTTCATTGATGAAAGCCTTGATATCCGCGTCTTGCAGATTCACCTTCCAGCTTTCGGCACTGGCAAACCCAAACGTTGCTGCCCATAGCGGCAGTGCTAAACACAATGGCCGACATATATACAGCAAACGCTGCAATGAATGGCGTAAAGGTGTTACTGAAAATTTATGAAAACTTATCATGGTCATAATTACCCATTGTGATATCACTCAGTCTAAACTGAAACGTTGCTAAGATAGCGCTAACAATATTGTCATTTGGTTGAAATAGTGGTGACTTGTTCAAACAGCTTTCATTTAAACACAATAATAGAGTCTAAAACTGCTGACGAATCGTAATCACTTGGTCCCCGCGTTTTACTTCAATCTGAGCTTCACCTGACTGCTGAACTTGTTTTAATAAGCCAGCATCTTGCGTAGGATCACTGCCGATACTTTGACCATTCACCTTAAGCACTCGATCACCCGGCTCTAGTCCCAACCGATTACGTACGCCGGCTGGCATCGCAGCGGTGACTTGATAACCTTCTCCTGCAGCCATTACCCCCATACGACTCAAATAGCTGGCTGGACTGTCTTGTAATGCTGTAACGGCTTCATCAATAGCAGAGTTTGAGTTACCTGTATCATTGCTATCGGCAGCAGATCCATTAGCAGAATCAGCAACATCATCACTAGGTGTAGAGTTAGGCATCGGTTGCGTTGATGGTAACGAATTATTAGTCGAGCTATTGTTATCTGGCAAACGCTGATTACTCACGTTCCCAGCAGCCATATCACTTTGATCAAGTGGCATTGAGTCCGCCATGCTAATGACAATTTGCTTGCTAGCAGCGTCAGTAATAATGACAGCATTCCAATCGACTGCAATAAGGGTATAGCCACTATCTTGTAAGCTTTCACCAATACGGTAATTTTTTACTTCACCATTTACATCTAATAATGCCGAAGATAAACTTTCTGGTATCGCTAACAGCACCCCTTTTAGAGCCACATTAGGCGGTGGCTGTACGGCAGCTGCAACGGGTTCAGGATCGGCGAAAATAGCAAACAAACTGCTATTATCAGCATTGGATGCTGCATTACTCTGCAATGACTGTATCTGCAATGCAGGTGCAGTAGGCGGCGCTAATATCAGCCATAGTAGACGTGCTGCTGTCCAAGCTAACCAACCAAGGGCCAATAATAACAGCCATGCCGAAAATCGATTCAGGTTATCTATCACTGGTTTTAGGCGTGCCGATACACTCATCATTTAACGCACCCCTAGGCCTGTCATTAACGGCTGGCGAACACTCACCACCGCTGTATCTTTCGGTGCTTGCCCCTCATACTCTGGCATATTCTCTAATAACCGCTGCGTCAAACTCACATCTAGCATATTATCGCCATCAAGATACAAGTCGCCTAAACGCTTATCTTGATTGTCCAATAGATTCATATGTAGCAGGTTTGTATCATTCTTTTGTTCTGTACTGAGTTCAGCGCGCATGGCTGGCATCGTGATATAAAACACTTTACCGCCACTTGGATAACCGACTTCACCGCCAACCCATGTCAGCTGACCATCTGCTTTTGTAAAGCCTATCGACTTTGGATCTGAACCTGACTTGCGTTGCAATGAAATCGCATTGACTTGAATAGGCGTATTGGGCAGCTGCCAATCGACCAATCCAGCAAGCGTTTCCGGCGCAATTTTGCCGCTCATATCAGCAACCTGCCAAGCGTTACGCCCTACTTTGATTTGTCCATCAAGGCGCGTCTGACCGGTACTGATGTCGATATCAGCGCCTATTTTACCTAAGAACAATTGCCACGGCTGCCAAGACCAATCGGCTGAACCTGTCAACGGGATGGTCGCTACTGGCAATTGCCAAATGGCTGAGCCTTGCCATAAATTACCTGACACATGCTGCACATAAAGTGAATCCGGTGCGTATTTTTCAATTACCCACGCTGCTGGCATCTGTAACAATGCAAATAGAGTGAATAAAATGAATCCAACCAGCCACCACAGCTTACGAGGACGCTTATGAGACGAAGCAGATGCTTTGGGCACAGTTAGAGTACTCTTATTGGCAAGGTAAAAATGATATTATCATAACAAACAATCACCTATATATGACAGCAAAAAAACCAGTATCTTTATTTAAAGATACTGGCTCTTAAAATCTAATCAGACAATTGCATTATCACTTTAATATATAACTCTCTTTCAAAGAGCTGATAAAGTCAGTGCAATATAGATTGGCTATAGCAAAATATATCTTGCCCATAGTCATTATATAAACAAGCTACCATATTAGCTTGATTTTTATACAGCAAAATCTTCAAGATCACTACCTGCTGCTAGTGCATCAACTAACCACGTAGGCTTACGGCCACGGCCAGTCCATGTCTCTTGATTGTTATCAGTATTACGATATTTGATACTGCGTTTTTTCTCTAATTTTTCACCAGCCTTTAGAATCTCTTCGATGGTACTGTTGCTTTCTTCTGCAATTTTTTCGAACTGCATATAAGCAGCATATAAACGCTGGTGTTGTTTTTTGGCGATAAGTTGTTGTGCATTTTCAGTAATGGCACGTAACTCATCTACGTTTAAATTGTCTAAATCAATAGTATTATTTTTATTCATAACAGCCTCGGTTTCAAAAATAGAAATAAGCTCAATAGGTCTTTTATAACTTCTCAAGCGCTGGATAGATATCTAGCAATACTGCTTTACCGCTGTTGATGTCTCTTTGAATATAGTAATTAAACCAGATTTAATGTAAATCCATTTAATCGATTCTATAATATGCGACACCTAATTAAACAGCTTTAGTAACCGTGCGAGATTAACATAATTTTTATCCTTAATGAATAATTAAATATTAATAATAGCATTTAAGTTTTTGAATAATAAAAGTCTATATTCATATTAAATAATATTAGCTTTCATAATCATCTATCAATAACTACGCATATTCTATTATCTTTTATAGACATAAGTTTGTTATAGAAATATGGTTAAACATCTAAATGACTCATTTTATAAACAGCAAAAACCAACTACTTTTTAATTCCCTAACGCATTTAAGGCTATAAAAACATTAGCCATAAAAAAGAGCCTATGTAAATAGGCTCCATCTAACTTAATCAACATTACTTAATCATGTGTTCCTCAAAACGGAATGTCATCATCTACAGGACCGTCTGGCATAGCCGTCGGTTTAGACTGTGCTGGCATTTGAGAAGGCTGATTGAACTGGTTTTGTTGAGCAGGTGCATTTTGATTATTGAAGCTGTTCTGATTACCACCTTGAGCTGCCGCACCGCCAGCTTGATTATAGCCACCTTGCTGGGCTGGCTGATTGTTTGCTTGCTGACCAAAGTTGTTTTGATTGCTTTGACCGCCTTGATTGCCATAGCCACCGCCTTGGCTTTGACCACCAAAGTTACTACTATCTTGACCACCACCAGTCGCGCCATCGAGCATCTGCATTTGCTCAGCACGAATCTCAGTGATGTAACGATCTTGTCCGCTTTGATCTTGGTATTTACGGGTACGCAGACTGCCTTCAATATAGACCTTACTGCCTTTGCGAAGATACTGCGCGGCAATCTCTCCTAAGCGATTAAATAATGCAATACGATGCCATTCGGTCGCTTCTCTTTTTTCACCGCTTTGCTTATCTGTCCATTGCTCTGACGTCGCAACCGAGATATTGGTCACGCTACCGCCATTATTAAATTGACGTGCCTCAGGGTCTGCTCCAAGGTTACCGATAATGATAACTTTATTAACTCCGCGCATGGTACCGTCCTTTTACTTATGAATAATTTAATGAATAGTTTTAACTGTCATTTAATGGAACCAATTAATACTATCAGTAATTTGTTTTTACTTTAACCAATTTTTGTTTAAATATCTAGGGGGCTTTGAGCAAGATGCGACAGCTCCTGTCGTGAAGTATCGGTCAGCTGGGTTTTGTCTAACTTAAGGTATGCTACCTGTTCTTTTGCCATTACCACCAGCTCATCGACGCCATCTACTGCCAGCATCTGCCGTGACCAATCTTGAATGTTGATATTTTTAGGGATAGTTACTGTCGTACTTGATAGATAAGGCGGCTGGGCAATCGGGATAATGAAAAGCAACGCTGCACCCATGATAGCGGCTAATATGCCCCAAGCCAGCAGATTTGGCTGCGTCAATAGTAAGCCACCCATCGCACCGCCAACAAAGGCCCCAAAGAACTGGCTAGATGAGTTAAGTCCCATTGCCGTCGCTTTATTCGCTACTGGCGCCCGCTTCGAGATCCATGATGGAATGGTGGCTTCAAGTAAATTAAAGCCCATAAAGTATAATAATAGACCTAAAATAATACCCACACCAAGATGACTACCAAAGGCGAGCAACGCTAATGAAGCAGTCATTAGCGCCAATGCTCCTAAAAACACTTGGCGCATTTTGCGTTTCTTTTCGGCAATGATGATAAACGGAATCGCGACGGCAAAGCCAATAAATAACAATGGCAAATAAACCAAGCCCTGCTGGCGTACAGACAAGCCCATCACGTCACTTAGCTGATGCGGCAAAATAACAAATATCGCCGTCATGGTAAGATGTAGCGCAAAAATACCGATATGCAAACGGTTTAAATCGCCTATTTTTATCACGCTAGCCAATTGCTGACCAATCGATTTATTATCCAAATTATGCTTAAGCACTCGTAGCGGTGTAGGCACGACGAAAAGTAGCATCATCGCTAAAACAGCAAAGCCTGCGGTCAACCAAAACAGCCCCGAAATACCAAGCGAGCCAACCAACAAGGGGCCAAAGGCAAAAGCGAGCATAATGGAGGTGGCAATGGTCAAGCCCATGGTTGCCATCGCTTTAGTGCGCATCTCTTCTCGCGTCACATCAGCTAGTAGCGCCATCAATACCGCAGAGACCGCGCCACTACCTGCCAGCGCCCGACCGATAATGACTTCATAAATATCAGTCGCATTTGCCGCGATGATACCGCCAAGGGCAAATAATATTAAACCCAAAAATATGATAGGTTTACGGGGAAACTTATCCGCGGCAAGGCTCATTGGTATCTGAAAAATAGCCTGCCCTAGCCCATAAATACCGACCGCTAAACCGATCAAAAATGGCGTGGCATGCGCATAATTGTCACCATACACAGAAAACACAGGCACAATCATAAACAGGCCAATCATCCGCAAGGCAAATATACCACCGACCCCCAGAATTGCCCGTTTTTCTACGCTATTCATACTTGCCTCACTGGTTTATCACATCACGACTGACATCTATACACTATGACAATGCACAGCTGCGCTACACTTATGGGTCTATCGACTGCCTCTGGCAACTATCGGCTAGTAAGACTGACAAGTAGCATCCAGAGCTACCTGCTCTAAGAGCGACATGTACCAAATTTAATAATAATTTGGCAAAATGCTCGTCTATTTGCTCAACCCATAAATCAAGCCCCACAGTATAAAACATTCGCTACTTAGTTGCCGAGACTTTTGTCTTCCTGCCTAGACTTACTATTCCACGCCATCCCAATTCATTCATTTTACTCAATAATTTTGTTACCAAGTGCATCTAATCCCTACTGATGCCTTGAATAATCCTGTAGTCATGACAATAAAGTAAGACGTTGTAAAAGTTATGATAGAGCAGTATATAAACAGGATAGCCTTATATGAACGCGAACAATGATATTACGAGCAATTATTCATAGTACTTAACTATTCGTAGTTTGTAGATATTCCCAGTTTATAAGTACTCATAGAGTCTAAAAGATAGAGCTTAAGAGATGAAGCATAATAAATAGTGTCTAAGAATATGAAATTGGCTTATTTATATCCTTTTGTGACATTAAGTCCTTAATTTATTACTCTATGATAACTTTGAGAATGAAATTAACGTTGATAACTTAGTATTCACATACATTACAGCAATAAACCCAATTCAATTAACATTTAAACTTTTGTCAATATTTAAATAACGAATCGCTTTATAGTTAGAATCATCGAATACCCCAATAAATAATAAGTACCTATAAATCTTTAATGATGGTTATAAAGACCTTTTATTTTTAATAATCAAATAAAGCGTAGTCTATTTTCAAGTAGCATGACTAAATCTTTTAATTAAACCTTATCTACATTTTTGTATTTTATAACCATACGTACATAGTTGTTTTAATAACGCTTTTAGCAAATAGGAAACCCAGAACCGATGGCACACGAGCATATTAAGATTCGCGGCGCACGCACTCATAATCTAAAAAACATCGACTTAGACATTCCACGAGATAAATTTGTGGTGATTACTGGCCTATCTGGTTCTGGTAAATCATCGCTGGCCTTTGATACGCTTTATGCCGAAGGGCAACGTCGCTATGTCGAGAGTCTATCGGCTTATGCGCGTCAGTTTCTCTCGCAAATGGAGAAGCCAGAGGTCGATAGTATTGAAGGTCTCTCCCCTGCGATTGCTATCGAGCAGAAATCAACCAACCATAACCCGCGATCAACGGTCGGTACGATTACCGAAATCTATGACTATTTGCGTCTGCTCTATGCGCGTATCGGTACGCCTTATTGTCCAGAACATGGCGAGCCAATGGTCGCGCAGTCGGTCACCGAAATGGTCGATCAAGTCATGGCGCTCCCAGATGACACCAAGCTAATGATTTTAGCGCCAGTGGTTCGTGAACGCAAAGGTGAGCATACAGTTCTGCTTGAGCAATTAATTGGTCAAGGATTCGTACGCGTACGTGTCGACGGCGATGTCTACGATACTGATGAGCTACCAACTCTCGATAAAAAGAAAAAGCATACGATTGAGGTCGTGGTTGACCGATTTAAAGTTCGTGATGACTTAGGCAACCGCGTCGCTGAAAGTTTGGAGACTGCCCTACGTTTAGGACAAGGGTTGGTGACGCTGCACTTTATGGATGGCAATCCAAAAGAAGGTGGCGATGCTAATCAGGTCATGTCAGCTAAGCATTCTTGCCCGGTTTGTGATCGCGCAGTGTCTGAGCTTGAGCCGCGTATGTTCAGTTTTAACAATCCTTATGGTGCTTGCCCAAGTTGTGATGGTCTCGGCAAACGTCAGTATTTCTCAGCCGAAAAGCTGATTACTCACCATGAAAAATCGCTCAATCAAGGCGCGATTAATGGTTGGGATAAGCGTCACGCTTATTACTTTGGCTTGCTTTCGACTGTTTGTAAGCACTTTAAAATCGATATGGATGCGCCGTGGCAAGAGCTGCCAAACGCGCAGCAAGATCTCATCATGCATGGCTCTGGTAAAGAAAAGCTGACCTTTAACTTTACTGATGAGCGTGGACGTAAAACCAATAAGACGGTACCATTTGAAGGTGTGCTTCCTTATCTAGAGCGTCGTTATGCCAAAACGCAAAGTAACCTTGTGCGTGATGAGCTGGCGAAATACTTGGCGGATACTACTTGTAACGTCTGTGATGGCGCGCGTCTGAATGAGATATCACGCAATGTCCGCGTCAACGAGCATACCATCGCTGAAATCGTCAAGTTGTCTATCGGTGATGCCGCTGACTATTATAAAACGCTGAAGATTGGCGGTCATAAAGGCGAAGTTGCAGAAAAAATCTTTAAAGAGATTAATGAGCGTCTAAACTTCCTCGTCAGTGTCGGACTTGATTATCTATCCCTTGCCCGCTCTGCTGAAACGCTATCGGGTGGTGAAGCTCAGCGTATTCGACTTGCCAGCCAAATTGGTGCAGGTCTCATGGGTGTCATGTATGTACTTGATGAGCCATCGATTGGCCTGCATCAGCGTGACAATGATCGCTTGCTAAAAACCTTAACACGCTTGCGTGATTTGGGTAATACCGTACTGGTCGTTGAACATGATGAAGATGCCATTCGTCAAGCGGATCACGTCATCGATATCGGTGTCGGCGCGGGCGTACATGGCGGTCATATTATCGCTCAGGGTACGGTCGATGACATCATGGCCAATGAAGAATCGCTAACTGGACAATATATGTCTGGTAAGAAAAAAATCGAGATTCCAACCATACGTCACAAGGCTAAAACGATAGAGGTTGAGGAAAAAGGGAAAGCCAGACCAAAAAAAGTACCGATGACTATTGAGCTAAAAGGTGCATCCGGTAACAACTTACACGATGTAGATTTGACCCTGCCAATAGGTATTATGACTTGTATCACGGGTGTTTCAGGTTCTGGTAAATCCACTTTGATTAACCGTACTTTAATGCCACTCGCCGCCACGCAGTTGAATAATGCCTCAACGCTCATCGCGGATAAGCATGACAGCATCAATGGTCTTGAGCATTTGGACAAAATGGTCGATATTGATCAAAGCCCGATTGGTCGTACGCCGCGTTCAAATCCAGCGACGTATACCGGTGTCTTTACGCCAGTACGTGAGATGTTTGCACAAACGCAAGAAGCGCGCGCCCGTGGTTACAAAGCGGGTCGCTTTAGCTTTAACGTTAAAGGCGGACGCTGTGAGATGTGTCAAGGTGACGGTCTCATCAAAGTTGAGATGCACTTTTTGCCAGACATGTATGTGCCGTGTGACACCTGTGAAGGCAAACGCTATAACCGCGAGACTTTAGAGATTCACTATAAAGGTAAAAATATCGCCGATGTGCTCGATATGACCGTTGAAGATGCGACTGAGTTCTTCTCTGCCATTCCAGCGATTTATCGTCGCCTGCAAGCGTTGATGGATGTTGGTTTGAGCTACATTCGCTTGGGTCAATCTGCGCCAACATTGTCAGGTGGTGAAGCGCAGCGTGTTAAGTTAGCCCGTGAATTGGCCAAACGTGATACCGGACAGACGCTCTATATCTTGGATGAGCCAACCACTGGTCTGCATTTCCATGATATTGATAAGCTACTCAATATCTTGCATGCCCTACGTGATAAAGGTAATACCATCGTGGTCATCGAGCATAACTTGGACGTCATCAAAACCGCGGATTGGGTGATTGATCTTGGCCCTGAAGGCGGTAAAGGTGGTGGACTGATTATCGCTGAAGGTACACCTGAAGAAGTAGCGGAAGTGAAAGGCTCGTATACGGGTGAGTTCTTAAAGCCAATGCTTAAGCAGGCGATGCAAGAAGTGAGTTAATACAAGTTAGTTAATTAATAATTGATAAAAGGCTATTCTTTAGGGAGTGGCCTTTTTTGTTGGGTTGAGTTTTTATTTTAGTATTAACATGATAATTATTTTAAGAACATCTGTAAGGTAATGAGCAATGGCAAATGTAGCAAATCTTGAGAAGAAGCTTTTTGAGCTTATCAATACTAAAGACCCTTTTGCTATTGCTCTGACTGGCGAATGGGGTATTGGTAAGACTCATTTTTGGAATAATTTCTGTAAAAAACATCGTGAAAATTTTCGGGTTAAGAAAATTGCTTATGTATCCTTATTCGGTATTGATTCATTGGATGCCTTAAAATTTGAAATAGCTATCAAATCTTACTCTACATCACAAAGCAGTGATAATTTATCTGGAATAAAGAAAGTTTTTCAAAACACAATTGAGGCAGTTGATCTACCTAAGATTGAAGGCAGTGGTGTTGCTCTATCTCTTAGCAAAAGTATGATTACTAGTACTATATCCAATATGGTTAATGAAACCTTAATATGTATAGACGATATTGAGCGAATATCAGACAAATTAGATATCAAAGATGTAATGGGGCTAGTCAATCATTTAAATTTAGAAAAAAAATGTAAAGTTATTGTTTTACTACACGAAGGGAAAGCTAATAAAAAATTTCATGAATACAAAGAAAAAGTCTTTGATGAAATCTTAACTCTAAGTGAATCGATAACCATTATTAAGAAAGATATAGTTGATGATAATGACTTATTTCCCATATACGAGCTATTCTATCAAACATTAAATATAAAGAACTTAAGATTTTATCAACGTGTTCAGAGCACTTTAAAGATTATAATAGATAACTCAGGCAGTGAACTATCTTTAGTAAGTAAGAAACAAATATTAGAGTTTCTTTTAGTAATTATGTTTGCGCATGATATGCCTAAATTACTAGGTTCAGAGATAGATTTTGAATCGTTTATAACAATTCTCGATGAGAAAAATCCAGTTTTTTCAGATCGGCTCATAGACTTAAAATCATCTTCTAGTGAAACATCATCTAAGAAAGACTTACACATTCTCAAACAGTTTGAAAAACTTAATGAAATTCGAGATATTATCGAACCATTTATTTCAAACTTCATTATTTCAGGTTGGGGTCATTTCGTTGTTTCATTGGTTAGAGATTTAGACCTAAACAGTGATATGGCGAAACTTCTAAATGAAAAAGATACTATCAATGAGAGAAACTTAGAAGATAGCAGACTGAAGACCCAAGTGTTACAAGAGTTTCATAACTTGGGGATCGAACCAAAATTTGCCGAACGATTATACTATGTAGCTTGTAGCAGTCTATCTTCAGAACAATTAAGTAACTTAAGCTTTTATTGTGATATTCTCGAAACTAGCAATAGGTCAGACTTGGCTACTCAACTTGAAGACCATATTAAAAGACATATTGAACAATCAGTTAGGTCATCTAAAAGTCATATGTCTATAGATGACTTCTATTTTTTTGGAAAAAAGCCTGAAGATCGCTTCTACGATTTTACTGTTAATTCACTAGCGAGCTTCAGAACTAACAGTTTTAGCTCTAAAAAGATACTTTCAATATTTTTAGATTTTCATAAAAATAGTCGTAGAGCCTGGAATAGTCATGATAAAGACCTCCTAAAGCTAATTGATAAAGATATTTTGAAACAGGTAATTTGGGCAGATATAGAAAGTAACCAAAGATACCGTAAGTTATTTATCCATTCAATTTTATTACATCCATGTCTAGGAGATATTAGTGGTAAACGTGAAGAAATTAGGCTATGGATACTAGATCTACTGCGAGAAAACATTGTTGATAATCCGAACAACGAACCTTCTATAAAAATGTGGTTAGATAATACTAATAATTTGACAGAAAACCTAACTTAGATCGTAAGCTAGCCAAAGCTCACAACCTAAATAAACTCTCTCTCAACATTCATCATCTTTGCATCTACCGTCCGTTCTATCTTCTCCTCTATCTGACTACACTGCGACTCGACTTCACGTTTAGACAGCCCGACTATAACGAATGTCCACTCGCTGGCATCATGTCGATCACGCTCGCCGCTCTCACATACCGCGACGCTTGGCGTATTGCCAAAGCGGGCGTGCAGGCCGCCCATACGTTGGCGCTTTTCTTTTAATGAGCTACATCCGGATAGCGCAAAAGTCAGCGTTAAGATAGCGATATGCATTTTATTCTCCTTGCGACAGTGGTTTACGCTTTATAATAGTAGCAAATAAGCACGGCAAGTTATGCTATCGTTACCTTGCCGTATCGATACCTCATAACGACTCACACTGTTTATACTAATACCATTCATAAAAATCACAATAGCCAACATGCGTACTCGCCCAATGACCTCTATCAGCTACGTACAGCAACAGCGCATTACTCGATTATGCGTGCGCTGCGGATTACTCCTTATGCAATATGGTGCCGAGTCCGCTGTGGTGGTTGACTTGTCTAAACGTTTGGGATTCGCTTTGGGAATGAGTAGCGTAGAATGTTCGCTTAATTTTAATGCCATCACCTTGACGACCATCTGTGATGAACGCTGTATCACCACCACTCGAGACACTATTAATCAAAGCATCAATGTCAATTTATTGGTACAAATCCAGCAAATTATCAATAAAACCGAAGCCGATACAAATAGCCACAAGCTATATAACAATAAGCTGAAGTCTGAGCTTACTGACCGCACCACCCTTGCGTTTGATGAATTAGATAAAACGGTTTATCCAACGTGGCTAGTGGGCATATTTGTTGGCGCATCTTGTGCCGCGTTTGCGAATCTTAATGGCGGCAGTTGGTCGATTACCGCCGTAACCTTTATCGCTGGCATGGTAGCAATGTTTACCCGCATTTATTTGGCTAAGCACCACTTCAATCCCTTTATCACGGTCATTGTTACGGCTTTTATCGCCTCTTTGATTGGGGCGACGACCTATTACTTTGATATTGGTAATAATGCAGATATTGCCGTTGCCTCTAGCGTTCTACTTTTGATACCAAGCTTTCCTTTGATCAATTCTTTCTCAGATATTTTAAAGGGCTATGTCAATATTGGCGTTGGACGTGCCGTTTTTACCTATATGTTGACCTTGTCAGCGTGCGTTGGCATTGTGATGGCACTGGTTTTACTGCAAATACAGCACTGGGGGTTTTGACATGTGGTTCATTGAGACCGTGGTGCTGTCGTGTATCATTACCCTTGGTTGGACGCTTATGTTCAGCGTGCCCAAACGCTATATTTTGCCGTGTTTGCTGATGACCGCGTTTGGATTTGGGTTAAAAACAGCACTTGTCTATCAGCACATCCATCTGGTGGTTGCCAGCTTCTTTGGGGCGATGCTTGCCAGCTTTTTGGGCGTTTACTTTTCTAAAAAGTATACGCTACCGCCCAAAGCGTTAATTTCACCGAGCGTCATCTGTATGATGCCAGGTATCGCTGCTTATAAGGCGATGGTCAGTATGGTGCAGATTGGTTATTTTGGTTTTTCCGACGAATTATTTAGCCAAATGATGGTGTATTTGTTTGAGGCCTTGTTTGTGACTTCAGGATTGGTGCTAGGTTTGTCCATTCCTGGACTGTTATTTTATAGGCGGCGTGCCATTGTTTAAGTGGGTGTAGATAGGTTTAGATATCAAGCTATTTTCGCCTAAATGCTTTTATATTCTGATACTAGCTGGCATATCCTTATAAGCAAAACCTTGTAAGATTAATAATGATACCCATTACAATAGAGTTCAAAATTGCACCAAAACTTAATAAAGAGACATAACAATGACAAAACATTACGATTATATTTCCATTGGCGGCGGTAGCGGCGGCATTGCTTCGATTAATCGAGCGGCGAGCTATGGCAAAAAATGCGCCATTATCGAAGCTGACCAATTGGGCGGCACCTGCGTAAACTGGGGCTGCGTACCTAAAAAGGTGATGTGGTATGGGGCACAAGTTGCCGAAGCCATCGAAAAATATGCGCCAGATTATGGCTTTAATGTGGAAGTAAAAGGCTTTGATTTTCAAAAGCTGGTCAATAGTCGTCAACAATATATCCAAAACATTCACCGCTCTTATGATAATAACTTGGCAAAGAACGGCGTTGAAGTGATAAAAGGCTTTGCCAAATTTATCGATACCAATACGGTCGAGGTTAACGGTGAGCATATTACCGCCGACCATATTTTGATTGCTACAGGCGGTCATCCTATTCTTCCTGATATCAAAGGCGCAGAACACGGTATTGATTCTGATGGGTTTTTTAGGTTAAACCATTTGCCAAAACGTGTGGCTATTGTCGGTGCAGGATATATCGCGGTTGAGATTGCGGGCGTCCTTAACAGTCTAGGCGCTGAGGTGCATCTGTATGTGCGTCAACACTCGCCACTGCGCTCGTTTGACCATACTATCGTAGAGACTTTACTGATAGAGATGGAGCAAGACGGCATTCAATTGCACACCGACACCACACTGACGGAAGTCAATAAAAAAGAAGATGGCTGTTTAGAGTTATTTACCAAAGACGGCGCTCTTGATACCGTAGATTGCTTGATTTGGGCGATTGGTCGCGCGCCTTCTACGGACAATATTAACCTGCAAGTGACGGGTGTGGACACTAACGAGTTTGGCAAAATCAAAGTTGATAAGTTTCAAAACACCAATATCGAGGGCATTTACGCGGTCGGCGATATTATTGAGAACAGTATTGATTTGACGCCGGTAGCTATTGCCGCAGGTCGTCGCCTATCTGAGCGCTTATTTAATGATAAGACTAATGAGCATCTAAGTTATGATTTGATACCAACGGTCATCTTTACCCACCCTGCTATCGGTACGATTGGCTTGTCTGAAATCGATGCTGTTAAGGAATATGGTAAGGATAATATTAAGTGCTATAAATCGACCTTTACCTCTATGTATAGTGCGGTGACCCAGCACCGTCAAAAATGCGTGATGAAGCTGGTATGCTTGGGTGAGGATGAAAAAGTGATTGGCTTGCATGGTATTGGCTATGGCGTTGATGAGATGATTCAAGGCTTTGCGGTGGCGATAAAAATGGGCGCGACCAAAGCTGACTTTGATAATACCGTTGCTATTCATCCTACGGGTTCGGAAGAATTTGTGACGATGCGTTAGATAGACTGGGTGCTATTAGAAGAAAGGCTATTCTTGACGGAATAGCCTTTTTTATTGCCTATTTTTTATTTAGTGTAAAACCACATACTGACAGCACAATCACGATACTGCTATGATGCGTTTAATAATGACCGTTGCGAGATGACTGTGTGGCAGGTATACCTTTTTATATTACCAATTGGTCTAGGCATCATGACTTTGGCAGCAAGCCTATTGTTTTTGTTTGCTTACCTGATGTCTGATGACAATGCCACGCGCTTGCCTGCTTTCAACTGGTTTAAGCGTTTAATTATCGTGGCATTTGTTCTGCTAAGCGTTGGCTTGTTTATGACCTTTGGGCATTTTTGGGGTTAGCTCAAGTTTGATATAGATAAAGTTAACCTTTAAGCGTTAACGATTTTCTCTAATTCTAATAACTCTAAATCCTGACGTTTTGGTTCGCCATTATTGCCATCATATGGAAATGGCATCTTATTACCATTGAACTGATAACCACGGCGCTGATAGTAAGCCAATAGCTCAGGTCGATGGCTTAAAATAGACATAGTAAGACGGGTTGGTTGGCTGTTACTTTTTAAATGTCTTTCAGCGAAAGTTTCGGCGGCTTGTAATATCACATTACCAACGCCCTGCCCCTGCAGCTCTGGATGTACGGCAAACATACCAATATAAGCTTTGTTATCATTGTCAGTCCTATTAAGGTTGCTCTCATTTGTATTGTCATCAACTTTTATATCGACCGCAATACAACCCAACAGCTCACCGGTTTCATCTCCACCGCGTTCGCCTGTGGTCGTTTTTGGATAAATGAACAGATAGTGTTTTGGATTGGCAATGATGCTTGCTAGCTCAGCTTGAGTGATACGAATACCACCGACTAAATCCGCTTCATTGGTCCAGCCCTCCGTCTCTCGATAGCAGCGGTTTAGTAACTGTTCGAGTGCGTCAATATCATCCGCTTCTGCTTGTCGTAAAAATACAGATTCTCTATTCAAGTGATTTTTATTTATCTGTTCTTTATTTATCTGTTCTTTATTTATCTGTTCTTTATTCATGAAACTGGTTGTCCTTTTCCGTTTATTTAGTATAAAAGGCTGACCTAAATTAATAGACCAGCCTTTATAGTAAACCTTATCAGATTTAAGTACTAGCGTGATAACGCCTGTGCTTGGTCGATAAGATTAAATCCTGCATTGATTTGCGCACGCGTTGGCACATGACCACGGCGGAGTAGCTCAGAAAAGGCGACCAGCTCTTTATCGCGCCCTAACGTGCTAGCAGCACTCGCACGCGTATCTTCCCCATCGTCATCAAAGTAATATTCAATATAATCTAGCGTATCTGGCGAGCCAAACAAGATATTGTTATCTGGCGAGGCTGCATGTCCGCTATAGCGTAGGCTTTTGCCATATTGTGCCGTCCAAAAGAAAGGAATACGTTCCTCTAGCGAGTTGACATTGTCTTGATTTAAGATAGCTGCTGCCGTCACGATGCCATGTTGCAGAGCCACCCGCCAATGCTCAATACGCATACGTCCCATTTGGTTGGTCGCTTTAGCAATATCACCGAGCGCATAGACGCCATCACGCAGTTGTAGATGCTCATCCACTTGGACGCCATCTGGAGCGTTCACCTCATTTAAAATCTCGATACGTGGTGCTACGCCAGTACCTAAAATGACAACATCTGCTGCAATCGTACTGCCATCTGACAGTTTTACACCGCTGACTTTACTACCTTCTCCATTGATTTCATCAACACCCGCGCCAAATGTGAACTTCACCCCTTTTTCTTCATGAAGTTTAATGAGCGCATTACTCACCGTTTCAGAGACTATATTGCTCATGACGCGGCGGCTGCGCCCAATAACGGTGACAGATTCTGCCTTCTTCGCCTCCATTAAAGCAGACGCCACTTCCATGCCGATAAAGCCCGTACCTACAATGACGACATGCTTGCTATCACTGGCCGCTTTGATGTCTTTGGCATCATCCATACTACGTAGCGTATAGACACCATTCAAATCAGCACCTTTAAAAGGCGGTATCTTAGGCTCAGCACCTGTCGCTACCACTAGGAAGTCGGCTGTTTGCTGCTCACTATTGCCACTCTCATCTTTCATCACGATAGTGCGCTCATTAGGTAGTACTTTACTGACGGTTTGGTTTAAGCGTAGTTCGATATTATTTTTACTGGCCCACTCGCTGCCGCCAAGCATCAGATATTTCTCTTCCATTTTTCCTGCCAAAAATGCTTTTGACAATAAAGGACGGTTATAAGGGGCTTTATCATCTTTACTAATCAAGGTAATCTTACCGCCATAGCCAGTATGACGCAGCTGATTGGCCGTCATAAAACCAGCACCGCCGCCACCAATGATAATAGTATGGGTATCAGTCAGCTTGTCGTTTTCAACGCGTTTATCTATCTTCGCTGAGGTATTGACGGTCAAGCTATCGCCCTCATCTGTCAGCTCATATTGCGTCAATCCGCGCATGGCAACTGGCTCTAATAGCGTGCCATCGCGGCTGTCAAAACTGCCATGATGCCACGGGCAGACCACTCGATTACCACAGCGCATGCCATCACCTAAATCTGCACCAACATGAGGACATTTGCCATCAAAGGCAAAAAACTCGTCCTCATCACGGGTAATTAAAATGATACTATCGTCATCTTGTTTATATGACTTCATACCGCCACTTGGAATGTCAGATTTATTGATCGTTACTAGATTTTTGGCGGCGATTTTGTTATCGGCTTGGTTATTATTAACTTGGCTCATAGGTCATCCTTAACAGTTATAATTATGTTCTGCGTAAAACGTGTTTGAGATAGTCGATATACTTTAATGAATACAGGATTACTGCGGACTACCAAGCGTTACTGGAATGAATTTTACGAAGCCTCTGTCGGCGTAGGCACAGCAAGCGAGAAAAATTTGTACCAGTAACGCATAATAATGTTATGTAACCATTTTATTTAGTATCAAGTATACATTTAAAAAAAGTAGATTCATTGATAGTAGCAAGCCCAGTTAGCGTACGCTGTTTATTTGTATGTTTGCTGCGTTGCAAAACGTAACTTCCTAACCTTTACTAGCCTTTAACGAATAGCTCTATTCTTTCAACCTAAAGCTTATAACCAAAATACAAGACGACTTTATGAATTCTCAAGTTAACCAGAACGAAATGACAGATAACTCTATTGCCCAATCTGATTTAAATAGTCAGCCAGTTGATAGCAAGCTAGTGAATATTTCAAGTATTGATATCGAGGCAGCGACGGATACTGCGCAATTACCGCAGCCAACTTTGCCACCTCTCAAACAAGCGACTTACAAGACCCATAACACAGATTTTGTCGTCAATGAAATATTGCCGTTAGACTTTACTGGCGAGGGTGAGCACTTATGGCTACATATAGAGAAGTCAGGGGTGAATACTGCCTATCTGGCTAAATTACTGTCAGAGTGGGCAGAGATTCCCTTACGTGATGTCGGTTATTCAGGACTCAAAGACCGTCATGCGCTAACGACACAATGGTTTAGCTTAAGAATACCTTTGAGGCAATTGCCAGAGTCTGAGTTTGCACCAGTAGATATCAGCGACAGCGAGTCGGTCACTATCCTTGCTCAACATTGGCACAATAAAAAGCTTAATCGTGGTACGCACCGAGCTAATCAATTTATTATCACCTTGCGAGATATTGAGTTGGAAAATGAAGATAAGTCGTCTGTAGAACAGCATTTGCAAAATATAAGTGTCAACGGCGTGCCCAATTACTTTGGACCACAGCGTTTTGGATGGAATGGTAATAACATTAGAGAAGCATTGGCGTTGTTTGCACGTCCAGCGCCAGAAAGTCGACCTCAGCCAAAGAAGAGTAAACGCAAACGTGCGCCGCGAGAGCAAAATTCTATGGAACTGTCCGCCGCGCGTAGCTTAATATTTAATGAGATATTGGCTGCAAGGGTACGCGCGGGCAGTTGGAATACTGGACTCACAGGTGAAGTGTTTAACCTAGATGGATCAGGCTCGATATTTACCAGTGAAGAAATTGACGACACTTTACGAGCGCGAGTTGCCAGCGGTGATATTCATCCGACCGGTGTGTTATGGGGTATGGATAACGTTAAAGTAAGCGGCATAACAGCTCAGCTTGAAAACGATGTGGTACAGAGTAGTGCGTTATTAACACAGCTGGCAATGGGGTTAGAGAAGCGCGATGTGAAAGCACAACGACGAGCGCTACGATTGCCGATTGAAGCCTTGAGTTGGGAATGGCAAGGTAGTCAAAATAGTAATGAGCAAACGCTGGTATTAAACTTTACGTTGACGACTGGCAGTTTTGCGACCAGTGTATTGGCAAGCTTGGTGCAACGGTTAAGCACCTTGTAATTAAGTGCATAGTGCATGAAGGTCAAACAATCTTTATTAAACTGCGCTGTCATTAGCTGCAATAAAGGGGCTCAATATTACTATTTTCCGCTGCTAGCATCTCGTTGGCGCTAACGACTTGATTACGGCCACGATCTTTGGCTTCATATAAAGCTTTGTCTGCTATCCTAATTAAGCGCTGGCAAATATCACTTGGCAATTGCGCCTTTGGTAGCTCTGGAGCTTGTTTAGTCACCCGCTTGCCTCTTCGCGACTTAACTATCTGCGACTTTGTTAGCTGCGGTGCGTGTTCTTTTGACTTTATAGAGGCATATCTTTGCTTAATGCATGTCCGCTCAGTATGAGTCAATGTATAAAGCCCTAGACTCGCCGTTATACTAAAGCTGAGACTATAATTTACTTGAATCACGTGATTGGCAATATCGCAACGCAATTGTTCTGCAATAGTCATCGCTAAATCATGCGCTATATCAGGCAAGACGATTAAAAATTCCTCGCCACCATAACGACTGACAATATCTGTATCAGTGAACGTATTCATCAATATATCGGCAACTTCTTTTAACACCTGATCGCCGACTTCGTGACCATAATTGTCATTAATATCTTTAAATAAATCTAAATCCAATAAGATAACCGTATAGTCCTGATTATCTGTCAAATCTGCTAGCGTTTGCCGCATTTGGGTCAGACCATAGCGTCGATTCTTCAGTCCTGTCAGCTCGTCATGATTGGCATGCTGTATAATTTCTTTTTTACTGTTATCTAAGATTAATAATAGTGTACTAAATACATATACCATAAAAATAGCTTTGGGCAATGCCAAATACATGTGCGTTGCACGCCAAAAGAATACTGAAGAACGACGAATCTCGTTTATGCTATCCCAGCTAAGCGTACCATCTTGAAAAATAGTGGCTGCTATCGCATTTTCCATATTAGTCATCTCGGTATAAGTCTGATAACTATAAGTACCAAGCGGTAACGAAGTAATGGTGAGTTGACGCATACTGGGCAAATTCACGCCCAAATAAGGCAAAATAGCCACTAACATAATCAAGAATACTTGAATTAAGAATGCATACCAAATATAACGACGGCGTACCAGCATCATCGCCAGCATAGTACCGCCAACTAGCGACACTCCTGAGACCAAACTACTATGACCCATTACCAAAACGACAACTGCAATATATAAGCTATAGACAAAAATTAGTACGATTTGCCAATTATGTAGACGTTTATAGTCATTTTTAATATGCGATAAATGGCCTACCATCCACCAAAAAAACAATCCCATCAGCGTTATGGTTACCCATATTGGATATAATAGCGCCATATCTACATAGCTGCCAAAGGCATCTTGCCGTAACCATACAAGTAGACACCATAACCAATGCATGGTGACTTCCATCACAATGAACAAGGCTAACAATGATGCTCTATCCGCAGCTTGCCACTCAAAAATCATTTGGGAAAGTTTTTTGTAGCCTAGCCGATATATCGATGTAACCATATACGCGTTACCACGTGCACATTCAATCTGTCGTTAACACTAACCCAAACGGAATCGTTTGTTGATAGCCACTGACAGACTGATAGATAAGTTCAAAGCATTAAAAGCGTTGCGCCTTTATTACTATATTAGTATTAATCCTAGGATATGGCAGATGAGCATCTTATTGGTTTACTCTTTAAATGATTGATATGCTTTGTAATTTTTATCAAGCCATCCATCGACGCAGCACTATACTCGTTTTTGTGAATGTTATTCTTACTCGTATAATTCTAATATGTTTATTATTGAGTTTGACAACTTTCAAATAGTTTAGCAATACGATTGTTATAAAGGGTATCTATATACGATATATGGTTGATAATTGCTTCATAATTAATAACTAGTATTTTCAAAAAGTTGCCAGACTCCGAGCTGCTCAGTAGTCAGACTTGGCACATCACCCAAACGTCGCCATGGCATATTACTACCATGAAAGTCACTACCAATTGAAGCGACAAGCTCATGTTCAGCAATACTACGATCAACCATTTTTCGGGTGCTGATCGGCTCACTAGTCGCTGGTAACTCACAAGCATCACCGCCAAGCTGAGCAAACTCTTCGATAAGCTTACGTACTCGTGTAGCCGAAAGCTGATAACGCGTTGGATGCGCGAGCACTGCTTTACCGCCGCAAGCATGAATCAGCTCAATACCATCCGCCATACTCAGGGCATCAATCGCCACATAAGCGGATTTATTGTCGGCTAAATATTTATCGAAAGCCTTTTGTACGGTCTTAACTTCGCCACGCTCAAATAACACTTGCCCAATATGCGCACGCCCAACTGCTTGTGGATTGCCACCAGCTTTATCAAGTACGGCTTGCCAAAGCTCATCATAATCAATATCCAGCAGCTTACTGAGTTTTTCAGTGATACGCTGACCACGAGTTGCCCGGCTTTCTTGCAATTGTAATAAGGTTTCATGCATTTTTTCGCGATCTGTAAAATCGAGTCCAAGCACATGAATGATTTTATTAGTTGATTTATTCTTACCATAACCACCGTTTAGCGTATGCTCACAGCTAATCTCAACGCCATTGATAAGCGTCATTCCATATGCAGTTGCTGCTGCTCTAGCTTCATCAATGCCTAGTAAAGTATCGTGATCAGTTAATGCCAGCACATCGACACCAGCTGCATGCGCGCGCTGCACTACATCTGCCGGTGCATAAGTGCCATCAGAACAGGTACTATGGCAATGTAAATCGAATTTCATAAAGTTGGCCTTAGGTTTTTAATACGGATATTGATGGATTAATTGGGAATAATTGAATAAATAATATAATTGATTCAATTTAAAAGATGTACAAGGCAACCGAGTGCAGATGTATAAGTGATACTTCAAACGAGGTTAACGCTGTAACTCTTTTATAGTGGATTGACTATAGCTAAATGGATGAATAGTAATGATACGTATTATGGCTTACGCCTATTATCGAATATGATTGTAGTGTTGTCTGCTTTTTTTTAGCGCAGTAGACGTGTAAACTACCCACTACGTTTTTGTTGGACATCCCACTTGTTATGAAAGCATTACTAGACTTCATTCCTCTGATTGCCTTTTTTATTACTGCCCGTCAGAGCGGTATTTTGGCAGCAGCAGGTGCCTTGCTGATTGCAACTATTATCATTTATGCGATTCATTTCGTGCGCCAAAAAGGTAAATTCGATAAGCAGCAATGGGTTGTATTACTATTAACCATTGTGTTTTGTGGTGGTACGCTACTGCTACGTGATGACATCTATCTACGTTGGAAATCACCAATTATCAACGGTATCTTTGCCTTAACGTTGTTTATTAGTGCGGCTATCAACAAGCCTCTAATGCAACTAGCGATGAAAGATGTGTTCACCCTAACGATGAGTGGCTGGAAAAAGCTAACTGTCGCATGGGCACTGTTCTTTGCCTTTATGGGCGTATTACATTATATCACGGCATTTACAATGTCTGATGAAGCATGGATTAACTTTAAAACCTATGGCTGGATTCCGATTATGTTGGTGTTCGTTGTCGCTCAATTTGCGGTATTAAAAAAGCATCTAAATCCAGCCTTAACTGACAAGTCTGCGAAATAAAGGTTAATAATAGTATCCTGCTTGCTTACTTCTATCAGCATTAAAAATAAAATATACTTTGGTATTCGTTATTTTATAATAAAAGTTAAATGGTTTCTAAATACCCATAGCGACAATAATTAATTGTTAATGACAAATCAGTATTATTCTTACCGATTATAACTCTTTATTCTTACTACTTATTAAGGAAGGATTATGTCTTTATTTGCTATCATTGGTCATGATGTGGCCAACAGCGCAGCACAGCGTCAAATTACGCGTGCTGAACACGTTGAACGTTTACAAGCTTTAAGTCGCGAGCAACGCCTAGTTATTGCAGGGCCAACCCCTATTGAACATGGTAAAAGTGATATGTCAGGCAGTCTCATTATTGCAGATTTTGACTCACTTGAAGCAGCGCAGGCATGGGCAAGCGCAGAACCTTATCTACGTGATGGCGTGTACAGTCACGTTGATATCAAGCCTTTTATAAAAACGTTGCCAGCACCTACTAACGACATAGCAGATAAGGTAGTGCCATCGTGAGTCAGCGCTCATCTTTGTTAAAAAAATGTTATAAATATAATCTTGCTAGCATCATTGTCATCACTGCGATATCAGCGCAAGCTGCCCCAACGGTCACGAATACCGATCCGGCAGCAACGCCGCCTGCAACGAATCAAAATAACGCTAATCAATCAACGACACCAGCTAACAATACTTTAGCAGCACAACTACAGCCTTCAGATAAAGCATTATCCGATGCCAACCAAGCGCTACTCAGTCGCAATGCACAGCTACAAAGACAAGTTAATGATCTGCAAACTCAAGTTAACGTCTTAGTCTATGAGAGCAAAGGTCAGTTGTTTTTATATGGTGCTTTCACGGTGTTGATTAGCTTATTGGTCGGTATTTTTGTTTCGTGGTTAGTGTTTGTGCGTCGTGAGCGCTGGTAGTATCAGCAGTTGTTATTGATAGACTCTATTCGATATTTCACGCCTACTACGCCTAACTATTTCCAAGCTGATTTAATGTTTAAGCTTCTCTAATAGAGCCATCAACGCTCCTAAGAACGTTTTCATGCCTACCGCTCAAATCAAAAATGCTGAACCATCAAACGTCATTACTCCTGCCAAGATTGATTGGCAAATGGATGATACAGGTAATATGGTGCCAGTGTCAGGTGAGTTTGAGGATGTTTACTTCTCACATGCCGACGGACTAGCAGAGTCGCGTCATGTGTTTTTGGCACATAACCAGCTACCAGAGCGACTGGCAAACCTTGCACCAAAGCAATGCTTTACCATTGCTGAATTGGGTTTTGGTACTGGACTAAATCTCTTGGCAACTTGGCAGCTATGGCGACAACTGCGTGAAACGCATCCACAATTAGCGACTGCGAAACTGCATTTTATTACCACCGAAAAATTTCCTATACCGCTTGCGGATTTAACGCAGATACTGGCATTATGGGGACAGCGTGCGCCCGAGCTGACAGAGATAATTGAGCTATTTTTATCTGCCTATCCTCCTCTTATCGCGGGCTGTCATCGCTTGCATTTTTTCAATGATAATTTGACCGTTGATATATGGTTGGGCGATGCAGCTATCAGCTTAGCCAAATTAGCTTTGGATACTTCTACCAAGCCAGCGCCCTACATTGATGCATGGTTTTTAGATGGCTTTGCACCTTCTTGCAATAGTACCTTATGGGCTGAAAATATCTTTGCACAAATTCAGCGCCTGTCACGTTCAAAGACGACTGCAGCCACCTATAGCTGTGCCGGTATTGTCAAACGTGCGCTACAAAATTGTGGATTTGAGATTAAAAAAGTTAAAGGCTTTGGGCGTAAGCGTGAAATGCTAACGGCGGTCATGGCTGATAAAGTATATTCGAATGATAGTGATAGCAGTTCTACGCTATCTAGCGCTCACAATCATATCGTAGTTATTGGTGCTGGCGTCTCTGGACTGCTAACAGCATGGTCGCTAGCCAATCGCGGTATCATTGTCACCTTACTAGATAAATCAGCCCCCTTAGCCGGAGCATCAGGTAACCCTCGCGCCCTACTCGCACCCAAAATGACGCCTATCCATCATGTCGACGAGCATCTGCATACCATAGGTTATCTCTATAGCAGCAGACTATATCGAAAGCTTAATGACAAGGCTGCAAAGCAAAATACAGCGCCCGTACTTGAGTTAACTGGCGCCCTTGATCTACTTATTAAAGCCAATATCGGTACGGAGCAAATTTTAGATTATCCCGACGATATGGCAACCACGCTATCGCTTGCACAAGCAAAAGAGACTACTGGATTAAAAGATCAGGATTTATCAGAGAATTTGTACTTACCCCAATCCGGTTTGGTCAATCCTCAAGCATTAAAAAATATAATACTGACGCATCCGCTAATTCACTTTCAACAATTAGAAGTTAGCAGCATTAACGAGATGGAAAGCCATGTTTGTATTGAAGGCAGTAATCACGAAAAAGGCACGATGACTATTAGCGCTGATAATGTGGTGATTTGCGCCGCTTATGAGAGTCATCAGCTAGATAAGCGTATTTTTGATTGCCGTAAAATCCGTGGGCAACTCTCTTGGTTTATACCCTCAGCAGCACAATGGGCAAAACTGCCCAAACTTCCTCTCAAGTACGGTGGCTATTGCACCTCATTTAGCGGGCAAGCTGGTGACAGTAAGTTGAATGAGGTAGTAGAAGGCGAACAGTATTTATTACTAGGCGCAAGCTTTGTGCGCAATGATACAGACACTGATATTCGTAATGAAGAGCACCAGATTAGCCGCGAAAAACTAGTCACTGCCATTCCTGAGATGGAATCGGTCATTCCAACAGATACCAGTCTGTGGCAGGGACGCGCAGGCATTCGCACCCAGACCCCTGATTATCATCCGATGGTTGGGCAGTTAGTCGGTAGTAAACGAATTTGGACAATGAGTGCAATGGGCGCTAAAGGTTATGCGCTGGCACCAATATGTGCTGAAACGCTAGTAGATATGATGCTAGGCTCGTTTGCACCATTGTCAGCGGCGATGCTTGCACGACTCTCGCCAAATCGCACGCGTTTGCAAACGCCGCTCAATTAAAGAACCTTGAAGTGAGTTTCGTCCTTCTTAAGGCATCGCTTTCAACGCCTACGAATATCTTGTAATATTAAGTATTGAAAGTAATTTTAATACCGTTCCCAAAAATCAGAGTATCAAGCAAAACGAGGTTAAGTACTATGCCTTATGGGCTAAATGAGTTTGACACCGCTAAGTATATTTTTTGGGTTTGGTATAATAACGAGACATATTCAAATGGCTTACCAACAAACCACTCTTACATTGCCTGCCTATGCGCGCGGTATTCATATCATAACACCAATGATTGAAGATGCCATCGAGGCGCTAATACCTCATACATCTAAAGCAGGTCTAGTACACCTATTTTTACAGCATACTTCCGCCAGTCTCGCTATCAACGAAAATGCTGATCCAGATGTCAGATTAGATACCGAAGACTGGCTTAACAAAATAGCACCAGCCGACCAGCCAGAATATCGACATACGCTAGAAGGTTCAGACGATCTGCCAGCTCATTTTAAAAGTATAATGCTTGGGGTCAGCTTAACCGTTCCACTTATCAATGGCGCATTAGGACTAGGAATGTGGCAAGGTATTTACCTATGTGAGCATAGAGACAACCTCGAAAAATATGGCGGACAGCGAAAGCTAGTTATTACCGTAAGCACTTAGTCATATATTGTCATTCAATAGCAAATTACTGCTCACAGCTTACTATGCTTAAATAAACCCCTCTTGATGGATAACAACCTCATTATGAAAGCCCCTACTTTAGCTTCACTAAAATCCAAGTCCTACTTGCGTGTTTTTCCCGCCATTTTTTTTAGTGTGCTGATACTGACTGCCTGCCAAAAGAAACCAGAACCTGAAACAGCTAACGAAGCCCAAGCTGAAACAACCGTTCAAAGTACGCCTGTTAATGATAACAGTGATAATGATGTAGCTATAGACAGCTCTCAAAACTCGGTTGATTCCATCACAGATTCAGAGCACGATGTTAACTTAAACGAGCTTGAAAACGATATCGAAACGGTAGAAATAGAACCAAATACTGCAGCCGCGACCCCTAATCCAGAACAAGCGATTAAAGGCGCGCAAATCACTGATGTACGTTATAAAAGCGCGTCAGGTGAAACTTTATCCGTCGTCTTTGAAACCTCGGCTGCGGGCGTACTCAATGCCATCGTAACCTTACCTAATAAACCCAAAATGACCCTAAGCGCACCAGAAGGCCAAGGTAATAATCCTACTTATCGCTCAACAGATGGTAGTATTCAGCTGGTCAGTCATGGTGGTGGTAGCGCTATAGATCTTATTCAAAACAATAAAGTCACCAGCTTCGATGCTGTCAGTGCTGAAGCTGAAGTCATCACTGAATAATTTATTAGAAGACACATAGCTTAAGCCCATTAAAAATAATATTTTAAGCAATAAAAAAGGCGGTACACGTTACGATCGTGTGCCGCCTTTTTTATTGCTTTGGTTTAGCCAAAGCCAGTTGTTTGCCCAAACAGGCTGACCAGCCAGCTCATCACGGCCCACAATCCCCAAACAATAAATATCAAAACGACTAGCCCTAATATGTCAGGTATATGCAGATAGAGCCAAGCAACGATTGGATTACGCCAAAAGCGACTTTGCTGCTGTTTGTCTTCTAGTGATTGATGTAAAAATGGCCGATCCATATGCATGGTTTCAGTGATGCCATACTCATCTTGTAGGTGCTGATGTACGATGCTCAATGTTTTACGACTAGGACGTATAAAGATATCCAGCAGCGTCCCGATACCAGGTACGATGCCAACCACCATATCGATGAGCGCCAGTCTGACTGCTGGTGTCATTTTATGCGCTGGGACACCTAGCTGACGACCCAATACAAACGCATAGCTGGTCAAGGCAAGTCCAGCCAAATCTCCTGCTAGCGGAATAGTCGATAGTGCCGCATCAGCGCCCATCCCTTGTTTGGTAAAAGGGATACGTACTAACGAATCCATGGTATTAGCAAACTTCGCCAATTTACGTTCGGTAGCGATGACTTGCTCGCGTGTTAACCCATGCTCAGCCAGCTTTGCTTGATAGTCTGCCATAGGTTTATCTGTTGGCTTTTTCGCTTTTAATCTCGAAAATTTATTTAATTTATCCATTAAAAGTCGTCCATAGACAAGCAATTGCTATAAGAGCAAAGACGTAACGCCCTACCCAAATATTGGCTAAAAATGCCTGAAAACATGCTAAAGCTTGACGACTGGCACAAGCACTGTTTTGCTTGGTAAACATCATTGCTACTAGCGCCAAACCAAATACTGGAGTGACACCTAACGTCGTCGGCGCAAAATAATGCCACATAACCACGCCCATAATGAGCAAGAACAACGTTTGTAGCAGCGAGATAATAACTACATCATAGCGACCAAATAATATCGCCGTTGACTTAACCCCAATCTTTAAATCGTCCTCACGGTCAGCCATGGCATACTGGGTATCGTAGGCTACTGTCCAGCACATGTAAGCTATAAACAACAGCCAACACCAGATATCAGGGGAGCCTTGCACTGCTACATAAGCCATCGGTATTGCCCAACCAAAAGCGGCGGCTAAAAACACTTGTGGCAAATGCGTAAAACGCTTCATAAACGGATAAATAAACGCCAATATGACCGCACCCAGAGACCAATAAAACACTTCAACGGGCAAGAAAAATAATAGACTGGCACTTAACAACACCAACAGCAAAAATGCAGCGATGGCCTCTTTAGCAGATAAGCGACCATCTGCCAATGGACGGCCTTTGGTACGGGTCACATGACCGTCTACTTTGCGATCGGCAAAGTCATTAATCGCACAACCTGCTGCCCGCATAAAAATCGCGCCCAGAGCAAATAACACAAATATCTTCAGACTTGGCAGACCTGCCGTTGCTCCTTGCTGCTGCGCTTGACCCATCGCTGCCAGCATTACGCCCCATAACGTTGGCCATAGTAATAGCTCAATGCCTACTGGCTTATCAAAGCGCGTTAGCTGCATGTAGGCGTGTAACTTTTCTTTGAAACTCAAAGCTGAGGGACTGTTGGTCATTGAATCATCTCTAAACATATAGCTTCTAAATATAACGGCTCTAAGTATCTATAGCCTCTAGATATATAGCTTCTAAATATCCTGCCACATCCGATTTGCTTCAATCAGTGATATCTCAGGATATTGTTTACGTAAAGCTTTGATAGCAGGGATTTTATCTTTTTGTGCTGCTTGTTGACGCAAAAAGGCTAATTGCTCTTGTGGGTTGCTCAATTCTTTTAAACGCGCCTCTAACCTTAAAATTCGAGTACGCAGTATGATGTTTATCAATAATAGGCCTGCACCCATGGCCCAAATTATTAGCGTTGTCACTACGTGCTCCTGAGCCTATTGAATTTAAGCTTGTTAATTAGTTTGTTTTACATAGATAGCTAAATAAAATAACCATCAAAGCGTACTGCTTCATTATTCCAGCTTTCACTTGGTTGTTGATTAGCAAGTAACGGCGCAAACTGCGGCCGCTTCACGACCACGCGACCTTGTTTTTCACCATTTTGACTAACAACAGCTTGCGCACTTTGTAGCAATTGTCGTTCTTCTTCTGATGTTGGCGGGCTAGCTAATTGATGCAGTGCTTGCATATGCTTACCTACTTTAGCACCTTTACCTGTCTTGCTATCTTGGTAGCTATCCTCTGGAAACATTGGATCCAAATACACCACATCAATCATTTTGCTATCTGCAGTTACTGATTGAGTTTTTAGATCTGAAAAATAGCTGAGCGCATCGGTATTTATAATATGTAGACGCGTCATCAACTTTTGCCAATTCGGTAATGCACTCATCCGCTGCTGCTCTGCTAACAATAGCAATGCCATCAAGGGTTGCTGCTCAAGCATCGTTACTTGCGCGCCGGTACTGGCCAATATCAGACTATCATGACCAAAGCCTGCTGTCGCATCGATGACCATGCTATCCGATGTGATTTTAGCAGCTTGTAGTAGCAATTCAGATTTACGTCCAGCACTCACCACACGGCGTTGTAGCTTATCCCATTCCGGTGCCACACTCAGTCCATTACTAAGCCATGACAGCTTATTTTTTTCTTCTAACAATAAAATAGGCTGGGTAGATATCTGACTTAATTTCTGGCGACGTTTTTGATTGAGTTTATCGGTAATTAGCTCGGTATTTAAAACGATTGGCAGTTCATGTTCAGTTATTAACGTCTGCAAGCTATCAATCTGCGCTTGCTGTGATTCGCTAACATAGAGTAGCTGGCAATGCACAAAGGCGGTAGCCTCTCTAAACTCTTGCTGCAAAGCGGTCATACCTGCCCTCCCTTTATGTTATCTGTAAACCTAGTAAAACAACGTGCAAATCTAGCCAGCCATCTGATAACCAAACAACCAAGACGCCAGTAATACCACCACCCCAGTAATAATGCGTAGCCACGCAAAAATCGTAAAATCACGGCGACTCACCCACGCGACTAACCAGCGAATACAAAGTAGCGCTACGATAAAGGACACTACTGTGCCTACGCCTAATACCAACCAATCCTCGCTACTGGTCAACACATCACCGTGTTTGAGCAAGTCCAACAAGGCTGCACCTACGATGACTGGGATACCCAAAAAGAATGAAAACTCTGCTGAAGCTTTACGCGAGACCCCAAGCCAAAGGGCACCAATAATAGTGGCCCCTGAGCGTGACGTACCTGGTATCAATGCTAAACACTGAAACAAACCAATCATTAGCGCCGTTTTTAAACTGACCTCTTCGGCTTCTGTAGCAATGATCGTCTTGGGACGTTTTTCCACGTAAAAGATCAGCAAACCACCAATGATTAGCATAATGGCGACAATCATAGGATTGAACAAATAAGTTTTGATTTCATCCGCAAAGGTGAAGCCAACGAGCATAACCGGAACAGTGGCAACGATCAGACTCAGTCCCAACTGCCTTGGATTGGTCATGCCTTCTGCTTTGCCCGTCAGCAGACCCATCAATGCTTGCCATAACCTGCCCCAATAATCATAAATGACCGCTAATATCGCACCTAGCTGAACCACAACAATGAACAAGTCAACTTTGTCTTTGGTCCAAAAGCCCATCAGATCAGCTGATAAGATTAGGTAACCAGTACTAGAGATGGGCAAAAACTCAGTGATACCTTCAACGATACCCATGATGACAGCTTGAATTAACAAGAGTATATCCACAATTATTTTCCTAAAAACAGACCTGTTGGCTGTCCTATATTGTCGTTGCTTTTATAAGGTTTGGCGCATGGTTAATACTACGCATCTAGCTATTATGAATGACGTTTACATTACTGTATTTAAATGACTATATTAAAAACTATGCTTTACCTTGTTCTTTTAACGTTTTCCACGCTTGGTTGCGCAGATACTTTGGTAGTGCATGCGCCGCATCGGTGCCGCCAGAAGTTATAAACTGAGCAATACCCAGTTGTCCAATCACTGTCGCATCCGGCCAAACATCGTCATGACATATTTGTCCATCATATAGTTTTAATAGCAACGCGCCATTACCAGCAATAGGAATATCGAGTACTGTTTGGCTATCATAATCCAGCAGTTGCTCAGTGCTCTCTTCATCATTGACTAACACTGGCTGCATGACAGCATGATCTGATTGAGGATCTGATTGCTCGCTATCTTTTATTGCATATTGCCCAAAGTAAACTTGCTGCATACGTGCGTCAAGGGCGCTATATACTTGCGTTACACCATATTGTTGATATGCCCGCTGCGCAATCGCTTGCAGACTTGAGACTCCTATGCAAGGTAAATCATGTGCCACTGATAGCGCTTGTACCACCGCAGTATTAATACGAATACCGCTAAATGCACCTGGACCTCGATTAAATATTAATGCCTGCATGTCCGCAAGGCTCAGTTTAGATTCGGACAGAGCTGCATCGATCATTGGTAAAATTTGTTGGGTCTGCTGGCGCTTACCAGTCTCGGTATGACTCGACAGTACTTGACCACTCGCATCTAAAATTGCGATTGAGCACTGATCGAACACGGTATCCATTGCTAAAAACATTGTAACCTCGGCTTATACTTTTGGCACTATAGTCAGTCCACTATAAAAGTGTTGCTGCGTTAACCTCATTTGAAGTATGACATAACCATCTACGCTCGGTTGCCTTGTCCCACTCTCAAAGTACCACTTTCAAATTGAATCGACTACATAAAAAATACGCCCTAATAAAATAGCGCCTATCATAGCATTTAGGGTAAGCGATTTTTATCACTTTCTACGTTTTTCACACTTTATTCATGAGAAGACATATAAACATAGGTATTCTAATAGATGTTCTAATAGGTGTTCTAATAGGTGATCTAAATAGCATCCATAAAAAAACCCAAAACTACTTTAGCTCTGGGTTTCTATTAGACTTATAGTACTAATAAATTTAACTACTGTTTAAAAACGCGTTTTAAACTTTTTTGGCGCTTGGTTTTCCATCTCTTGCATCTGCTTTTGCATCTCTTCAGTGCTAGGCATATTATTAGGATCAAGTCCCATTTGCTTCGCCATTTGTTGCGGGTTCACATCTTTAGGACCGCCTTGCTGACCGCCGCCGCCAAATAAAGGACCGCCGCCCCCAGCTCCGCCACCGCCGCCGCCCATTAACCCTTGCATAGACTTCATCATCTTACTGATGCCTTCAGGCTTGGATATCATTTTCATCATTTTTGCCATTTGCTTGTGCTGCTTGAGCAAACGGTTGACGTCTTGGATCTCACGCCCCGAGCCTGCAGCAATACGACGCTTGCGACTAGGGTTAATCTTATCAGGATTCTGACGCTCAAATGGGGTCATAGAATTAATTAACGCTTCCATTTCACGGACTTTTTCTTCAGGTTTAGCGTCTTCGACAGCTTTTTGCATATCCGAACCGCCCATGCCTGGCATTTTATCAAGGAAGCCCGACATACCGCCCATATTTTTCATCTGCTGGAACTGAGTCAATAGATCCTCAAGGTCGAAGTCGCCGCCCTTTTGCATCTTTTTCGCCATTTTTTCGGCTTTATCACGGTCGATTTTTTGTTCGACTTCTTCAACCAGACTCAGTACGTCACCCATACCAAGAATACGCTGGGCAATACGCTCAGGATGGAATAGCTCTAAGGCGTCGAGTTTTTCACCGCGACCTAAGAACTTAATCGGCTTACCTGTGATAGCGCGTACAGAAAGCGCTGCACCGCCGCGAGCATCACCGTCAGTCTTAGTTAAGATAACACCCGTCAATGGCAACGCATCGTTAAAGGCTTTGGCAGTATTGGCTGCATCTTGACCTGTCATGGCATCAACCACAAACAGCGTCTCGGATGGATTAACCGCAGCGGTTAACGCCTTAATCTCATCCATCATGGTCTCATCGATAGCTAGACGACCCGCCGTATCAATAATCAAGATGTCTTGGTATTGAATTTTTGCTTCTTCGATAGCGCGTAGGGCGATATCAATTGGGTTCTCGTCGCTACTTGAGTTAACGAACTTGGCGTCAACTTGACCGGCTACTTGCTGAAGCTGCTGTATTGCCGCTGGACGATAGACGTCAGCTGAGACCAGCATGACCTTTTTCTTATGGCGCTCTTGTAGATATTTGGCCAGTTTACCTGCAGTGGTGGTTTTACCCGCACCTTGCAGACCCGCTAGTAAGTATACGACAGGAGGCTTACCCGTCATCTCAAGCTGCTGATTAGCACTGCCCATCATTTCGGTCAGCTCATCGTGGACAATCTTTACAAACGCCTGACCTGGAGCTAATTCTTTTAGCACCTCAGCACCAAGCGCCTGCTCTTTAACGCGTTTAACAAAATCGCGAGTGACCGGTAGCGCCACGTCGGCTTCTAACAACGCCATACGCACTTCACGTAACGTGTCTTTGATATTGTCTTCAGTCAGTTGCCCCGTGCCGGCGATATTGCGTAGGCTCGACGATAGACGTTCTGTTAAGGTATCAAACATAAATAACTCTCAATTAAACAATTAAAATATTTTTATAAAAAGGCTTCTTGTTAAGGTATATGCAGTCAAAAAGCACTTTATTAAAGATGGATTAAACAAAATGGTTTAGGGTATCGCACATTTACATCGAATATGATTTATCTAAAAATGATTGACTATCAATACTATAGCGTAATTTCCGCTAAGACTTTAGACGCATTTGGCTTTAATCTAATGCATTGACAGCCATATTAATACGGTTAAACAAATACTGTTATATAAATACCGCTATATAAACTGTTACCTATTGAGTGGCTTATATAAACCTTTATAGGTAGTTGCTGCCTCATAATGAATAACTATTTATGATCTTAGCATCTATGAATAATAATAGAGATGATTCTCAACTAGCCTTCATTTTATGATAGATTGGACGATTATTCTAATAATACCACTTTAGCGTTAAATTGAGCGGCGATTTTGCGCTCATTATGGGATGAGGCTTTTACCTGTGCACCTTGCGTTCATAATTGCTAGTATGGCTTATATAGCAGTCAGTATCCATATCAGTTGGGCGTTGACGAAGAGCAACCCTATTCATAAAGGCTTAAGCCTTGGCTTACTGGTCGTCGGTATGCTCGCACATGCCGCCCTATTATATCCGTATGTGGTTACGTTATATGGGCTAAATTTTAACTTATTTAACATAATCAGCCTAATTAGTCTGTTTTTCTTGTTTTTCTATGTACTCTTCTGTCTGTACCGTCCTATTCTTAGTCTAGGTATCCTAGCCGCACCGACTGCGCTTATTGGTATGACAGTGGGCTATGTTGGCCGCGCACCTTATCAGCCACTAACTGATGTCAGCATCGGTCTTGAAGCGCATATTCTATTATCACTTGCTGCCTACTGTGTGCTGCTGATGGCTGCAGTGCAAGCGCTATTTTTGCGTCTGCAAATTCGTGAGCTTAAGCATCATACCATCCATCGTTTTTGGGTCAATAAACTACCGCCTCTACAAAGTATGGAGAGCTTATTATTCGATATGATATTGGTAGGCTTTATACTACTTAGCATCGCGCTGGGAATTGGCTTTATCTATGTAGAAGACTTGATGGCGCAGCATATTGTGCATAAGACGGTATTTAGCATGTTATCTTGGTTGCTATTTGGCATACTTTTGATAGGCAATTGGCGCGCTGGCTGGCGTGGCAAACGTGCGGCTAATATTACTTTCTATGCCTTTATCTTATTAGCAATTGGCTTTGTCGGTAGCAAGTTTGTCTTAGAGCTAGTGTTATAGAGTAAGCGTCACAGTCGGTCATCATAAACGATATTGCTGACCGTAACGCTTATTTAATAAAATCTTCTCTCTAATTAAAGACCACTGTTTTATTGCCTGTCACAATGACTCGATTTTGCACATGCCAGTTCACTGCGCGTGCCAATACATTGCGCTCAATATCACGACCAATAGCACGTAATTCTACTACGCCCTGACGATGGGTCACACGGTGCACATCCTGCTCAATAATAGGGCCTTGATCGAGCTCTGCAGTGACGTAATGCGCAGTCGCACCGATAAGCTTAACGCCTTTGTCATACGCCTGACGATAAGGATCTGCTCCGACGAAAGCTGGTAAGAATGAATGATGAATATTGATAATCTGCATTGGCCAGCGTTCAATGAAATCAGACGATAGTATCTGCATATAGCGTGCTAATACTATTAAGTCGTTACCTGCCATCAATTCATCAACTCGCTCTTCCGCCTCAGGTTTATTATCCTTAGTTACCGGTACGTGATGAAAAGGTATACCGAAGTTTTCTACCGCTTGACGCAGATCTTCATGATTACTTACAACAGAAGTAATCTGGCAATCGAGCAATCCGCGTTGATGACGCCATAACAAATCCAACAAGGCATGATCAAACCTCGATACCAAAATACCGACCTTCGTCTTAATGGCATTGTCATGTAAATGCCAAGTCATATTATGGCGTTTGGCAACCGTATGCCCGAAGCTGGCCTCAAAGTTATTAATAATCTCGCTCAAACCTTCTAGAACAAACTCTAAACGCATAAAGTACTGTCCACCTTCATGTGCAGTTGAATACTGATCAAGAGTGATAATATTGCCGCCATAGCGATGAATAAATTCTGATACCGCCTGCACAATACCTGCTTGATCGCGGCATTTGATTAAAAGTGTTGCAGTATCGATAGCAGTAGTAATAGGCAGCACTTTAGATGCCACTTGAGGTGAGGTTTTTGATGAAGTATTCGTTTCAGTGTCTGACATAATGCATCCAATTTAAGAAGAAAAACTTTCTACCACTAAGTATTAAAGCCCAGCTTAAAAATCAGCGTTAGCATAGGAATTGGTTATTTTAATCGTTTTTGCCATGTTTTGCTTACTGAGTTGGTTTTTTTTGGTTATTTATATTACCAATACAAAAACCCCCAACACGAGGGTTGGGGGTTTGAATATTTTTATTTTAATATTATTCATGATAAGAGCAATTTAATCAGCGTTAGTACAACTTTCTGTGTTTGTTCCAAATGGACTTATCATATTCGGACGCATAGGAATGTCGATGTCTACATCGTCCACTAAGTCTGGAAACTCTACTAAGCGCGCTTGCTGCGATTCGCTACCATCGACGCGAGTGTTGACGGTAATTTTTGCTTGATACCATTGTGCATACTCTTTAGGGTAACGTACTGAGAAGTCAACTTTACCAAAGGCATCAGTTGAGAGGTTGAAGCTCTGATTTGAGTTTGCGCTGACCTCATTGCCATCTTTATCGAGTACAGCGACCACATTAACAGGATCTAACTGACCATTATTGTTAATATCTTCACCTGAATCTAAAATGCCATTGTTATTGATATCTTCGTTACTACATTCGATATATGGACTTCTCAACCAGACATTTTTATCAAGAATAACATCTCTAACAACTCGAAACACTCCTTTACCATATCTATTTGGTATGAGATTTACCGATACTTGCTGATTGACAGCAGGCTTTCCAGTATTATTTAGTACGCTGATAGAACCCTTTCTATAATAATAGACATTTCTATCACCTGAGGACACTGTATTGGCAAAAGAGAAGCTAATAAATGTCGATTTGGTTTGTACAGTAATGGCTGAACTATCAGGCGGTGGTGGTGCATCAATAGTTTTTTCCGTACCATCTGGCAGTTTAATAGCTTGCACTTCAGCCTCAATGACTACGCCATCTGTTTTTGTTGGGTTCTGTCCTGCATTGTAAGTCACCACCGCCTGACCATTATTATCTGTATAAGCGACTGCTTGATCCAGACTACCACCTGATGCATCTTTGGTGGTTGTAAACTGTACAATGGCGTTTTTAACTGGTGCATCATCATCATCCAGTACTTTAGCAATTACCTCTGTTGAGCCACCAGTACTTATTACTGCACGCTCTATTTGTAATAGTAGCTTCTTAGGATCAATAGAAACAAAGTTTATCGTCGTAGCTTTATTGTCATTACCATATCCTGCGGTAATGGTAGCATTACCCGGTACCGCAGACTCTACATAAAAAACAATTTTATTATTCCTAACTAGAAAAGTACGGCGTGAACTGGCTTTCGTATCGTTTGTGCTATTTAATATTTTACCTTTATTGGTTGATAGTACTACTGCTTCACCATCATTCACATTCGGTAGAATGAGTGTCATTGGTTGTGGTTCATTAACCTTAATATCTGATGTCGGTGCAAACGTGACATCAGAGCTATTAGCAGCAACTACAGTCAATAAATCAGAGATACGCTGAGTAGTTTGATTGCCCTTTACATCAAGACTAAAGTTATAGTCTCCATTTACAGTAGTAAGTGTGGCTGCATTGGTATCAAATATGAACTCGCCTTTGTTATCGGTCGTTACGCTGGTTACTTCATTTCCATTGTTATTTAGCACTACAGTTGTATTAGCAAGTACTGCCCCTTGACCATCCAAGATACCACCAGATATACTAAAATTTTCTGTGGCTGTGACTGAGTTTTTTGAAGCAATAACATTATTAGCACGAGTGCCTGATACTATAATTGGTAAGCTTTGTTCTACTCCACTGCCGTCATTTGCTGTTACGGTTAATATACTTTCATGGTTGAGTCGTGAATCGATACCGACTGAACTTTGTCTTAATGTTACTCTAATTAAACCATTATCATCAGTAGTCTGAGTCGAGCTGCCCTCTATTGATAATCCATATTGTGCTGCATTATCAATACTAATGGTTACTGGTACACCTGCAACGATACCACCGTTTTTATCAATAGCTCTGATTTCAGCCGTCGTGCTATCCTCACCAGTTAACAGTTGGTTTTTATCCACAGAAATATAGATCTGATCAACTTTAGTTGTTGATGCATCTGAATCACTATCTTCACTACTACCACCCGTTCCAGGCTGCGTAACACCTAAATCAGGTTCTGGTGCAATCGTATCACCGCCACCGCCGCCCCCACAACCAGCCAAGGTGAGTGCTAAAGTCAGTGCTGTCAAATGAAACAGCTTAGAAGTAAAAGGTAGCGGGCTATATGACATTTTTTGGACTCCGAATCAACAATGATGTATTCGAGAAGATAAGCAAGAATCGTTCCCAATCTACAAATATATAAGCAAAAGTAGATAAGGTTACCGTATGTTTACTATATATATAAATTGTATTAAATTTCTAACAGCAACTTTACTGACTTTTGTTATAAGTTACAACTAAAAATTATACCTATGGGTTAAGTAATCGATGACATACGAACGTAGATTCAGGGTATAATAGGTGACTTTTATGACGACGATTATCACAAAATAATTTGAATGTTTACTGATTTTATGGTATAAATGTCGGCTTTAAAATTTTCTGAATTGGTCAGTCTGTTATTTGCCTTTAGATGACAGCGAAAACCAGCTCAACCTTCATATAGTTTTGTTTGGTGCAATGGTGCCGCTTGCTGTGTCCATGCCGCAAATACGCGCAACTTGCCCAGACTGGTATGAGAATCCCTCATACCTCATAGATCAGGAGTTCGCCATGTCTAGAGTTTGCCAAGTGACTGGAAAGCGCCCTATGGTGGGTAATAATGTTTCGCACGCAAACAACAAAACCCGTCGTCGCTTTCTACCAAACCTTCACAACCATCGTTTTTGGGTAGAATCTGAAAACCGTTTTGTACGTCTACGTATATCTACTAAAGGTATGCGCATCATTGACAAAGTTGGTATTGATAAAGTGTTAGCAGATTTGCGCGCACAAGGTCAAAAAGTTTAAGCCACGCGCTTGTCTGCCATCATTTAAAGGAAAGCTATCATGAGAGATAAAATCAAGTTGGTATCAACTGCTGGTACTGGGTATTACTACACCACTACTAAAAATAAGCGCACAATGCCTGGCAAAATGGAGATCAAAAAGTTTGATCCTAAAATTCGCCAACATGTGATCTTTAAAGAAGCAAAAATCAAATAATTTGTATTTTTTATAGAATAATTTTCTATAAATAAAATTATTTGAACAATAAAAAAGGGCCTATCAATTGATAAGCCCTTTTTTATTTTCTGCAATTTATATCTTATTATGAATAAATTGCCTTAAGTTCAATCATAGCCTGTTAGCTATAATTCGTAGGTTCTTTATCATAGACATGCGCATGCCACTGACTCATCTGCTTTTGCATAATCACTTGAATAGCTGCATGAATCATATGCTGACCGATAGCTTGAGTATCACTACCAAGCAACTCTTTAAGCTTATCAGAAAAGTCGATGGTCATTAGTGGTGCTTCATCTTGTTCAGCATCACGCAACAATAATCTACCGTCATCTGCTTCTACCAGTTCAAGAGTCGTCTCTTTAGCAAATCCTGCAAACTTATCTTGGGTATCGTTGTCTACTTCTATCTCATTATCAATATCATATGGCATTTAATGTATCCTCAATTATACCGTCTTGTCATTGCATAGAGTTTTACGTCTCAAGACAACATGGGTAAATGTATCATACTCATACAATGGACGCTTTGACCCTAGAATTCAAGAGCATTAACGCAAGTCTTATAAATAAGCCGATATTGACTACGTTATAATAACTGTTCAATTAACGCCAGTAGCGCAATTTGGCTAAGGTAAATAACAAGGCGACGAACATACCCAGATAATACATGAGTTTTAACTCTAGCGTCGGGTCACGATATTTAAATGGCAGTGCGACGGCGGCAGTAGCGGTGGGAAATATTAACAGCATCAGTAGCCAGCTCTCAAAAACATGTAACCAGCCCTGAAACCCTTCGCCATGACTCAGCGAAGCTAACCCTAACAATAGACAAGCAATAATAAGGCTAGTGAACAAAACATTAGGTAAATCTTTTGGGTAAATAATATTCGCAATACGGGTGGGCATAATTTGCATATAAAATTCCAGTCAAGACGAAAATCATGACTTAATAATGATAAAAAATTTATGAATAATGTGAAATTTAGCTATAAGTGCCCATCAACCATAGCAATGAGATACAAGAAGTCAGATAACCGAGACTTATCGCATTCCAGCCCGCAATGTCAGTACCATTCAACTTGTTGAATACACGCGCACCAAGCCAAAAAAGTAACGGAATACCGAGCACAAAAGCAGGTACTATTACCGCCGCATGGCGTAACACATCTCCGACATCATCCCCCACCATTAAGCGAAAACCATATCCAGCAAGGCTCAGTATCAACGAAAATATCGCTAAGCCAATGGTAATTCCTTTGGGTACTAAACTGCGTTTTTGTTGTCGATTAGACGAACCCTTATCGTCATGGTTTGGTGAGGTTGGCTTATCCATAATGCACCTTTTTGTGACGTAAGACTATTCTTACCTGTATCACTATAATGGCTATTTGCTGCTATTTACCAAAGCCAACTCTTGACGCATGGCAGTAATAGCTTCCTGATAATCATCTTGATTAAAGATAGCAGAACCAGCTACAAACATATCAGCACCAGCCTCAGCGATAGCACGGATATTACTCGCTTTGATACCGCCATCTACCTCTAACCTAATATCACGGCCGCTAGCATCGATACGCTGACGGACTTCGCGCACTTTATCCAAGGTACTTTCGATAAACGACTGCCCACCAAATCCTGGGTTGACGCTCATCAGTAATATTTGATCGACTTTATTCATTACATAATCTAAATAATGCAGTGGCGTGGCTGGGTTAAGTACCAAACCACATTTAGCCCCGCCGTCTTTAATCAGTTGCAAGGAGCGATCAACATGTCCACTAGCTTCTGGGTGAAAAGTAATGACGCTAGCACCCGCTTCTAAGAACTGCTCAATCATACCATCGACTGGGCTAACCATCAGATGTACATCAATGGGTGCATCAATACCATAATCACGCAACGCCTTACAAATCATACTACCAAAGGTCAGGTTCGGTACGTAATGGTTATCCATCACATCAAAATGTATGACGTCGGCGCCTGCTTTTAAAACAGTCTCCACTTCTTCGCCCAAACGCGCAAAGTCAGCAGATAATATTGAAGGGGCGATTAGATATTGTTTAGAAGGGCTAATCATAATTGAGCTACCTAATTAATGTTTTGATAAATTGATAAGTTTGGTAAATTGACAAAAACGAGAAGGCTTACCTCAACACTATTAATGCTAGATAAACCGATAAACTTTCTATTCTAAAAAATGATGCCTTAAAAGCTTATTCTTCGGAGACTTGTGCCTCGAAAACTGATGTCTTAAAAATTGCTGTCTTAAAACTACTATCGTGGCTTATATTGGGTTTTACAATAGGCACGGCCTATTTCGAAAGATCGTTTCGCTTGATGCTTAGTAGAACGGCCGGTTACACGTTGTCGCCATAAACGAAAAGACGAGGGTTTTAGCTGTTGACGCATCAATTTAATGACGTTAGCTTCACTAAGTCCATAGCTATGCTCTATAGCGCCAAAAGGCGTTCTATCTTCCCATGCCATCTCTATCACACGTGATATTTGCGCGGCATCCAGTATTTTATCAACCGCTAGATTATCTGGTCTTGACTGCAACTGATCTGAGCTCACAATATCTAAACTGAGCGTATCTTTGGTCTTATTACTGGCTGATCGTTTTGTGCGTAAAGCTGTATCTATGTCAGCCTGCATAGTAGCAAGTGATGATTGTATATTCTGTTGCTGATTATTTAAACGTTCACCTACGGATGACGCTTGATGATATACCATAAACTCTTACCTTTTGCGTATTAAGCATTTAATTAACCAAGCCCTATTTTATATCAATAACTGAGCTTGGTTAAACTATCCGCTAAGCCGTCTATCTACAGTACAGTCACAAAAATTGCTTTATAAATAATAGTTTAGGGTAAATATACAGATAAGCATAAGGGTATAACTAGCTCAACTGCGCCATACGCCAATGATGCTCGATATGATCATTAATCACGGTTTGAATAAAGTAATAGCTGTGGTCGTGACCTGCTTGATAGCGTAGTGTTAACGGCTGTTTGGCTTCTTCACAAGCTTTTTGTAGTTTGGACGTTTGTAGCTGACCTTCTGCTAAGAAGTTATCATCGGCACCTTGATCAACTAAGATACTTGAATACTTGCGACCAGCATTTTTAATCGTCTGCGCTGCATCAGCTTGAGCCCACAGATCGTTATCATCACCGAAATACTCGGTATAAGCTGCTTGACCCCATGCTGACTCACTGGCGGCACACACTGGCGATAGCGCTGAGACACTGACAAACTTACTTGGGAACTTAAAACCTAGTAGCAGCGCACCATGACCGCCCATTGAGTGGCCTGTAATACCAAGACTACTAATGGCAAACTCAGAGCGAAGCAAGTCATACAACTCATCTACGATATAACTTTGCATATTGAAGTTTTCAGCCCATGGTGCATTAGTCGCATCGACGTAATAGCTTGCGCCTTGACCCACAAAATAACGCTCATCGTTCGGCACTTCGTCATCTTCGCTACTTCTAGGAGACGTATCTGGTGCAATAAATATCATGCCAAGCTCGCTACATCTTTGCTGAAAGTGCGCTTTATGAGTAACGTTATCGGCGTTACAAGTCAAACCTGACAAATACAATATGGCGGGGCAAAGCTTTCCTGCAAGCGCTTCATCTGGCAAATAAATACTAAACGTCATTGGCGTTTTGGTCGCTGTTGATTGATGACTATAGTAATGCTGTTCACCGTCAAAGCAGCGGTTCACGCTTTTTTGCGTGAGCTGGGTGTTGGCAGATAGACTATTATTGTAAGAATTATTCATGATTGATATCCTTTTTATCGAAATTAAAACAAATGATGCTTATAAAAATTATGCAATAAGACATTTATCCAATAAGACCATGATACCATTTTCAAAAATTAAAGGAGCGCTGAAAAAAGGAACGCTGAAAAAGGACGCACGTATCAACAGCAATTAGGCAAAACGAATAATAAGAAATCTCAAGTAGTAAGACTTCATAAATAGTGTAGTCAATAATTTTTATAGAAACAATTTTTAGGATGAGCTGGAGCCAAGGTAATTGCTATAACATATAGTCATTTCGAAATAAAATCGATACTTTAATAGCCACATGCTACTGGTATAAATTTTTATTGCGTGCTGTTCGCAAGCGTGACAGAGGCTGCAAAAAATTTACCCCAGCAGCACTGTATCGGTTTTAAAATGATCCAATTATAGAAAATTAGCGTTTATCTTCTACTCTGTAGTAGACGTAGCAGTATTCTCCAGCCTATCAGTAGAATCTTCAGGGATAATATTAATAGGGACAGCAGTATTGTTAGTGATGTTCGCTACTGAGGAGCGCGTCTTATCAAATAACGTCTTTTCAAATGCAGGCAAGGCGGTTTTCATTAAGCTACCGACGACCATTTGTGGCTCTGATGACTCAAAGCCCATAAAGCTTTCGCGCTCACTAACACGTAGGCTGGCATCCTTGAACGCTGCCGCAAAACTGGTGTTTTCACGTAAACTTTCCGCAAAGAAGGCTTGACCAAAATAGGTCATTTCAGCCGTATTAGTACAACCAAACGACATTTTATCGGCTGCTGAAGCGGTAATAACCACAGTCGTTGGTGACGTTAGCTCATCAATGAATGAACCAGAATAACAGGCTGATACTACGATCACGCGCCAGCGAATGCCTGATGCGTCAAGTGCCTCTCGTAGCCATGCGGCATCTAGATTATCCATCTCTAGTGGAGGGTTGGATAAATGAATAAAGTCTTGGTCACCATGCGATGATAAGGTCATAAATAACACATCTTCATCAGCATCCATTTGCTGACCGATTTTTTTCAAGCCTTGTAAAATACTAGTCTTAGTCGCCACTGGCTCATCTAACCAGCTATAAGTATTATTAATTAGCGCCAGTGAATGGCCACTGGTTCCAAAGCGCACATCAAACAATTCTCGCACTTTATTAATTTCAGAGCGAAAGACGTTTTGATCAGAGAAGCCTGCCACACCCATGAAATACCAATCACTCTTACCAGGCATACTTGGGTCAATACTGGCTAATGCTTGCTGCAATAAGCGTGGCTGCTTATAAAGTGCCGCTTCCTCTAAAACAGGCTGTACAGGTATTTGCTTAAAAATAGGTTGATCAGCCACGTTACGTTGCCAAATAGTCAATAGTGCCACAGCGCCTATTAGTATAATAATCCGCTCCCACCACGGTGTACGTTGCCTACGAGCAAAGATCCACAATAATGCTAGCGTTTGCCATAAGAACAGTACTAGAAACAATATCGGTAAAAACGAATAGCTCCATTCAGGTAACCAGCCGTGACTGCCTAAAACTTGCACAATGCTTTGTAGCAGTGCAGATAACGTGTCGGCCACTAACCATAGCACTACTGGTACGAATACCAGCATCTGGTTGCCAGAACGCCTCGCAAGAATAATACCGACCAAAGAGATGATTGCGGGCCAAATCAAATAGCTGACCAATCCTTGTTCATTGAAGACACTACCCGCTTCAGCAGCTAACCAAGAAAACAGTACGTTGCTGCCTAGCGCTAATAAGGCGAATAAGGCAAATTGTACAAAGGTTGGTTTTACCCAAGAAAACGCACGGGTCGACCCTACCAACATCCAAAGGGCAGCGATAATATTGGCAGCGAAATTGAGCGAGAAGCGCTGAAGTGAAATGGTTTTTAGCGACGAGAGTGGCAAAGACTTAGACCTCTATCCAGTCGAGAGAAATGACTATCATCATACCGATAACATAACCTCATAGTTTATCCTGCTAATCTATCGCGATTGTAACGGATTGTCAGCTAAGACGATAAGCATAATTTGTAAAAACCCATATAAAATATTAACTTAAAAAGCGAATAAAAAAAGGAGGCCTTGAATTCAAGACCTCCTTTCACATCAGCTACTAGACATTACCGCATCAATAATTCATTGACACGTTTAAGATAAGCAGCTGGATCTTCTAACTGACCGCCATCAGCCAATAATGCTTGGTCAAAGATGACTTGCGCAAGGTCGTCAAACTGCTCACTACTCTCAAGCTTTTTGATAAGCGGATGATCAGGGTTAACTTCTAATGTTGGCTTACTCGCTGGTACATCTTGACCCATCTGCTGAAGCATTTGAATCATTTGTGGTGACAGCTCGCCTTCACCAACGACTAAGCAAGCTGGACTGTCTACCAGACGTGTTGAGACTTTGACATCTTTTGCACGTTCGCCTAACGCCACTTTAAGTTTATCGACGACTGGCTTCATGATTTCTTGTGCCTTTTCAGCTTCTGCCTTTTCTTCATCGTCCTGCAAGTCGCCCAAATCTACAGCGCCTTTAGCGATGTTTTGTAGCGGCATATCATCAAACTGAGTCAAGAAGTTCATTGCCCATTCATCGACACGGCTAGTCATTAAGATAACTTCGATGCCTTTTTTCTTAAACAGCTCAAGTTGCGGACTGTTTTTGGCAGCGGCTAAGTTATCAGCCGTTAGATAGTAGATAGCCTTTTGACCGTCTTTCATGCGCGCTTTATAATCTTCAAAGCTAGTCTCGACCTTATCATTAGTGCTGGTGGCATAACGAAGTAACTTGGCAATACGTTCTTGATTGCCCATGTCTTCGCCAACACCTTCTTTGATAACATCGCCAAATTCTGCGTAGAACTGCGCGAATTTTTCTTGCTTGTCATTGTCTTCGCTATTGGCCAAACTTGATAGCATTGTCAGAATGCGACGCGCGTTACCATCACGAATAGATTTCACATCACGTGATTCTTGTAGTAATTCGCGGCTAACATTCAATGGCAAGTCTGCTGAGTCGATAACCCCTTTTACAAAGCGTAGATACATCGGTAGCAGTTGCTCAGCGTCATCCATGATAAATACGCGTTTGACGTAAAGCTTAAGACCATGCTGCTGTTCACGAGTATATAAATCTACTGGTGCTTTTTTGGGGATATACAGCAATTGCGTATATTGAACGCGACCTTCAACACGGTTGTGCGTCCAAGTCAGCGGCGCATCCATGTCATAAGTGATGTTTTTATAAAAATCGACATACTCGTCATCTTCAATCTCAGACGCTGAGCGGGTCCAAAGCGCACTGGCTTTATTGATAGTTTCCCACTCATCGGTAAGTACCATCTCGCCGCCAGCTGGAGTATTGCTCGCCTCAGAGTCTTCCCCTTCTTCCTTTACATCTTCTTGCCAGACTTCTTTACGCATCTGAATCGGCAGGCTGATATGGTCTGAATATTTATTGACCAAACGCTTAATTTTGCCGCGATCTAGGTAGTTATCTTCGCCTTCAGAATATTCTTCTTTTAGATGCAAAGTGATGGCTGTGCCACGCGCTGCTTTATTGATAGGCTCAACCGTAAAGCTACCAGTACCATCTGATACCCAGCGCACCCCTTTATCCGCGGGGTCGCCTGCTTTGCGCGATTCAACACTAATCGTATCAGCTACGATAAATCCTGAATAAAAACCAACACCAAACTGTCCGATCAATTGACCGTCTTGCTTTTGTGATTCAGACAACTTATCTAAGAATGCTTTAGTACCTGATTTAGCAATCGTACCCAAGTTTTCGATGGCATCCGCTTCATTCATACCGATACCATTATCAGTAAAGGTAATGGTTTTGGCCTCGATATCGACTGCAATACGAATACGCAGCTCACCATCGTCTTCATAAAGACTATCGTCATTGGTAGCTTCAAAGCGCAATTTATCACACGCATCAGAAGCGTTAGAAACCAGCTCACGCACAAAAATATCGGCATTAGAATAAAGCGAATGGGTCACTAAATGCAGCAGTTGCGCAACTTCCGCTTCAAAAGTGTGTTTTTTTAATTCAGGGGTACTTTCATTAACGTTACTGTTATTAGTATTGAGATTATCAGCGTTGTTATTATCCGCTTGGGTCTGTTCACTCATAAAAAACTCCTATTATTCTTACCAAAGATGCTGTTAGCAGCATATATTAATCACAAGAACTGCAAGTACTAGCAAATAAGCGCAGCTAATTGATAAAAATCTGCGATAAATACTGCTAGGCTGGTTAATCAAATAGGGGCACGGTCAAAAATTTCAAGCATAAATGGGAGCTTTATTAAGTTTAAAGCATCATTTAACTTCTTTTTGCTTATCCTGAATCACAGATTAGCGCGGCATCGGTCGAATAGTTAGGATTTGCTCGCTGCGACCAAAAGGCCCATGCACATCATGCAGTACTGCACTGGTAAGCCCTATTCCGTCATCGCCATATTGCTGTACCGCTTCGATGCCAAGCCAGCGACCTTTAGGTGCGCGGTGCATATGAATTTGCAAATCAGTATTGGGGAACATCCACTGGGCGGCTGACAGCTCTATTCCAAGCCGTGGCACGACGCCATTGGCCGTATCAACCATACCTAATAGATGTACCAAATCATCGGTTGGTTCGCCTGCCACCATCTCGATATCATTGGTTATCCAGACCATGCCTTTACCCGCACGACGATCTGGAGAAGCAACCAAACGCACGCTTTCAATAAAACCGCCAGGCCAGCCTTTCATGTCGTCCCAAACAGGCAACCCATCTGGCTGATGCAACGCCTTTTGATCTTCTAACCCTGCAACAACGCTAGTATCTTGAGTCATCAGTCGCCACGCACGAGCGATAATACAATCGCGGCCACGACTGCTCATTACTGCTTCTATTAGCTCGATGGTCTTGCCCGGACGAATGCAACGGGTAGTAACCGTAAACTCATCAAGCGGAATCAGTCCCAAGATATCAAGACTAATACGGGCAACGCGCATATTGACTTGCGGTGCAAACTTTTCTAATTCAACCGCCAGTAACCCAGTCGCTGGCGCCATGTGTTGTTCATGTTCATTCCACGCACCTTGCGCATGCTCAGTTGGCTGATAATGCGCAACGCAGGTACCATCTGTTTGCTGTTCACGTTTTATAAAGTTGTAATAAGCTGACATAACCATCCTTAGTTTTTTATAAAATCTCTCGGACCAATCCATTGTTTCGATTGTTATGAGAAGTGGCTGTATGTAAAAAACATCACTACGTTTTATTATGAGGGTTTATTAAATACACTCTAATAGTGTTTTTTTGAACTCAGTATTTTTAGACTCAGTATTATTGTGTTACTCATAGACTATTTGGGCGCTGGTTTACCTTTACGCCCTACCTAATAAGCTCTTGTTTTCTTATATTAAGAATCTTGCGACTCTTTATAATTAAGAATAACAAAAAAATCATAATCACAATTAAGGCACTATAAAAAAGACTATTGTCTTTCATAAAATGCACGATATTCAGCCCAAGCAACACGACAACCAATCCAATTACAAACATATTTATTTTCAATTGCTTGTTAACCTCGTCAAGAGTCGCTTCTGCTAGTACAAACCTTTTTTTCTGTTTTTTCATTCTACCTAACCTATTAGTAGATGGTTTTTATTAAGCACTTTATTTTGAACGGATTATACCTCTACTTGCCTACTTGGGTAACCGGAATACGCAAGGCTTTCGGCAAACTAAACGTCACGTTTTCCTCAATACCCGACAACTCACTAGGCAAATCACCGCCCCAATCTTGTAGTTGTTGTAGCACTTCTTGAATCAGTATTTCAGGCGCTGAAGCTCCAGCGGTTACCCCAACACTTTGAATCCCATCGAACCATTTACGATTCATCTCGCTAGCATCATCAATCAGATATGCTTGGCAATTCATGCGCTCTGCTAACTCACGCAGACGATTAGAGTTTGACGAGTTTGGTGAGCCCACCACTAAGACGACTTCACAGCGACCGGCCAAATCTTTGACCGCATCTTGACGGTTTTGGGTGGCATAACAGATATCGTCTTTGCGCGGACCTTGAATACTAGGAAACTTGTCACGTAATGCATCGATGACACGAGCGGTATCATCCATCGAAAGCGTGGTTTGGGTGACAAATGCCAAACGTTCAGCATTTTGCACTGTCAACGCTTCGACATCAGTTTCATTTTCAACGAGGTGGATTTGTCCACCATGACGACGGTTAAAGCGCCCCATCGTGCCTTCAACTTCAGGGTGTCCGGCATGTCCGATTAGTACTGCGTCCATACCGTCTTGCGCAAATCTTGCGACCTCGATATGTACTTTAGTGACCAAAGGACAAGTTGCATCAAATACAGTTAGGTCTCGACGTGTCGCTTCGTCTTCAACGGCTTTTGAAACTCCATGTGCGGAGAAAATAACGATTGAGCCGTCCGGCACTTCATCTAGCTCTTCGACGAATACCGCGCCACGATTGGCCAAGTCTGAAACCACAAACTTGTTATGCACGACTTCATGACGCACATAAATAGGTGGCTCAAAACGGGTCAATGCTTCGTTAACAATCGCAATTGCGCGATCCACACCAGCACAAAATCCGCGTGGATTAGCAAGATAAATTTGCATAAGGCAGCCTATCATTGGATAATTTAGATTCTAAAAAATTAGGGTGAAACGAATACTCTACTTTAGCATAATTTGCTTTTATTGCCTTTTAAAATACCACCGTTCCAGTCGTAATTGAACTGGAGAGGCGACTAACTAAAATAAAAGTATTAAAAGCAGTTTATAATTACCAAGCAATCATGCTTTCTATCACTCTACATGATGGCATTTTATCTTTTTACCAGCCTTTATCCGTTCATTAGGACACACTGTATGACAGGTTCATTATTTATCATTACTGCCGCCTCCGGTACTGGCAAGACCTCACTGGTTAAACAGCTACTTGCTACCACCAACGATTTGACTGTTAGTGTCTCTCATACCACGCGCGCTCCACGACCTGGCGAGATTGACGGTCAGCATTATCACTTTACCAGCATAGATATGTTTACAAAGGCTATCGGCGAAGGACAGTTTTTAGAGCACGCCGAAGTGTTTGGTAACTATTACGGCACCTCAGAGTCAAGTGTACGGGCGCAGTTAGAAGCGGGCATTGATGTCATTTTAGAGATTGACTGGCAAGGCGCGCTGCAAGTTAAAAAGATATTTGCCGAGGCAATCATGATTTTTATCTTGCCACCGAGCGTTGCGACGTTACGTCAGCGTCTATCGACACGTGCGACAGACAGTACCGATGTTATTGAACAGCGCTTAGCAGGCTCAGTTAATGAGATGTCGCAGTATGTACATGCAGATTACGTGGTAATTAATGATAATTTTGAGGTTGCCTTGACTGAACTGAAAGCCATTATCGTTGCTGACAGACAGACTTTAACACGTCAACAACAGCGATATAGTCGCGTTATTACAAGCTTATTATCAGGCTCGCCTGACCAATCATAAGCCTAATATCCAATCTTATATCCTCTAAAAGATTAGACGTAAAAAGCAACTGCGCGTTTGGGTAAATAAATGCTATAATAGCCAGTTATTACCCCTTATATTTTTGATACTATTTTTATCGAGTTGCGGGCAATGTCCGTTACTGATAAAAACAACCGAGGTAGCTATCTATGGCACGAGTGACGATTGAAGATTGTTTGGAAAATGTTGATAATCGCTTTGAATTGGTATTAGTTGCCAGCAAACGCGCTCGCCAGCTGGCTAAAGGTATTGCTGAGCCGCTAGTAGAAGTCGACAATGACAAACCTACCGTATTGGCGCTACGTGAAATTGCCGCTGGCAAAATTACTCGCGATATCCTAAATCAGCCGGAGCATACTTTTGCGAGCAGCTCACTAGATTTAGCATTATCGGGTGATCATAGCTTTTAGAGCTGTATAATCTTGATTTTATTTAATCTGTAGCAATATAATTTATATTACAGTTTGAAATGAATGCTATAACAAAAACCACAGTGTCATGCTGTGGTTTTTGCCGTTTAAGTCCAATAGGTAAGTCCAGCATGATTTTCTAAACGATTGTCAATAGTCGTTACTCGGAGATAGCTGGTATCATTTATTATTACTTAAAGGTTTTAAACTGTCTACTCGCTTAGTAGTTGACATTCAACGCAATTTACGATTAATTAGAGGGTGGCGTAGTGATAATGAAGATGAAAAACAGTAATTTTCGAGCTTGCCTATTTTCAAAAAGCATAATCTTTTAAAAGCATTATCGTCCAACCAATATTTAAATAGCATTGTTCTATTTAACATATAGGCATTGGGCAAGTAGCTTCTACCAAAATCGTAACGAACAATAGGATCGCCACTCTATGAGCCAAACCTTACCCAAACTCAGTCACTATTTGGTTGATGAAGCTCAGTATAACTTACTGCGTTCGGTTGGGTATCTATGTGCAGCTGAGCGCCATGACATTATTGATGCTTGCGCGTTTGGTGATGTTGCGCACATAAAAGACAAGCGCAAGTCAGGAGAGCCTTATATTACGCATCCTATTGCGGTCGCTGAAATATTAGCCGGCTTTCGCTTAGATCGGGATACCATCATTGCAGCTATTTTGCATGATACAGTCGAAGATACTGAGGTTAGTGACGAGCAGCTTGAAGAGCGTTACGGTAAGATAGTCGCGAGACTGGTCGATGGGGTCACCAAATTAAAATCCTCCACTCATAATAAGCAACAAAATAAAGCCGCTACCTTTCATAAAATTCTCACCGCCACTTTGAACGATCCACGCGTATTAATTATCAAGCTTGCCGACCGTTTGCATAACATGTCTACACTTGATGCCGTTCGCCCTGAAAAGCAACGCGCTACTGCTCAAGAGACTTTAGATTTTTATGTACCATTTGCACGCTTAATGGGGCTCAATGATATTGCCGATTATATTGAAGTCTTATGTTATCGCAATCTTAACTCTGATATGTATAACAAAATATCTGACAAACTGTTACAGCATGGTCTTGGGCGTAATTTTCAAAGGGAAGCTATTCATCGCTATCTGACTATAGTACTCAATAATTTAGAGCTTGGTGGACACGTAAAAGTATTAGACAACCGCGTGGTTATATATCGACAATTTTTCCGTAATCGCGGTGAAATCAACGCCCTGCTCCGTCATTATGCTTTTGAGATTGTGCTCGATAATATTGAAGCTTGCGACAAGCTGGCTTATTATTTAATCAAAAAATACCAGATTGATGATTCTCATATTGAAGACAATATTCGCAGACCGCTACCTGGTGGCAATCAGTCGCTCACCCTCATCTATGAGCGTGATAACGACTGTGTCAAAGTGACTATTTTAACCAAGCAGATGCAGAGTGCGGCAAGACTTGGCGTAATCGGAGCAGAACACGCTTCTGACGTTAGTCAATCAGTCATTCAAGCTTCGTTACGCAATATGAAAGACTTGGTCGATGAAGACACTTTAGATGAAAACAGTCCTGACTTTACGGCGGCTGTCTCTACCATTAATGAGCTGATGGATTATTTGCATTCCAGTAAAATCATTTGCTATAGTCCGCAGGGACGCGCTTATGAGCTACCGCAAGGTGCAACCGCACTAGATTTTGCCTATGCGGTCGGTCCTATGGTCGGAAACGTCGCCGTTGGTGCAAATGTCGATGGCAAAAAAGCCAAGCTTGGTACGGTTGTGAAAAACGGCCAGCTGGTTGAAATTGAAGTCAATAGCCACTCAGAACCAAAAGCTGAATGGCTTGGTTTTGTGGTCACCAACAAAGCACGTGAAGAGATTTTACGTTGGTTCAAAGATTTATCTGCCGCTGACAAGCAGCATCATGGTCAACAAGCTTTAGATCGAGCGTTAAAAACTTACCAAAAAAATCTTGATGATTTGACTGATAGCGATTGGAAAAACTTAATTGAATGGCGCGGCTTACCAGAAAAAAGTGCTCTGTTTGAGCAGATAAGTTCTGGCACGCTACTACCGCAGCTGGTGGTATCACGCTTATTTAGCGATGAGGTAAGCAATCTACAAGTGCAAGGACATAATGACGATATGACGCAGCCGCAACAGCTGATTGCCAATGCTGCAGGTGTTGAGATTGATTTTGCCAATTGCTGCCATCCTATCTATGGCGACCCTATCGTTGGGCATTTATCAAAGCATGGTCTGGTTGTACATCGACATAAATGCTTCTCACTGGACGATATTCGTAAAGACAATCCTTATCAGGTCATACAATTGCGCTGGCGTAGTGATAAGGGGATAAAACAAGGTGAGGCAGTTGAGCAAAGCGGGAAAGAAGGCGGAAAAGTTCGTTTTCCAGCTTATCTAAAACTATCTATCGCTCTTAGCGACGAACAAATCACTGAAGTCATCTACCACTTGCGTCAGCTGAATATCGGCGTCGAAACGGTCGATGTACGTAGCAGTGATACCATTGTTCATATTATTGTCCGTAGCCGCGATCACTTAGCGCAAGGTATTCGTGAGCTGCGCTCTTTATTGGGCTTTCCTAATATCGTACGCCTATATCAGCTCTAAAAAAATTTATAACAATTATCTAAATTTTTATTGATTAGGGCGTGTCCTAGATAATCTGTCAAAAAATCGATACTTTTAGCCTAAAATTTTAGAAAAATTCAAAACAATGCTAGACTCTTCTGCTAACTTTTTAGCATACTAAACTAATGAACATACAATAAGGATATAAAATGAGCCGTCAAACCATCCAAACTGATAAAGCTCCTGCAGCCGTTGGCACCTATTCACAAGCAGTTAAAGTGGGTAACACTGTTTATATTTCAGGACAGCTTGGTTTCGATCCTGATACGATGGAATTACGAGACGGTTTTGAGGCGCAAGCGAAGCAAGTATTTGCTAACTTGAAAGCCGTTTGTGAAGCAGCTGGTGGTAGCTTAAATGATGTGGTTAAGTTTAATGTATCTTTAACTGATTTAAGCGACTTTGCCGTACTTAATGAAGTTTTCGTTGAAAACTTAAGTGAGCCTTACCCTGCCCGCGCTGCTGTACAGGTTGCTGCATTGCCTAAAGGTGGCGTGGTTGAGATTGAAGCTATTTTATATATTGAGTAACGTTATATATTGGATTAGGCCGTGTCACCAATTAGCACATTGGTACATTTAATGGTCTTAAAATATTAAGTCAAAAAAGTTACTGCTAAAAAACTTCTAGAGTAAGCCCAAATATAGCTATTTGGGCTTATTGCTATTATCCTCATCAATATCATTTTCTAAATATCTAAAAGCTAAATATAAAAGCTAAATATCTAAACGTTGGGGATGCATTTATGTTGGTACAAGTTGCTCTACCCGTGCCCCTTTATCGGGTATTTGACTATAGCGTACCGGCCGATATAAACGCCTTATCAAGCTCTTCTTTGCCTCATGTTGGTAGTCGCGTCGAGGTATCATTTGGTCGTCAGACCCTAATCGGTATTGTGGTCGCTCATATCTTGGAGGCGGATAGTAACGTACCCAGCAATAAGCTTAAGCCCATCAATAAATGCCTAGATACTGAGTCTATTTTAGATGCCAGTATGTTAAAGCTTGCTTATTGGCTAGCGCGTTATTACCACTATCCTCTCGGTGATGTCTTAGCAGTCATCTTGCCAAGCCTAGTTCGTCAAGGCAAACCACTAGACTTACTCATTACCCACTGGCGAATTTTGGCGAATGCGAGCGACAACGACTTTCGTGCCAATGCAAAAAAGCAAAAGCAGCAGTTTGATATGCTCAAACTACATGGCGAGCGCGGTGCAAGTGAAGACGTACTATTATTGGAAGGTATGGAGCGAGCTTTTTTAAAAACGCTAGAAGATAAAGGTCTTATCGAGCGCTATATTGAGCCAAAACAAGCGCCATCTCCTGTCAAATTAGCAAAAATGCCACTCGATCTCAATGATGAGCAACAGCTTGCCGTTGCAGCCATTGTTACCGCCCATGAAGCTGAACGCTATACAGGATTTTTACTAAACGGCATTACCGGTAGTGGCAAGACCGAAGTCTATCTACAAGCGATGCAAGCTGTATTAGAAGCTGGCAAGCAGGTTTTGATTTTAGTGCCGGAGATTGGACTGACCCCGCAGACGCGTGCGCGTTTTGCCAGTCGCTTTGCCGCTCATATCGTCTTACTGCATTCAGGCATGAACAATACTCACCGCCTACAAGGCTGGCAAGATTGCCGCACTGGTCATGCTCAAATCATTATCGGGACGCGTTCAGCGGTACTATATCCTTTTAAAGATTTAGGACTTATCGTCGTTGATGAAGCACATGATGGTTCTTATAAGCAGCAAGATACACTGCGTTATCATGCTGCCGACGTCGCGCTTTATCGTGGTCTGCAATACAATATCCCAGTCGTGCTTGGTACCGCTACCCCTTCTCTTGAGCATTTAAAACTGGTCGATGACGGCAAGTTAGTAGAGTGCCAACTGCTTACTCGTCCTGGCAATGCGAAGCCTGCAACGATGCAACTGATCGATGCGCGCTTGCAAAGTACTCATCAACAAACAACGGATGATGGCGCGCGCTATGATACAGGTTTGACTGATGCGTTAATTGGTGCGATACGGCAAACGCTCGAATCGGGTAATCAAGTATTGATATTCTTAAATCGTCGCGGTTATGCCCCTGTCTTATTGTGTGAGGCTTGCGGTTGGCAGGCGGACTGCCCGCGCTGTGATGCCCATTTAACCGTTCATTATAATAGCCAAGCTCAGCATAGCAATTACTCAAGCAACTCATATCTGAAATGCCATCATTGTGATTGGCAAGCTTATATTCCTACTGTTTGCCCTGATTGCAGTAGTCAAAACTTAGATGCCAAGGGTATGGGTACCACAAGGCTGAGCGAAAATCTACACGCTATCTTTGCCAATCCGCAAACCAGTAAAGAGCTGTATCCGATTATTCAAATCGATCGCGATACTACCAGGCGTAAAGATAGCTGGGAGAATATTTATCAGCGTATCAATCAAGGCAATCCTGCTATCTTAGTCGGCACGCAAATGGTCGCCAAAGGTCATCACTTTCCCAATGTCACCTTAGTTTGTTTGCCCAATGCTGATCGTGGCTTTTTATCAGCAGACTTTCGCTCGCCTGAACATACCGCTCAGCTAATGGTTCAGGTGGCAGGCCGTGCTGGACGCGGTGATAAATCTGGTCGCGTACTGATTCAAACGCTGCAACCAGATAATGAGCTATTATTAAAGCTGGTGAAAGACGGTTATCTGTCATTCGCGCGTGAGCTATTGCAAGAGCGTAAAATGATGGGATTACCCCCTCATAGCCACGCCGCACTAATACGCTGTGAAGGCAAAACCCTTGAGGCTACTACTCAAGCCCTTAAAGATGCCATTGCCAATCTGCCTCATGGGCACAACCTCGCCGTACTTGGTCCTATCGATGCACCGATGAGTAAAAAGAACAGCCGTTATCACGCACAATTGCTGCTCTTAGCAAAAGATCGGCAGCAATTACACCATGTATTAAATCAATGGTGGCAGCCAGTACTCGCCTTGCCCAGCGCCAAATACCTCAAGCTTACTTTAGACATTGATCCTGTTGGTTGGTAGTCTTAGAGCGTGTCCTCAATCTGAACATTAAATTCTAAATGGGCTAAAAAGGGCTAAATAATTTTCCGTTATATCTATTCTCCATTATTTATCTACCGTGTTTTTACCTCGTCATTACAGCTTCTAATACTCGACTATGTTAAATTCATAATTAACCTTTGATAGATTCTGACAAAAATGCAGCATCTACTTTGTATAAAGCATAAATTAATATCGACTAGTTTATTTAAATTTCAGCAAACCTGAGTGTTGTTATGAATCAAAAAAATTCAAACCCTGAACAAAGTAACCACTCTTATCAGAATGGAGCGGCTGTGCCTGAGCATCTGCACAAAGATGATGAGAGCAACTACACTCATGACAATCAAGACACTCACGACCACGATGAACACTTAGAGCAAACAACAGCGCCGCGTGATACCAAAGGCTATCAGCGCACTTTGCTGTTTAGCTTTATTATCATTACTGGCTACATGTTTATTGAAGCTATCGGCGGCTGGCTCACTGGCAGTTTAGCGTTATTATCTGATGCAGGTCACATGCTAAGCGATGCTATAGCACTTGGCGCTACCCTAATGGCTTTTAAAATCGGTGAAAAAGCAGCAACTCATCAGAAGACTTTTGGTTATAAACGCTTTGAGATATTAGTTGCTACTGTCAATGGTGCCACACTTGTTATCATTGCGCTGATGATTTTCTATGAAGCAATCAAACGCTTCAATTCACCGCCTGAAATCGCTACCCAAGGTATGCTTATTGTTGCCACCATCGGTATGCTAGTCAATATTTTGGTTGCGTGGCTTATGCATCGAGGTAGCCGCAGTGGAAATGGAAATGAACACGCTCACAATCACAGTCATAGCTCAAATAAAGATAATGCAAAAGCCGGAATTTCTGACACTAAAGAACCCGTTAACCTCAATATGCAAAGTGCTTACTTACATGTACTGAGCGATTTAATGGGATCCGTTGCCGCTATTGTTGCTGCGCTATTGATGATGAGTTTTGGTTGGGTTTGGGCAGATGCAGCGGCGTCAGTGATTGTGGCGATACTAATCTTAATCAGTGGTTACCGCGTCGTACGTGATTCGGTGCATATCTTAATGGAAGGTACGCCAGAAGGAATATCACTGGTTGATGTTGAGGATAAATTGGTTGCCCATCCACAGGTACAAAAAGTCCATGACCTGCACGTTTGGAGCATCACCAGCGGCTTAAACGCCTTATCTTGTCATGTGGTGGTCGATGGTGACATGAGAATCTCGGATGCCAGCTTATTGATTGCCAATCTTGAACAAAGCTTGTTAGAGCTCGGTATTCATCACGCCACAATTCAGGTCGAAAGCCTATCGCATCCGCAAACTGAGGCACATAGTGATGCGCTAGTCTGTGATATCTCAGAGCGTCCTGCTGATGGTAATAGCCATATTGGTCACAGCCATTAGTAACAGTCATTAGTAATGAAGAATCAATTACTGGCCATTAGGTTAGAATCGTAGACGATACAGATGCAGCTAATTAGTGGTTACCTCTAATGCAGCGATAAATATAGCGTAATATAGGCCAGAATAACCAAGCTACTGTGATAATCCAAACGATAAATCCAAGACCTAACAACTTCATTCTAATCCAAAAGTCTAAACATCCATTACACACATTAGTCAGATAAGCTGGCCCCATATTCGACGCCATTACTAACCAAAATCCAGAGGCTAGTGCTAAGACTGCAACCAGTATTCTGACAAATACTTTTCCGATAGATATTAGGGCGTGTTGAACATTCATAATTTAAGCCAGATAAAGGCACAAGCTAGCGCCACTGTATTCTCATAGCTTTGTTTAAGCTTGTCGTATCTAGTGGCTATTGCTCGGAACCGTTTTAAGTGAGCGAATGCATTTTCAACTAAGTGGCGAACTTTGTACAAGTCCCAGTCCATATGGTTATTATCCAATTTTGTATTCTGCTTTCTAGGAATATTATCGAAGCTTCCTGCTCGTTTAATATGTTCTCGCAGCGCATCAGAGTCATAGCCTTTATCAGCACATAGAATATCTGTATCACTCAGATCGATATTATCAACTAAATCTGGTGCTACCTTAACATCGTGAGTCGTACCATCTGATACGATAAAACTGATCGGGTTATCGTGAGCATCCACTGCTAAGTGAATCTTAGTAGCGCGACCTGCCACACTTTTACTAATAGCTTGCGCAGTCTCATGAGCACCACTACTGTGCTGATGCGCTTTTATATGAGTACCGTCTATAAACACCCATTCAAGGTCTGAGTCTTTGATTAATAAAGCAAACAGTTGAATCAACTTATTGCTGCGAAACCAACGCTGATATGCCTTATAGACGGTGTTGGGCTTGCCAAAGTAAGCTGGCAGATCACGCCAAGGACAACCAACACGCATCCGATAAAGGACGCCTTCAACGGTTAGTCTAAGATTTCCTTTGTCATAGATGTTAAGTTCTAGTAGTATAAATCTTAGTCTTGTCCAGTTCTCATTCGTGAGCATTGTCCGAGGCATAGCGAACGGTATCTTTTTTGTGTGAGAACTTAAAGATTACTGCTTCGCTATTTTTTTTGCCATCAATTTATTCCCAATGTTCAACAGACCCTAATAATGCATGTTGCTTATTTATAGTAGGAAGGGAGTTTGGTTGATGCTCCATGATAAATTAGTCTCGATTTTTACTTTATTCCATTTTTCTCAATCCTATAAAGCCTGTCCATTTATAACCTCGTTTGCCTCTTCCGTTAAAATCACCTTAACAACTTTTATCAAGCTTTTGCTTACCCGATTTCAAAAAAAACCATTCCAAGCAGGCTTATATGGTTATAATAACTATTGTAAACCACCATTTAAGCTATAGATTGACTTTGGCAAACATACTTATTAGTATTTTTTCAACTTATCTATTGATGATATAACACTATGTCTAGACGCTCGGCGCCCTTTGTCGCCCCCGACTATATCGACAACCCTACTTCAACAGACGGCAAAAAACACGCCAAGGTTTTGCTATCAACGCTGCAAGAGGATATCTTCAGCTTTCGTAATGAGCAGTTTCCGCCTGATATTTTGCGCCAAATTCGTGACATGCCCATTTATGAAGGTAACTTAGCAGAAGTCCAAGCCTACCAACAACGCTGGCAAAATCTGCTTGAGCGCGCAATGGCATTTTATCCTGCTGCCAACCTACCACCCGACTATCTACCATTGCCGGCCAGTCTTGAGATTCCACAGTTTATCTACCATGTTCAGCGCCTACATCTAACCAAGACCCATGCAAAAGAATCCAAAAGCTTTGGGTCGGTCGGTGCGCTTACCGATAAATGCGGTGATTACAGTGCTGATGAGATCGCGCGTATGTCGTCAGTATTTGATAATGACGATGAGGCGCGCTTAGTTGCCCATCGTGAATTTATTGATTTGCGAGCGTATGTTTTTTGCCGTGACCATAAAAGCGAGATGTTAGAGCCTGAACGCATACGCTTTTATCGTACTGGGCTTATCGTCCATGCGCTGCCAGATTTCAAAATAATTGATAGTCGGCAGACGCCGCGTAAGCGTCGCAATGACGCATATAGCAATCCGCTAGCGGACAATGGAGTGTGGAAAATTTACCGTAAAAAATAACCATATTATTATTTTATTTACGCGTGTCATTGATTATATTTTGAAGCTTTAAAATAGACAATAGCGTGCTCTATAGTTTATTTAAGCTTATTTGGTTACAGGAAAGATGAGTGAAAGTACTATCAATAGTAGACTAAGCGAACCTGACACCGTATCTAATGTAGATTAGATTGACTATATTTTTATATTGATTGCTAAGGATTTTATATGTTCGCTGCCGCTGCCGGCTCACCAAACTTGATGTTACAAGCCACCATATTTTTGGGTGCAGCGCTGCTTTTTGTTCCACTTGGTAAACGCTTCGGTATAGCCACTGTCCTCGGTTATCTGATTACAGGACTGATATTAGGCCCAAGTGCGCTAGATGTGGCAGGTGATGCCGAGAGCTTGCTACACTTTTCTGAGTTTGGTGTGGTAATGCTGCTATTCATCATTGGTCTTGAATTGCAACCATCACGGCTTTGGGCACTACGACGCTCTATATTCGTCCTTGGCGGCTTACAAGTTGGGCTTACGGGCACGCTATTGATGGTAATTCTGTATCAGTTTTTCTCTCTAAGACTAGATACTGCTTTCATTGTCGGCTTCGGCTTAGCGCTCTCTTCTACTGCCTTTGTACTACAGATACTGACCGAAAAACAGCAACTCTCTAGTACACATGGGCGTGAAGCATTTACTATCTTACTATTCCAAGATATTGCCGTTATTCCATTATTAGCAGTGATTCCATTTTTATCAGGTGTGCGCGAACAAAGCTACGATTTGATTTACTTTGGCAAAGTTTTTGCCGTCTTTGGTGGTCTTATCCTTGCTAGCCGTTATGTTATCCGACCATTTTTTAAGTTTGTAGCATCCAGTGGTGCTTCAGAGCTACTGACCGCTGTCGCCTTGTTTATCGTCATGGGCGTATCTATTTTGATGGGACAAATCGGTCTGTCAATGGCTTTAGGTGCATTTTTGACCGGTGTACTATTAGCTGACTCTGAATATCGTCATGAGCTAGAAGCAAGTATTGAGCCATTTAAAGGTTTATTGCTCGGCTTATTTTTTATGTCAGTAGGTATGCTGACCGATATCAAGCTTATCTTAGCGCATCCTATATTCATAATAAGTTGTGCGTTGGCGTTGATGTTTATCAAGTTTGCCGTGATTACTGCTATTGCAAAAATATCAGGCAATCGCTGGCCGACCAGTATTCGGCTTGGTGTTACCTTAGCTCAAGGCGGTGAGTTTGCCTTTGTTTTATTCAATGTCGCGGCGACTCAAAATGTATTAGCGCCTGAACTGGAAAACACGCTTAATCTAATCGTAACCATTTCTATGGCACTCACACCGTTGGCATTTTTATTACTAGATAAAGTCGGCGAGCCTTTGTTCGCTAAAAGTAAGCCTAGTCGCGAACACGATACGATTCCCGACCATGAGCATCCAGTCATTATCGCTGGTTTTGGACGAGTCGGACAAATTATCGGGCGAGTACTACGCATGCATAATATCGAATTTACTGCCATTGAACGCTCGGCAAATCGAGTGGATTTTGTGCGTAAATTTGGTAACCAAGTCTATTATGGCGATCCAAAAAACCCTGAAATTCTGCGTGCTGCCGGTATCAGTAAAGCACGTATTTTTATTATCGCTGTTGATGATTTAGAGCGCTCTATCACTACCGCTGAGTATCTTCGCAAAAACTATCCTGATTTAGTTGTGCTAGCGCGAGCTCGTGACCGTCAGCATTATTACCGCTTACGTGAGGTCGGTGTGCGTCATATCTGGCGTGAGACCTACTTATCCTCGTTAGATATGTCGCGCGAGTCCTTACAGCTGCTTGGAATATCACCTGAAAAAGCACGTGAGACCATTCAAACTTTCCGCAACTACGATGACGATTTAATTGAACGTCAGCAAGCGATCTATGGTGATGAGGCGCGCCTGATTGAATCAGCACAATCGGCTATGGCTGAGCTTGAAAGCTTGTTTGATGAAGATATCGGTAAAGCGCGCAAGATGGACTTAGGTGAGTTTTATGAAGTCCTTAAGAATCAAGCAACGCCCGTTGATGACGCCCCAGATGATGTCGTTACTGACCCTAAGGCTTAGATGATTTGTGGTTTATTGCTCAGTTTATCGATAGCTCGGTTTGACAGTTACTTAGCTTGATAGTTACTTAGTTTGACAGCTACTAAATTTTAAGTGCCAAACATGATTTAATTAGCCATGCAGCGTTTGGGAGCCTGTTTTTTATTAAGTGAGCTTATACAATTCCAGCTATCGCTATCAGGGTTATGGTGAAACACTAAGGTTTGACCATTTAGATAACGTATAGGGAACTTGGCATTTTCAACTGTCGCCACCACTGCACAGTCAGTAGCGGATACACCTTCTACTTGCGTAGTAATATGCATGCGTACCTGCTGTGCATCGGTGCTGAGAGGTAATTTGGTTGGGCACTCTCCCGTTTGCTGATAGATTAGAGCGACCCTATTCTGCGCATTTTTAGTGATGTCATAAGCATCAAACAATACCTCATTTTCCTTTTGTTTGGCGATAATCGGCAAAAACTGCACATTGATCACCATGAGCGCAAAAGCAAAAAATCCAAAACCAAGCCCCAAACCAAATAAGCTCACTCCTCCCTCACGGCGTAGATGCGCTTGTTGCGCTGCTTCGTCTCGTGGATGGTCATTAATAGCATCCGCAATTTCACGTCTTGCCATTCGGTAATAATAAGCATCGGTCCAGCGAGCCACTATAAAAGCCCAAAACAGCCAAATAACTGCTGCAATTCCAATACGTGTTGCCATCTGATAGACATCTGGAATATAAGGCATCGCCACAAATTCAAACGTGACTAGCGCGATGACAATATTAAGTTGAATAAAGGACCAGCCAGCTACGCTATAGACAAGAGCGTCCATGTAACGCTTACGATATAGCAGCCAAGGTAAGGTAATAAAGAACGCAGCCCAGTGCCACTTGGGTGACAGATATCCTTGCTGATCAAACTGCGCAAAGCGCTTAAGGTAATAACCTTGTGTACGATGACCAATAAACCATTGATCAAGCTTTTTGCGCTTGAGAGGAATCAGCTGTTCTTGATAAAACGGTGGTGGCGAATCCGTCTCAATAAATAACATAGCAGTAGGCTCTATTAACTGTGCATGATTAAAAATTACTTGAAATTTAGGATTCTAAATAGGGATTTATTGGGTCGATAGGTGACCTTTATTATATGATAATCAAAAGGCAGATGCGATATCACTTTAGTGCCGATAGGTAGCTTAATATAGCGTCTATCTAAGCGCGTTAGTAAGCGATTGATAACTTACTAATAACCACGTCCATTGTAGTTTGGTCATTCATTATAAGATTGGACGTTCACACCCAGGTGTATTTAACTTATAATACGCTCATATTCGTCACTTAATTAAGTTCTATAGATCTTATGAATGAACATTCTCACACCGATAGCCCTTCTCAAAGCCATAACGACATGGCCACTGATACCGATATCGACACTGATATAAATACCAATGAATCTGCATCGACCGACGCAGAAGCGTCTGATAGCAAACACATTCGTATCGTCAATACGTTTATGAAACGCCGCACGCATATGAATAAAAATGCCGAGCTGGCACTAACTGATCCAGAATTTGCTCAGTATTTAGTGAATAATAGTTTCGGTGATGGCAATCTAGAGGGCATAAATGATCTGCGCTCGCTATTTGCTGACACGCCGAATGGCAGTGACGCTCCGCTTACCTTAGAGATTGGTTTTGGGTTGGGTGATTCGTTTATTGAGATGGCTGCAGCTGACCCTACACGCAACTTTGTTGGAGTCGAAGTACATGAGCCCGGTATTGGCAAATGTGCCTATATGGCTGGTACACAAGGCTTGACTAACGTTAAAATTATCAATGGTGATGCCATTCAACTACTGAAGCAGCTGCCAGAAAACCATATTGACCGTATTCAACTTTATTTCCCTGATCCGTGGCAAAAAAAGCGTCATTATAAGCGCCGTTTTGTCAGTCCGGAACGCATGGCTATAGTTGCTCGCAGTCTAAAGCAAGGTGGCTGGTTTCATACGGCAACCGACTGGGAACATTATGCATTTTGGATGGTCGATGTGTTAGATAACTTTGCTGGCCTCAGTAATCAGGCAGGTAAAGGTAGCTTTACTGCACGTCCTGACTTTCGTCCAATGACCAAGTTTGAACGTCGCGGCTTAGAACGTGGTCATGGTGTTTGGGATTTGATTTATACTAAAGACTAAATTTTTATCTTTTTTATAGTTTATATTCAGCATTCAGCGGCTAATCGACTTAGCCGCTTTTTTGTAACATTATATAATCAATTCATGTGCTCAAACTACTCGATTCATGAGCTCAAACTACATAGTATCGCCCTACTTACTCTTGTGGTTGTGCGCTACTCTAGCTTATTGTTATATCATTCATTCTTTTGCCACCCTTCTTATTTTCTAGTATCTATTCTCTGACATCTGTTTCTGTTCCTGCATTTACCAAATATCTACTTCCTAGCTGATAAAGTTTCATTCTACATTGCGGCTATGCAACATTACGCCAGTCTAGTCTTTATTTGAAGCCAAAACTTTATCTTCAGAATAATGCAAAGAGCTCTTGCTATTTTCAACTATTGTTTTTATCAAAAAAAATTTTAGCATTCCAGTTTTTCTTAAAGTTTAGGCTAATAATGACTATAAAGGTAACGAGACAATACTACGTGAAACATCGTCAAAAAATATAAAAATTAGCACGATTTTCCTATAAAATCTGAGCTACAAAAACATCTCGACTGAATCTCAAGCTTTTATCATCATCGCAAACATTGATAGCATAAGGGTTTGATGAGTTTTCCCCATAAGCTGTGGATAAGTATGTGGATAAGTGCCTACTTGACACGTATCTAGCTTGATACACTAATGCCTTAGGTAAAATCGTTCATTTTTTGTACAATTTAAATTAATATTAGAATCAATAACTTATGTTATTAAAAAAGTAAAAATAACTTTTTAGAAATTAATTTCAAATATTTTTCATACTAACCTATGTTTCACGAACGAGACTTTAGAGCCTATTATTTTCTGTGGACAACTTAATATTTTTATTGACAAATTTGGCTGGTAGTGAGTCTAAGTTACCATATTAATAGTAAGAATTTCTACTATTTCATTTAACTTTTTCGTCAATTTAAATCATGCGACAGCTGTTGTCGCTTGTTCTGTATCAGGTCAAGATGTAGCAGTCAGATTTTGCTATAATTACTTCATCAAATAACACACCTAAAGACATCACTTCTCCAAACTTTTTTCTACTTTTATTATCGATATTTTTTACTGTATAGTGGGACAAAGTATTCTTATAGCGTTTTAGCTAAGATAAATATGAAATTAAAAGTAGGTTAAGATAGACGACCCATGTATTAAAAATTTTTGTTTAATTATCACTATACATTCAAACTTTCGAATTACTCTTTTATGATAAGGACTCCATTATGGACGACAATAAAGCCAAAGCACTTAAAGCGGCACTGGGTCAAATTGAAAAGCAATTTGGCAAAAACACCATCATGCATCTAGGTGACGACTCTGCCATTTTGGATGTTGATGTGGTATCAACAGGCTCATTAGGTCTAGACATTGCCCTTGGCATTGGTGGCCTACCAAAAGGCCGTATCGTTGAGATTTATGGCCCAGAAAGCTCTGGTAAAACTACCATGACGCTACAAGCTATTGCAGAATGCCAAAAGCAAGGTGGTATCTGTGCCTTTATTGATGCTGAGCATGCACTAGATCCAGTTTATGCGCGCAAGCTTGGCGTGAATACTGATGAACTATTGCTCTCTCAGCCTGATAATGGTGAGCAAGCGCTTGAAATCACTGACATGCTTGTGCGTTCTGGGGCGGTTGATATGATTGTTATTGATTCAGTTGCTGCCTTGACGCCGCGTGCAGAGATTGAGGGCGAGATGGGCGACTCACATATGGGTTTGCAAGCACGCTTGATGAGCCAAGCCTTACGTAAGATTACTGGTAATGCTAAACGCTCTAACTGTATGGTAGTATTTATTAACCAAATCCGTATGAAAATCGGTGTCATGTTTGGTAGCCCTGAGACCACAACAGGTGGTAACGCACTTAAGTTCTACGCCTCAGTGCGTATGGACATTCGTCGTATTGGTGCGGTTAAAAATGGTGATGAAATCATCGGCAACCAAACTCGGGTTAAAGTTATCAAAAATAAGATGGCACCGCCTTTCCGCCAAGCAGAGTTTGAAATCACTTATGGTGAAGGTACTAACCACTTAGCCGAAGTGATTGACTTGGGTGTTGAGATTGGTGCGGTTGGCAAAGCAGGCTCGTGGTATAGCTATGGCGATGAAAAAATCGGTCAAGGTAAAGCCAACTCTGTGCTGTTTTTGAAAGAGAACCCTGCTATTGCCAAAGAGATTGAAGATAAAATTCGTGACGAAAAGCTTGGATCAAAAAAAGAAGCAAAAGCAACGGACGCTAATGAAGCCGATGCAGAACTGGCCTCTGAACCTGTACAATAGCAGCTTAATCACTAATCATTATCAATAATCTTGATTTCTTATGAAAATTAAAACATTAGCCGAAATTCTAGCTGAATCGGAAGCCGATTCAGCTAGTACTCCTGTCTCTAAACAAAAAACAACCACTCAAAAGTATTTATCTAAAAAACCTGCCAAAATAAAACAATCTGTAGATAAATCAAAATATGCAAAATCTAGTCCTAGGCGCGCAGATCTTAAGGATGACGAGCCTTCTCAAACCTTTGATAACTCCGACAACGATACTACCTCATTTTTCTCTCCTGACCACTCATCCAAATCTTCTAAGTCTAAATCGAAAAAGCGGAAAAAGCGCTTTCATCCGGCTGTCAATTTTGAGCCTGAAGCTAATGACATACCTACTTACCAGCTTCCTACATCGCAAAGTATCAAAGAGATGCTAGCAGAAGTTAAACGTAACGTTCATGCTGACGCTATAGTCGATAAGTCCAATATAAAAGAATTTTCAGATATAGATAAAATTAGCGACGACAACACAATTAGTCGCACCGATGAGCACTTATCAGAGCCAGAAAAAGACTGTAGTGAAGTTAATCAAACGGACAACTTACCATCCGCGTTAAAAGCCTACCTACGTACACCTGAGCAGCGACAAGCAGAAGTAGATGCTATCAAAGCTGAAAGCCGCCTACGCTGGTTAGCGTTTTACTATTTATCGCGCCGCGAATATGGCAAAGCTGAATTAAAACAAAAACTACTCGATAAAGAGCAAGATCCTACCAAAATTGATGAACTACTCGATGAGTTTGAAGAGAAGGGTTATCAAAGTGATTACCGTACTACCTTGATGCTTATTCGGGAAAATATCCGTAAAGGTCGTGGACGTGGACGCATCAAACAAGAGTTCTATCGCAAAAAAATAGCCATACCTAGCAATATAGATGAGCTAATTGACATGGCAAATACAGAGTCTGATGAATTTAGCGAGTTCGTTGATGAGGATCCAGAAAGCTTAGTGGAAGGCGTCGACTGGCTAAAGCTTGCGGTAGCTGCACGTACCAAAAAATATGGAAACGACATCCCTATTGAGCAAAAAGACAAAGCACGCCAGCTGCGGTTTTTACAATATCGTGGATTTAAGAGTGATATCTGTTTTGCCGCGCTCAACTATACGTTAGAGACGTTAGATGAACGCTTTTAGCTAATTTTCTTGCAGATTGATTAGGTTAAAGTATTTAGAACGCAATGAATGAACCCTATTAATAATATGTACGCACGTTTAATAATAGCCGAGCACTTTCCACCAAACCAGACCTGCACCTATCCAAACGACTAAGTTAACCACACTCATTATCGCGCCAATACCCCACCACTCCCCTAATGTCACATAATCTGAGTTAAAGATAACTGGAGCGGTACCTGTCGCATAATGAGTCAAGGTCATCATGATGTTGCCTGCTGCCGCAAGTATTAACGCATATAACATTGGCGGTGCACCTAAGCTTAACCCTACTGCGTAAAAGGCTGCGAATAGCGCTGTAATATGAGCAGTCGTACTGGCAAAGAAATAATGGATATACAAATAAACCAAGGTCAAAATCGCTACTGCACCCATCCAACCAACCCCAGTCGTACCAATCATTGACTCGATGTTGCTAGAAAACCAGCTGATCAAACCAAGCTTATTTAGGTAAGACGCCATCATAATTAGCGCACCGAACCAAATAATAGTATCCCAAGCAGACTTTTCTTTGAGCACATCCTCCCACGTGAGTACACCAGTTAATATCAAAGTCGTCAATCCAATAAAAGCCGTCGTCGTGGCATCAACACTAAAGACTTCACCGAATATAAGAGCAGGAATATTCGCCCACAGTATCAACATCAGTGCAAAGACACCGAGCATAATCTTTTCTTGCTTACTGATACTCCCCATTTCATCCAAATTTTCTGTAGCGAATTTTTTGGCGTTGGGTGTAACTTTTAAGTCAGGTGGATAAATGACATAAATGACCAGTGGCATCAATATTAAACATAGCATCCCAGGTACAAACATCGCCACTGCCCATGTTGTCCAAGACAGTTGAATGTCACCACCTGTTGCTTTGTTAACTAAATCTACGACCAGAGGGTTGGGTGCGGTTGCAGTAATAAACATGCCCGAAGTGATTGGGTTAGCATGATAATTCACCATTGCTAAATAACGGCCAATCTTTTTTTGAGTACCTTCTTCTGGAGTTGAATGGAAACTCTGCGCGATGGATTTCATAATAGGGTGAATAATACCGCCACCACGGGCAGTATTAGAGGGCGTAATAGGTGCAATCATTAACTCAGCTGCAGTTAGGGAATAAGCCACACCAATCGATTTTTTGCCGAAAATAGAGATAAAGTAATAAGCAATACGGCGTCCCAAACCAGTCTTAATCAATCCTCGCGATATCATTACCGCGATACCGATCAGCCAAATAAGCGGGCTTGAGTAGCTTGAGAGAGCATCACTGATTGCCTCTTTCGGGCTCTCATTAGTCACGCCAGTGACAGCCACTAATGTCACTGCAATAATGGCAATTGCGCCAATCGGTAAAACTTTACCAATAATGGCAACAATCGTAGCAATAAACAACGCCAGCATATGCCAAGCTTCAGGTGTAACGTCAGCAGGAACTGGAATAACGAACCAGATAATCAAGCCAACTAAGACGGCAATCGCGGCAGGAAAAGGTTTAAATGGCATCATCAGCTCAACCTTATCACACGTATAGTAGGTAGTAATATCTTATTCATCAGCTTCAACAAAACCTGAAACTGTAAATAGATAAAAAAACATATAATGAAGCAGTCATTAACTAATTATATAGCTATGATATAACGATTAGACTAATGCTGCTTTATTGCTCACTTTTTTTAACATAACTATTTAATGTTAACAATGTCACTTAATGCTAAGAGTGCCACGAGTTTCTGATTATTAATTATTGGCCATAAAAAAAGAGTGCGTTATTAAACGCACTCTTTTTTAAACCAAAACATAGTGTACTGAAATTAAAAAATACTTGTCTTATTTCAGCGTACCAAGACGACTAGATAATTGACTAACAATCTGATCAATCTCTTGATTGGCTTCTGATTCATTGTCCAAATTGCCATGTGGCGTTAGCTGATTAAAGACTTCTGGCAGTAGCTCAGCCAGACCTTGGCGTACTTCTACATCATTGGCACCAGTATGCGCAGCGACTTGTTGAATTTCATTCTCGTCAAATAAACGACTGACATCATTAGGATCCAAGTTATCATTAAGTTCATGATTACTCATCCAAGAGCGTGCTTGATTGTCATAACCCATTCCTGTGACTTTAGACAATGCGCCGCTAAGTCCACCGTTACGTTGAATCCAGCTTAGTACCATAGGCATAAGAGCCGCCACTAGCATACCTTTACCACCGAAACCGCTTCTAGTACGCTGACTGCCTAATACGCTACCTAAGATATCACCTAAGCCGCCTGCACCAGAGCTCATACCACCGCGCTGATTGCCACCAGTCAAACCTCCTAAAATATCATCCAAACCAAAGCCATTACCTGGCTGTTTATCATATTGTTGCGGATTATATTCACGTGTTTGATTGCGACTACCTGTTAATACCCCACCTAAAATATCACCAAGACCACCAGTACGACGCGGATTAATATTCTGATTGACTGGGTTGCGTTTAGAATCTTCTGGATCCATAGCACTACGGGCGACTTGTGTAATTAAATTTCCTAATAAACTCATAGTATTATCCTCTTATTATTTATAATCGTATTGTCATACCTGACATCAGAGCTGTTAAAAGCATAATCTGACCTGCTATCTAATATAACAAACCGTTTTAACTAGCAGGATAGGTATTTTGTTATAACGCGTAGGACTTCGTTAGAGAATAATGAAACATTGAATATAAAAAATTTATACAATCATATTACCCATGTAAATTTTGCCTGAAACAGACGACTTTAAACAATTTTTTCACCTGATATATTCGCTAAAATATTTAGCTGTCGCCATTCATTACGACTGACTTGATCACGAAAAACGGTCACTGTCAGAGTGCGCTTAAAAGGCTCGACAGTCATAAACTCAAAAGTTATCAACCAATGATAACGATGTATATTATTAAGCTCAGCCAGCCATAGCTCATCGCCGCGGCCAGTACGCATAAGTAATTGCCAATCCTGACTCACTTGCTTATACAAAGGTGGCTGACTCAAATGTAACAATATTGGACGTGATAAAGCCAAATAGCTTACTACTACTGCACTGACAACCAGTATCACAACATCTTGCCACAATGATAATTCGGCAAGCCATAATAGTAATACCAGCGCACTTAGCAATCCGATATATATGAGCGCACGAAGATAACTGCTAGAATTAACAGCAGTATCAATACGTAACGGATTGGTTTGCGACGGAGCCATAGCGTTGTCAAGCATAAGAGAGAACCAGATTTTTATAGTGAATCTTTAGCATGGCGCCATGTCTTAATTTTATTTACTAATGTCCATATCGCTTCGTTTTCTGGACGAGCTTGATTGGTAAAGTAATCCAGTAAATCTGGGTCTTCATGAGTAAGCATTTGCGCAAAAGCCTCTTGCTCAGCAGGCGCTGCTGTCAAGTAAAGCTCTTTAACGTAAGGATCAATATAGAAATCTAACTCTTTCAATCCACGGCGTGCTTGATAAATAATACGGCGCTGTTCGTTAGTTGGTTCTGGTTGGGTTATTGCTGTCATAGGTACGGTCTCAATTAAAGATATATTTAAATAGAAGTTTGATTTTTAATCATCGAATAATAATTATGATAGTTAGGCTTTATGCTGATTATGAGTGGATAACTGTTTCCATAATGCCACTGCCTGCTGCATCATTGGCACATTATGGGTACGAATAATGCTTGCGCCTTGTTGCAAAGCCAGCAAACCAGCGGCAGTCCCTACTGCATCACGATCAGATGCTTTAGTCTCTGCGATCATATTGACTCCGCTATTGGCCAATACTTCTGCTAAAAAACGCTTGCGCGAAACACCAAACATCATTGGTAACCCAAGTATTTGCAAGCTATCAAGCTGTGTTAATAAGGCGCAGTGATGGTCATAGTTTTTAGCGAAACCAAAGCCTGGGTCAATAACTATCTTATCACGCTTCACGCCAAAGCTTGTTACCTCATCGATACGAGCGGCTAACTCAGCAATGACATCGCTAACTACATTATTATACTGCGCTAAATGATTCATGGTTGTCGGCTCACCACGCATATGCATAAGCATGACTGGTATATCAAGTTTGACCGCCATAGCTACTGCACCCTCGCGCTTGAGAGCACGCACATCATTCCAAATGTCTGCACCTGCTTCAAACGCAGTCTCTATAACTGCAGGATTACTAGTATCAATAGATAGCCAAACTGCATCGCCAAGATGTTGTCTGATGGCTTTGACAACTGGCACCACGCGCTGTACTTCTTCAATAGTATCAACGGCATCCGCATTTGGACGTGTAGATTCGCCCCCAATATCGATAATAGTCGCTCCTGCCTCCAGCATTTCTTGACAGTGTGCAACGGCTTTATCAATGGCATTGAATTGTCCACCATCCGAGAATGAGTCAGGTGTTACATTCAAAATGCCCATTATATGTGGTTGAGATAAATCTAAAACTTTATTGCCACTAGACAGAGTATAAGCTGGTAAAGGGAGGAACAATGCCATAATTAATCCATTATTAATAATTGTTTTATAAATAAATATGCTTTGCTAAATGATCGGTCTCAGTTATGTTCTACAAGAAGATAAATACCGAAGCAAATAAATTTAGCTCATCATACCAGTAAATTTATACCAATAAAAAAGCCCTTTAAGAAAAAGGGCTTTTGCATAAATTATTGAATGACTTTTAACTTTACATCGCTGGCAATGGTGGTGGAGTTAAACCCGTTGGCTTAATATTACCTTTTGCGAGATTGACTTCATGTTGGTAAACTTTTGGTGGACGTGGATCTTCACCTGCTAGGATATCCTGCAACTGATCACGGTCAATCGTTTCCCATTTCATTAAGGCATCAACCATTGCATGCATTTTATCTTGATTACCTTCGATCAGCTCACGAGCAATATCATACTGCTCTTCTAACATCCGGCGTACTTCTTCATCAACTTTTTGCTGCGTCGCTTCTGAGATAGTACGGTTACTAGAACCGAAATATCCTTGCGAGCTATCATCATCTTCATACACCATAATACCAAGGGCATCAGACATACCATACTTAGTAACCATGGCGCGCGCCATTTTAGTTGCACGCTCAAAGTCGTTAGAAGCGCCTGTCGACTGCTGATTAATAAATACTTCTTCAGCAATACGACCACCGAATAATATAGCGATATCGCTTAGCATTTTTGACTTATACATACTAGTTTGATCGTGCTCAGGCAATTGCCAAGTCACACCAAGCGCAAAACCACGCGGCATAATAGTCACTTTATGCACAGGATCCGTACCTGGCAATAGCTCAGCGACCAATGCATGGCCCGCCTCATGATAAGCAGTTGCACGGCGCTCTTCTTCGCGTATCACCATTGATTTACGCTCAGGACCCATGTACAACTTATCTTTAGCATCTTCAAAATCATTCATGTCGACGCTACTTTTATTACGACGTGCTGCAAACAATGCTGCTTCGTTTACAAGGTTAGCAAGCTGTGCGCCACTGAATCCAGGAGTACCACGAGCAAGTGCATTGGCATCAACACCGATAGTATTCGGTAGTTTTCTCAAATGCACTTTTAAAATTTGCTCACGGCCTTTAATATCTGGCAAGCCTACTTGCACCTGACGGTCAAAACGACCCGGACGCAACAATGCTTTATCGAGAACATCTGCACGGTTAGTCGCAGCGATGACAATAACGCCTTCATTACCTTCAAAACCATCCATCTCGACCAGCAACTGGTTAAGCGTCTGTTCACGCTCGTCATTACCGCCGCCCATACCAGAGCCACGATGGCGACCGACTGCATCAATCTCATCAATAAAGATGATACAAGGCGCACTTTTCTTGGCTTGTTCAAACATGTCACGTACACGAGATGCACCGACACCGACGAACATCTCAACAAAATCAGAACCTGAAATTGAGAAGAACGGTACTTTAGCTTCACCAGCAATGGCTCGTGCTAGCAACGTTTTACCAGTACCAGGAGGACCTACCATCAAAATACCACGTGGAATCGTCGCACCAAGCTTGGTAAACTTATCGGGATCACGTAAGAACTCGACAACTTCCACCACTTCTTCTTTGGCTTCTTCACAACCAGCAACGTCTTCGAAGTTGACGTTGATTTGGTCTTCAGTCAGCATTTTAGCTTTAGATTTACCAAAGCTCATTGGACCGCCGCCCTTACCGCCAGCGCCCCCTTGCATGTTACGCATGAAGAACAAGAACAGACCAATAATCAATAGGATTGGGAAACTGGCTATTAACAATTGCATTAACACGCTTTGACGTTTAGGCGCAGTCCCTTGGACTTCGACTTGGTTCTCACGCAATAGTGGCATTAGCTGCTCATCAGTCACAGCTGGCCTAATGGTCTCAAAAGATGAGCCATTTTTCTTCTCGCCGATGATTTGCTCGCCGTCAATCTCAACACTGGCTACTTGGTTTTCGGACACTGCGGTCACAAACTCAGAGTAGTTAAGGTTATCTGGCTCAGATGATTGATCAAAGCCACTAAACACCAGCACCAAAACGCCGATTACCACCAGCCACAATAAGGTATTTTTTACCATGTCGCTCACTAGTTATTCCCATCCCTTACTTATTGGTGTGTTTACTAAACACGTGACGCCCATATATAAATGTAATATAAATTCATCATACATTATCAGACGACTTTGCTTGAAACAAAACAAAGTTAATATATTATGATATGTGGTTTTAACCTGCACAATTCAAGCGAAAGCTGCGTTTATTCAGTTAACAATTGTAGCGGTTTTCGCACCTTATATGACGTACTTTATAAAGTTAATAATAGACTATTTATTAGCTACAACCTATTGAAACAACAAGTTATTTTATTGCTATCCAGAACATCTCTTTTGATCGTGGTCTAGATGCTGCAGGCTTCATACTACGAATCTTACTAAATTTAGACTGCATCTGCTTGCGTAATTCTTGTGAGCCCTCACCTTGAAACACTTTCATAATAAGCGCGCCACCTTCTGGTAAGGTATCCAAAGCAAAGTCTACAGCCAGCTCGCATAAGTACATCATTCGGGGTTGATCAATAGAACTATTCCCTGCTGTGTTAGGTGCCATATCAGACAATACCACATCTACTTGCTTGCCACCGACCTCAGCCATGATTTTGTCAAAAACTTCTGCTTCTCTAAAGTCGCCTTGAATAAACTTCACATCTGCTAAAGCATCCATAGGCAAGATATCAGACGCAATTAAAGTACCTCGTTCACCAACTAGTTTAATTGCAACCTGTGACCAACTGCCAGGAGCACTGCCTAAATCTACTACAGTCATACCAGGAGATATCAATTTGGCTTTATCGTTTATCTCAAGCAACTTATAAGCAGCACGTGCACGGTAGCCATCTTTTTGTGCTTGTTTCACATAATAGTCGTCAATATGCTCTTTCATCCAAGCACTACTACTTTTTGACAAACCTTTATTCTCAATACGCGTGGCCAAAATACCTGCTCCTATTACTTTACAACGTGACAATGTGACAATGTACAACTATTTAAATTTATATTTTTTATATTCGACAGTATTTACCTGTAGTGGGGTTTAAGCATTAAATCTGCAATGCCTATTTTACTTTTAAGACTGCCTATTTAGAATAAATCTATATAGTTAATAAAATTAATAGCATTAGTAATGATTTAACAGCTTTATGACTCAGCAGCGTCTATAATGCGGCAAGTTAATCAGTTTAACATTTTCATCACGTAAAATCGTGCAAAATACTGATGATTTCATGCAAGATGGTCACAGATTATTTATAATGAATATTAACTTTTTTAATAACATTGTTTTAATGATATTGTTTAAATAACATTGCTTCTTATTTATTATGACTCGTTATAACAACGCAACTATTTTAAGACTGTCTTTTATTTTTACTAGAATTTAGGAATACTATGCAACTCGATAACGCTACGATTAAACGCTTAAAAGGTATTGGTCATGAGCTCAAACCTGTCGTTATGATCGGTAATAATGGCATTACTCCTGCCATCACTGAAGAGATTGACCGTGCTTTGACTGATCATGAACTTATTAAAGTAAAACTACCTGCTGGTAGTAAACATGACCGCGACTTGGTCAGTACGGAACTTGCTACTGCTGCTAAGGCTGAGGTGATTCATACTATTGGACGTATGGCATTATTACTACGCCAGAATCCAAATGCCAACCCTAAGTTGTCAAACCTAGTACGCCATGCTCAATAGCAAATGAGCAATGAATGATATTGGTTAAACCCATACAACGGTTATAATTATAAAAGCCGCGACGCATCATTGCTCGCGGCTTTTATGTTATCTCTCACTTAATATATTCTATATTGAAAATCTCTGTTAGGTCACTTTTGTCATGAGTCAGCTATTCAACCTAAAACTTGCAACCGAAAATCTATTTACAGATGCAAAGCAGATTGGTGTACCCATTGATCAGCTCCTGCAAATTCGAATTAGCGTAAGTGCTTCAATCATTTATCAGCCCAAGCGACAACTTTGGCTGAGTTATCAAGTTCAGCTGCCATCACCTACCTTAGCTGCGCAACTAGATTGGCCCGCATGGCAACAAACACAGGTCAGTTTCAATGATTACTTGTGGGAGCAGACTTGCTTGGAGTGTTTTATTAGTAGTAAAGCTATTGGTGATAACGAAACGACCAGCTATATCGAAATCAACGCCAGCCCCAATGGGCAATATGCACTGTATAAGTTTAACGACTATCGCACTCCATCGACGCTACCTCCAGAACCATTACTACAATCAGATAGCAAGACAAAGGCTCATATCATTTGGAAAGACAACTTTTCAGGCCAACAGATAAAAAGCGTAATTGGTCTGAAACCATCTCTTAGACTGGCAAGTCTCGCTATAGATTTAACTGCTGCTAAATTTATTCCATACTATCAGTATCAACGTAGCTTTGGATTGTATTTAGAACAAATATCATCTGACTATTCCAATTCTGAATCGCCTGCTGATATTGGCATCGAGCTGCTACATCCTTGCGTAATTCTACGTTTTGATAAAACCAATTTATACTTCGCATCGGCTCATGCTACCCCGCCCGACTTTCATCAGCAGTATCATTGGTCAAAACTGGATTACCAAGCTGCACTGTCTAAATCAACGTTGTCTTAAATGAGCTTTATAATTATTAGACGACCTTATCAGACAGCTAAAAACAGATGTTTTTGATTGCAGTTTAACAAGTATAAGAATAAACATAAAAAAACTCAGTAATGTCATAAAGAGCATTACTGAGTTAGGAGAAAATGGTCAATTTTTAGCTTACGGCTACTTAATCAGACTTTATTTGTCAGCCATAGCAAGGTAGATACCACGATCTGAAGCATCATCAACGTACTGCGAATCACGCCATGTAGTATAGTTATGAACGCCGCTGTATGGGCTAATACTGTTCTGACGGAAATCAGAAACCCATCCTGAACCGTCAAAAATTTGGATATGGCCATGCGGACGTTGTGAGCTGCGATCATAGACTACGACATCACCTACTTGTGGCGGCATGTCATTGCTGATTTTGGTAAAACCTGCGTTAGCAAGTGTGCCGCGAGAGGCATACTGATAAGCTGAAGGATTAGGCGTAAATTCGTAACCAGCTGACTGTAAAGCTTTACGTACATAACGGGCACAATATCCAGAGCTTCTAGACAAAGCAACTCGTGACGCACGAGCAGCGGCGATAGCAGGAGCTGAGTTACTATCTGGTACTCTGCTACTAGCTTGCTGCTGACGCTCATATGATAAGCGATTGGTTAACGATGCTAACTGATATTCTTTTTGTTTGGCATGAGCACTTAGATTGTCGATAGCTTGACTGATTTCATCATTGCTAAAGACATGGGCGCCACTATTGGTGCTATAGACGTTGCGGCTAGAACCATAGTTTTGAGAAACTGAAATATTTGTGATGGTATGACTCAAGGTATTATTTGGTTGAAAGGTGGTTTCGGCAGCACCACTCGTTTGTGCTAAACCCATTCCCAGTACTGACAAAATTAATAAAGCTTGTTTCATAAATTTACTACCTATTTGTTAATACAAGATTGCTCGTCATCCGTGACAAAGCATTAATTGATTTAGAGGATGTACCATTGAATAACCATGATAAAATCCTTAGTACAGCAGCTAACTATTCAGTCTATGACGATTAACACAGGCATTATTGCCAGTTTGGTTATTCGCCTCTTAAACAGCTCGCTTTATATTCTATATATACTGATATTGGGCATATTTATTTTATAAATCGGCTTTTATCACCTAATTGATGAGTAAACACGATGTCAAAAAAACAGCCTAATCGTCTTGCTGAGCTTATCGACCATCAAGCATTTGCTGGTAGCGCACTACCTCAAACACTAACTGATGATATGCGTCTTTATACACAAGTAACCAATGAGATAAAAACGCTATTGGTAGACTGTCTACCTGAAGAAATACTTAATACCTGCTGGGTTGTAGGTCTGAGCTCTGAGCAATTAACACTAAGCGTAGCCTCAGTTACTGCAGCCAATCATATTCGATACTTACAACATGCATATCTACAAGTACTGACAACGCAGTCAATTACATTTCAACAACTTAAGAAGATTCGCGTAGTAGTATCTAAAACCAATACTAATAATTCATCGTATAAAGAAAAATTATCATCACTAACTAATAATCTTAAACATGATAAAGCCAATGAAAATCAGGCTCTTAGCCAAAACACAAAGCGGACTATAGCACAGGCTGCAAAGCATGTCACCACTGATGAAAAGCTCAAAAAAGCACTTTTACGACTAGCAAATGAGTAAAAGTTCGCATCTTACAATGTAATCTTATGTAAATAAAAACAGAAAATCGACATGGTAACGCTGCATTTTTGTAATTCTATAAACAAAAAAAATCATCTGTTAGCTCTATCCCTATTAAGGATTTTACTAGCAGATGATTTTTTTACTGTCCAAAGCTTTTATATTGTCTAGGCTCTAGCCTAGTTATTAAAAAATATGAAAGTATATATTTTTCAATGTGATTATAAGTTGAACGTTGATATTCCCAAAATATGTAATCTTACGTAAATGTTGCGATACTTCGTGTATATTCCTGTATTCATCCTTCAACAGTTAGACCTGTTAGAGGTAAATATTCGATAGGACAGGTTACATTGTCATCAAAAGTTACAATTTCAAAGTTATTTGCATCTGATAAGATTTCACGTACTAACATATTGTTTAAGGCGTGTCCTGATTTATAGGCATTAAAACGACCTATAATAGGATATCCAATCAAATATAAATCGCCTAAAGCATCTAAAATTTTATGGCGAACGAACTCATCAGCAAAGCGTAACCCACCAGCATTTAATATACGAGCATCATCAATGACAATCGCATTGTCCATACTACCGCCCAACGCTAAGTTGTTTTGTCTTAACGTCTCAATATCCTGTAAAAACCCAAAAGTACGCGCCTCACTTAATTGCTCGATGAAATTTTGTGTTGAAAAGTTAAGCTGAGCATGTTGAAAGTCTTTATCGAAAGCTGGATGATCAAAATCAATCTCAAAATTTAATTCAAATCCTTCATAAGGACGCAGTTCTGCCCACTTATCATCAACATCGACACGAACTGGTCGGACAATACGCAGAAACTTCTTTAACTCATCTTGTTCAGTGAAGCCTGCTTGCAATAGTAAGCCCACAAAAGGTGAGGCACTACCATCCATAATCGGAATTTCGCTCGCAGATACTCTTATTAACAGGTTATCTATACCAAGTCCTGCTATTGCACTTAATAAATGCTCAACCGTACCGACGCGCGTACCACCAAATACAAGATTTGATGACATCATGGTATCTTGTACTAAAAAAGCACTAGCTGGAATCGGCTCACTACCCTCAATATCTGAGCGCTCAAAAACCACTCCAGTGTTAACAGGTTGTGGATGAAACTCTAAATCAACAGGCTCGCCACTGTGCAGACCGATACCTGTAATAGCTATAGCTGTTTTTATGGTTCGTTGATTCATGGCTGCTTTCTCACATATTTTGTTACAATTGCCATAGTGTACCACTAGCTCCTATCAATTCGCTATAGTCAAAAATCAGTAATTTACTCATTTCTATGATTGACCCAGCTTATGATGAACTGTTTTTCATTATTAACTTATTAATGACTTGCCTAATTAACACCAATTTTTTAGCTAAAACTATGTTAAAACCTTTTAAATATCTACTATTAACAGATTATAAATACAAAAAAGCCAGCGTTGCTACGCTGGCTCTTTATAAAACTGACATCACTGTTGATAATTTATTAAGACTTTATAATCTAAAAACCGTTGTAAAAACCATACAATATATTAATATTAGTGCAACTTAAAACAGATTAATTACTTATTCTGCTGACGTTTAAGATAGTCTTGAATACTGTTAGTTTTGGTCTGTGGTTGCTCTTGAGCAGGTGCAGAACGTGCTCCAGTATCTTGATACGCTTGGTTTTGCGAATGCTTTTGACTGTTCAAAGCACTGGTATGCAGATTGGGATCTACTGGTTGCGTGCTGGTCACAGAAGGCACGGGTTGTTGAACTTTAGGTGCTTCACTTACCTTTTCATCCAACGTCAAACCTGTTGCGATAACCGTAACATGTAAATCATCGCCCATCTCTTCATCAACAACGGAACCATAGAAAATGTTCGCTTCATCAGTATCTGTGATACCTTCCACAATTTCACTGATCTGACTGAATTCATCTAATGATAGAGTTTCTGAAGAGATAACGTTGACTAATAAGCCTTTGGCATTTTCTAAACATAGATCATCTAACAACGGTGACTTGATTGCCTTTTCAGTGGCTTGACGCGCACGATCATCACCACTAGCACGCCCGACACCCATCATAGCGTGACCTTTAGCTGTCATCGCAGTACGAATATCATTGAAGTCAATGTTAACAAGACCGGAGCGCGCAATAGTTTCAGCAATACCCTGCACTGCATGCAATAACACATCATCCGCTTTTTTAAACGCGTCTTTCATTGAAATATTACCATAGACACTCATAAGCTTGTCATTAGGAATAGTAATGATAGAATCAACGAAGTTTGTCAATTGCTCAATGCCTGCTTTAGCAGATTTGTTACGCTTGCCGCCTTCAAACTTAAATGGTGTCGTAACGACCGCAACGGTCAAAACTTCCATCTCTTTCGCGATACGCGCAATGACAGGAGCTGCACCAGTACCTGTACCACCACCCATGCCAGCAGTAATGAATACCATATCTGAGTTTTCAAGCAAAGTTCGAATCGCTTCCTCTTCGCTTTCTGCAGCTTCACGCCCAACTTCTGGGTTAGCACCAGCACCTAAGCCACGATTACTCTTCGCACCAAGCTGCAATTTATGCGGTACTGTCAGGCGATCAAGGGCTTGTCTATCAGTATTGGCACAAATAAACGTCACGCCTTTGATACCTTGCTGTACCATATGTTCGACTGCATTACCGCCACCGCCGCCAACACCGAATACGGTAAAACGAGCTTGGCCATTATTTTGAGGCTGGTTATCATCTGGCATGGTGTATTTTGACATAAAAAAGATTCTCCAGTTGCAGATAGCGTGATGGTCGATACGTGGTAACGCACTCGCATAAAGTACTATCGACTTACTATATATAAATGCATACAAATAAAATAAGATAATAAAGCTGAGGCTTAGTTGATACGTGTCAAACCTCTATCTAAATGCGCTACGCTAATAATATGGTCTCGCAGTACTACAGTATTTTGTCAAATAAACGTATTAATCGTTAGATTGAGATAGCGCACTTCAAAGACGATTACAAACGTTTATGCTTTTAAATACTTTATTCTAAATACTCTAAAGTATTTTTTTAAGAACACTAGTGAAACGATGGCCGACACTTTGGAAAGTACCTTTTATTCGGCCCTGTTTAATAGCGTCAGGTTCACTTTGCTCACTGTGACGAAACTGCTCACTTTGACTATAGAGTAAAGTTCCGAATGCAGTTTGATAAGCACGATCATTCACCTGTATATTCAGCTGCTTAAATGACTCTTCATTATCAAAATGATTATAAGCACTGATAGCCGGATGTGTGTTAGACAGCACCACTGGCATTTTTAACAGTCTTTTGGCAAAAGGTATCATACCTTTAATGGTACTACCACCACCAGTAAGTACAATACCGCGATCGATATAACTTAACAGATCTGCCTCATGTAACTGTCGAATGACTTCAGTAAATATCTGTACATAACGCGCTTCAATAATGCGTGCTAGATTATAAAGACTGACATTGACCTCGTCACCTGTACCTTGCGGTTTAAAAATAAAAAACGAGCTTGGATCCATACTATTTATATCGACTGTACCATGTGATTTTTTGAGCTTTTCGGCTTCTATCATAGAAATACCGATATCAGCTGAAATATCCATTGTTACTTCATGGCTACCACTTGCGATACAATGAGTAAAAATAAGCTTATTTTCTTTATACACGCAAATACTAGTAGTACTTGCGCCTATATCTACTAGGCAAACACCTTGTTGGCGTTCTTCACCCATTAAACTATATTCGGCGCTCGTTACTGCATCAAAAACAATATGGTCGATACCAACATCACACCCTTGCAGCAGCTTTTGTATATTTTGACGGCTAGAGACCGGCATCATCATCATGTGATACATGACTGTGATGTTTTTTGCAATCATCTCAATAGCATCATCAACCATTGCTTCTTGCTCATCAATATAAATACCTTGCTGACAGCAGTGCATCAAATAATAATCAGACGGCAAATCTTGCGATTTAGCATTGGATAATGCTTGTACCATATCTTTAGCACGTACAGTCTCTTCCTCGACCGCTACATTACCGACACTGTTTTTGCTAGACAATTCAGGAGTAGCTAAGGTCAACCATACACTATGTACACGGCAGTTCGCTGTATCTTCAGCATCTTGAATGGCTTGTTTGATGGCACCTTGCAAGCGTTCACGATGTTTGATTTGACCTTGATAAAAATCGCTATTTTTAACTTGCCCAACACCCATAATACGTATGTCTTTTGCAGACACAACGCTGCCGATCACGACATAGACTGCAGTGGCACTCAGATGGACAACAACCAGATTTTCAGTATTTTTCATGGTACCAAACAAATTATCGCTAAACAGGAGACTACATGACGTCTCCATTAAATCATTAGAACAGTACTATTTTGAATTTATACATCATCTATAGCACAAAGACGGCAAAACTGTTGTACAGGTAAGACTAGTTTACGTTACAGGCTGAGCTACCACTGGTTCTACTTGTGGCACTTCAGTCTTCCATGCAACGGTAAAACCGTTCTTATATCTTAAATCTACCGACTGCATATTCTCACGGCGGTCACTTAATTGATTGCTTAAAAGCTGGCTTAAATTAAGTAACTTTTGCGCGGTATTTTCGTTATCGACAATAACCCTTAGACCATTATCGAAACGTACTAACCAAGTCATACGCGGTGTTAGAATGATATCCTCAACTCGCATATCAAGCGGTGCATACCAATCATTAATCTGCTGCATTTGCTGCATAATAACAGGCGCTTGGTTCATCTCACCTTGCAACGTAGCAAATTTTGGCTTAGTTAACTCTTCGCTGTCTGCTGGCACGAATACTGCACCTTGAGCATCGACTAAACGTTCTGTACCAAAATTGGCTACTGCCTGCTTAGGTAATGCTGTGATGACGATACCACGCTGCCAATCTCGAGTCACACTGATCTGATCGACCCAAGCAAGTCCCATTGCAATATCTCGTAACGCCTGCAAGTCAGTTGTAAAAAAACTACTTACTGTTTGCTGACTCATAGTCTGTTGCAAAGCTTGATATTGAGCAGTGGTCAAATCTTGTGTATTGACATGAATAGCAGCTGGCGGTGCATCACGTAGAGCCTTACCACCCATCATTAATATTAATAACAATAGCCCTACTACAAGAGTCATAAAAAAATACTTAACCCAAGTAGGTACTTGCAAGCTGGATCTCGGGCGACGGGCGTCATCACTCATCAAGTCAGTTGTTCCATTGACAGTTTGAGCCATAACCGCGTTTGCCCCTATACCTTGTATATATTTTAGCTTACTAAATATTTCGATTAAATAACTACTGTTTTGCTATGACCGTTTTGCTATAAAAGCCATCAAACTTTAATGCTTTGTCTCTCAATACACGATAAACGCCTAAAATGAGATAAATATCACCAACATAGGGTAATCATTACAATATTAACGTATTTTGATGGTAAACAATAGCCTAACCCATGCTGTAACTAGCGATTTTACACAAGTTTACAGGAAGCTGTGTTATAGCAGGGCTAGCGATACAATCTTAGGATGCATTATATCCGTTTTGTTCAATATAGCACTAAAAATATTAGCAATTTATCTTAATAAATAGCACTAAACTCTATTTATTGTAAAGTAGCAGCGATAAGCTCTCTAACACGATACTAAAAGACAATCTCTAATGAATAGTTTCTCTCTATTAAAGTGTTTGTGCCAGTATGTGCCAGCATAAGGTATCAAAGTCCATACCTCGTGCTTTAGCTGCCATCGGGACTAAGCTATGACTGGTCATACCAGGTACCGTATTGATTTCTAGTAACCAAAAATTGCCAGCCTCATCTTGCATAGCATCGACACGCCCCCAGCCTTTTGCATTAACGGCACGGAACGCAGCAAGGCTCAAGTCTTGCAAATGTTTTTCATCACTACTACTGAGTCCACAAGGAATATAATAGCCAGTATCATTGCGATTATATTTGGCTTCAAAATCGTAAAAGTTAGTGATGTCAGCAGGTTCTAAACGAATAACTGGATAAGCTTCATCATCAATAATAACAATTGTAAACTCACGACCCGTAATCCAGCGCTCAGCCATTACTACATCGCCACACTGTACTGCCGTTGCATAGGCAGCAGGCAACTCGTCAAGATGATTGACCTTAGTCATGCCAATACTTGAACCTTCATGTACAGGTTTAATAATTAAAGGTAAACCCAACATATTCACCACTTGCTGCCAGTCGGTATCAGCTGTTAATAATGAAAATGGTGCCGTTGATAACCCGCAACCCTGCCACAACTGCTTAGTACGAACTTTATCCATTCCTAAGGCTGATGCTAAAATCCCTGAACCTGTTTGCGGAATATCAAACCATTGCAACACGCCTTGTAGCAAACCATCTTCGCCGCCGCGACCATGTAACACGTTAAACACGCGATCATAGTCACGAAGCTCAGTAATGTCTTGATGCTTAGGATCAAAATGAGTGGCATCGACGCCTTGATTTTGTAGCGCTTGCAATACGGCGGCCCCACTGTCCAATGACACGCTGCGCTCATTGCTACTGCCACCATAAACGACAGCCACCTTACCAAACTCACTCGCATCTTTCACTTTGCTAGGAGCGACAGTTAATAGTGTGTCTTGCTTTAGCTGGTTATTTTCCATAGTATCTTTCTCTGCTTGCGCAGCTGCTGCTAAAGCAGACTCTGGATTAGTAATAAGCGTCGTATTCTCGGCATCATTTATGGCTTCGTTGAGGTTTTTTGCATTTTCTTGATTGTTAATAGACATGTAGATAGTTCCTAAAATTCTTCTAGCTTACTGGATATAGAGATTGTTTGCAGCCAAGTCGATGGATATCTGGCCCACATTGCCAGCACCTTGAGTGATAAGCATGTCATTTGCTTTTAATAAGCGCCGCATGACAGGTGCTAGATTGTCCTTATCAATAATCGTTGGTTCAACTTCGCCACGCAAGCGAATACTGCGTGCTAATGACTTAGTATCAGCACCTGCAATCGGGCTTTCGCCTGCTGAATATACCTCTAATAATAAGAGCTCATCAACGCTTGAGAGTACTTCGACGAAATCATCATAACAGTCACGCGTACGGCTATAACGATGCGGCTGAAACAGCATCACTAGACGACGATCAGGAAAACTTTGACGCGCCGCTTTGATAGTGGCATCAACTTCTTTTGGATGGTGACCATAATCATCAATCAATAAAACATTACCCTCATCAATATCCACAGAGGCATGCTGCTCAAAGCGGCGGCCGACCCCTTCGAATTTCTGCAGAGCGCGCTTAATCGCTTCATCATCGACGCCTTCATCGGTCGCCATGGTAATAGCAGCAAGGGCGTTATAGACGTTATGCGTACCAGGAATATTTAATGTCAAGCGTAGCGGCTCACGGTCGCGGCGCAATACGGTAAAGTGCGTCTTAGTACCCTCAGTAACCAAGTCAATTGCCTGTACATCGTTAAACGGCTCAAGACCAAAAGTCAGTACGGGACGGCCAATATCATCAATCATCGCATACAGCTCAGGGTCATCACCGCACACCACAGCCAAGCCATAAAACGGCATATTTTGTAAAAACTGAATGTAAGCAGCTTTTAGTTTATCGAAGCTGTTTTCATAGGTCTCCATATGGTCTTGGTCGATATTGGTGACAATCGCGGCCATCGGATGCAATGACAAAAACGACGCATCAGACTCGTCTGCTTCAGCAACCAAATAACGACTACTGCCAAGCGCGGCATTTTTCCCTGAGGCATTTAGCTTACCGCCAATCACGTAGGTCGGATCGAGCTGTCCTTCTGCCATCATAGTAGTCAGCAAACTAGTCGTTGTGGTCTTGCCATGTGCGCCAGCAACCGCAATCCCATGACGATAACGCATTAACTCGCCTAGCATATCAGCGCGGCGAACCACTGGCAGACGCGCTTCTAGCGCTGCTTTTACTTCAGGATTGCTGCGATCAATTGCTGATGATACAACGATGACATCCGCATTGGCGATATTTTTAGAATCATGACCAATTGATATCTTAATTCCAATCTGCTCTAGACGGCGAGTAACCACACTATCAGCAATATCAGAGCCACTGACTTGATAGCCTTGATTATTCATAACCTCAGCGATACCGCACATACCTGAACCGCCAATACCGATAAAATGCAAATGCTGAATGCGGCGCATTTCTGGTATCTCAATCAAACGCTTAGGTAGAGCTTTCGCAGAGGTAGACATAAGGAGTTCTCTTTATTAAAGGCTAATAAAATATGATGAATTAAAAAACTTAGTTACGGAAAACAATCAGTCATGAAAGCAAAGGCTTATGATATAAGCTACAACGCTTGCCAAATGATATCAGCAACTTGCTTACTGGCACTACGATTAGCAAGGGCGTGACCTTTCTTTGCCATCTCCAAGCAAGTATGACGATCAAGTGCTGCAAGCTCATCACTCAAACGCTGCGGTGTCAACTCAGACTGCAGTAATAAAATCGCAGCATCGTGTGACGTCAAGGTGCGCGCATTCGCAGTTTGATGATCATCTACCGCATGCGGTAGCGGCACAAAAATCGCAGCGATACCGACATTTTGAATTTCAGTAACCGTCAAGGCACCAGCTCGGCAAACGATAATATCTGCCCAATTATAAGCAGCGGCCATATCATCAATAAATGGCTGTACATTGAACTGATGAGCACTTAAATCCTCACTATCATAAGCCGCTTGTGTAGCGCCCTCGTTATTACGCCCGCATTGATGAAGCACCTCAAAAGGACTGTCTATTAATGAGAGTGCCTTAGGTACGGTGTCGTTTAATACTTGCGCGCCAAGTGAGCCACCAACCACCAGCAATTTGAGTGCTGAACTGTCATTAATATCGTAACGCTCAGTAGGTTCAGTGACACCCGTAATAGCGTTACGTACTGGATTACCAACAGTTTCAAGCTTAGCATCCTGCTCACTATTAGCAAAAGTATGCTCAAACGCCTGCAGTACCCTAGTAGAAATCTTAGCCAAGTAACGATTGCTCATACCGGCAATGGCATTTTGCTCATGGATAATTAGAGGCGTATTGGTCATACGCGCAGCAATACCACCAGGCGCAGTTACGTAACCACCAAAACCTACTACCATATCAATCTGATTGCTACGGATAATTTTAACTGCTGCCATCGTCGCTGATAGCAAGGTAAAGGGTAATTTGACTACACGCCCTATGCCTTTGCCGCGTAACCCTTGCATCGCAATAGGATGAAAAGCGTAACCAGTTGGCTTAACCAAGCCATTTTCCATACCATTCGGCGTACCTAGCCAGTGAATAACGGCACCGCGTTGGGTCAATTCCTCAGCAACTGCCAGTGCTGGGAATACATGTCCACCAGTACCAGCGGCCATCATCAATATATGCGGTGTCTTCATTAACGCCTGCCTTTCTTATCTGTACTAAAATGAATATTAAGTAGTAGCCACTGATATATTGATAGAAGTGATTCACTCTGAAGGCACATACACAAAAGCCCGCATAGTATAGAGGAATCTATGCTCATTTATACAGCATTTTATCGCTTAAATAATGGGTTAAATGGCTATAATATTAAACAATAAAAATGAGAGATATCAAAAAACTAATAACCTCTCATCTCCAGAATATAATCCTTAAAATACAATCCTTAACAACGGGCTTCTATCGCTATCATAAAGTCTGTCGCAATATCCGTACCGCATTGATCATCAATCTCGCGTACACAAGTAGGACTGGTGACGTTAATCTCGGTAATACGGCCACCGATTAGATCTAAACCAACGAACATAAGGCCTTTTTCTTTGACAATTGGGGCGACGACTTCTGCCACTTGGCGTTCAATATCGGTAAGCGGCATGGCCACTCCGCTACCACCAGCAGCTAGATTACCACGGGTTTCGCCTTTGGTAGGAATACGTGCCAAGCTGTAATCGATTACCACTCCATCGACGATTAACACACGCTTATCACCCTCTTTAATCTCTGGTAAATAACGCTGTGCCATAATTGGCAAGGTTTCAAGCTCAGTTAATATTTCCAGCGTCACCCCGATGTTTGGGCTATCAGCGGTCAGACGGAAAATGCCCGTGCCACCCATACCATCTAACGGTTTAACGATGACATCTTGTTGCTCAGCGATAAACTTGCGAATATGTGCTTGTTTGCTGGTCACAATCGTTGGGCTCATATAATCGCTAAACCAAGTGGCAAACAACTTCTCATTACAGTCGCGAATCGCTTGTGGGTCATTGACCACTAGCACGCCTGACGCTTTGGCATGATCAAGCATGTAGGTCGCATAAATAAAGCGCATGTCAAACGGTGGATCCTTACGCATCAAAATCACGTTGTAGTCGCTGACCGGACCTGTCGCCTTATCACCTAACGTATAGAAATTTTCAGGGTCACGCTTTACCGTCACTGGCTGCGTATCGACCATCAATTGCCCACGATCCAACCAAAGATCATGAATCTGACAATAGCCAAGCGTGTGACCACGGTCTTGTGCTGCCCACATCATTGCCAAGCTGGTGTCTTTTTTATAATTAACCTGTTCGATAGGATCCATGATGACGAGTATTTTTAAAGATTTTTTTTGATTTTCTTGGCTCATGATAAGGCTCACTTACGTTATATTATGAATAGGCAGTTATAGGAAATTACAGGCACTTATTTATAGGCAAGTATTCATAAGCACCTGCAATGTAGCAAAGCTTCAATACAACTCAAGAACAGCATTCTAACAACAAACTATACGCCGTACTGCTCACGGTAATGCTGCATTTTTGCTAGTTGGGTCGCGTCTTTATGCTGGCCGTTTTGTGCACCATGGTCGTCAGCTAAATAACTGATTAAATCGTCAATGTTGACGAGTGCACGCACCGGTACTTTTAGGGTCACTGCGAGCTCTTGTATAGCAGAATAATCGCTTTGGCCTTTTTCTTTACGATCAAGGGCTACAATAATACCTGCAACGCTTGCGCCAGCTTGCTCTAATATCTCGACCACTTCGCGCATCGCTGTGCCAGCAGTAATAACATCGTCAAGTACCCAGACAGCTTTGCCACTGACATCAGCACCGACTAAGTTACCACCCTCGCCATGAGTTTTGGCTTCTTTACGGTTATAACCCCATTTAGCATTGATACCATGATGCAGCCATAACGCTTGCGCTGTTGCGGCAACGAATGGAATACCTTTATAAGCCGCACCAAAAATGACCAGCTCTTGCTGCTCTGCATCGTTATTGCTAGCATCTATTTGTTCAGCCATCTCTGCGGCCAAGGCATCTGCATAACCGCGCGCTAGTAACGATAACATCTCACCAGTCGCTAGCAAGCCTGCATTAAAAAAATACGGACTGATACGACCAGACTTAAGCACAAACTCACCAAACTTTAAAACTTGATTGTCTAAAGCCAATTGAATAAATTGATGAGATGAGAAAGAAAGGTTTTGGGCAGGTTGAGCATTAGTCATTGGAGCATTGAGCATTATGGCATTCCTATCAGCAAAATAAAGGGCAAAAAATTTGCATTATTGTACGCATTATTGATCAGCTTGACCAACCATTGATGTCGTAATCCTGCATATTGGGATAACGAGTCAACAGGCCACTACGCGATGAGAGATTAAAATAGCATTGACCATCATGGCTCACTTGTATGCCCCAGCCTAAATGATAAGCCGCAACAATAATATGTCCCACAAATAGCCGAATCTGACGATACTGATAACGCTGTGCTGGTTCAAGATCAAGCTGGCTAAGTAAGTAGCTACGGACATGCTGACAGATTTGCGCCGCGCTATAGCTATGATTGATAGTTTTGCGCGTACTACATTGCTTTAAAGCATGGACAGCGACGCTACATGCCATAATATCGGTAGCCAAACTGCCCTCGCCTGTCTCAAACTGCTGCGGCTGTAAAATCACTTGCCAATCATCAGCATAAAGACTGCTGAGTAACTCATCAGGATTATAACGTTTGGTCAACGCACGTAACGAGGCAGAAGACGCTTTAGTATTATTTTTATTGGAGCCATTATCATCTTTATTAATCTTTACGGGACTATCAGCAAGCGCAAAACCATAACGATTCAGTTTTGGATAAGCGCGAATCGCCTGCTGAATATCTGACATATCTAATAGAGTCATGTTGCTTAGCGGCGATAATAATGGCTGCTCGCTATGATTTTGATAAAAATTATCAGGAAATTCGACAAGCTTTGCCGCATTTAATAATGACAAATGCTCAGCCAATGCCTCTGACGCAACCAACTCCCATTTCGATAAGCTGTCTTCATTAGGCTGATAAAACCGCGCAGAATTTCCATAGAGCCGTCGCAATTGGCCATTTAGGCGTCGAGCAGGCTCTGGAATATCACTTAAAGGTCGCGCAGGGTCAAGTGGCGATTGGCTCGGATCAAAGTTAGGGTGCACGATCGCAGGCTGCTTGCTATCAGGCAACGTAGACGACAGCTCAGCATTGCCTTCTGGCAGCTTATCGCTTATTGCTGCAAGTTCAGCATTGGGTAAGCGATTATCAGAAGTAGAAGGCTGGGTCATGAAATCTCCATAAACTATAAAATATAAAATCAATTCTAATTAAATCAAACTGTCATCTTACTCTTGATGGCGCAAAATATCACGATAACCTACCTGCCAGTCAGGATAATTGAGCCAAGCTAACGGAATGTTGCTATGTAAACGTTTCCCCGTAACAGTTATTTTTTTCTTATCAATAGCAGGAGGCGTCTCTCCTATCTGCTCACTTAACCAAACGCCTAGCTCAAAAGTCGTGACTGGCGCATAGTCAGTGGCGATATAAAGGGGCTTTGGCGCCCCTGTAGTCATTACATTGGCGATAATATTGACCAAATCACGATTCATAATACGATTACTCCAGTGCGCTGCTGCCACTGGCTCTTTTTGTGACTCGCGGGCTTTACGTAAGCGCATTAGACGCTCGCGTCCGTAAATTCCGCTCGGACGAATGACAATGGCTTTATTACCAAAACCTTGTTGCAGCGCTTGTTCTGCTTGGAGTATCACTTTGGAAGCTTCGCGCTTAGGGGTAATAGGCGCGGTATCTTCATCAATCCATTCACCATTATCTTGACCATAAACACCCGTTGAGGAAATAAAAACCACGCGCACAAGGTTGGTTAGCTTATCCGCAAGCTCTGCTAAATGTTGATTAATCGCCAAGTAACTGTCGTGATAACCGCTGGTTGAATACTCATCAGGAGTGACGATAATTGCAATATGAGTAAAGTCTTGCAGCTGCTCAGCGCTAAGCGTCAACGCATCAGCTTGCATAAACTTTGCATTACTATTCAAATCATAATGCTCGCGTTTACTGCGAGCGAGACCTGTGACCGAGAAACCGTCCTCAGCAAGTCTATTGGTGACTGGCAGACCGATATCACCTTGTCCGATAATCAGTAAATTTTGCGTACTCATAATGCATCCCTTTTTTGGCACAATTCTGCTTTAACATCAATCTCTAGAAATGACGCTAACAGCAATATTCAAAAACCGTTTTTAACAAACAGTTTTAAAGGCAATCTGTAAAAACCTATTTTCAAAACTTCTTATGAAGACAGCTTTTAAAAATAGCGTCTGTATGACAATTGCACATCGTCATTGGCATCGACGCGATCTTGCCAATCGTAGTTGGCATTAATGCGTAATGCTTGTGTTTTATCGATATCGTATTGCAGACCTAAGCTTGAGATCGGCTGCCAATAATGACCGCGGACGTTAGAGTCGTCACTGCTGCCATGATACCAATATGGCAATTGCAATTCAGCCTGCGCGCGTAACTGATTGTTAATCTGATAAAGGCAGCCAGCATTCACGCCTGCGCCTACGCGAAAACCTTTATTAATCCCACGTCCTGCTTGCCCCTTCCCTGATAACAGGGCATAGCATAGCTGTGGTGGCATCTCCCCAGTACCAGCACTAGGTGTACCGAACGCCCACGACCAGCCAGTTTCATAGCCAACGCTCCCAACTAGATGATCCCTACCCTCGACTTGCGAGCCATCGTTCACACGCGTCGCTTCTACACTTGCGCCCCAAGTCTTGCCTTGCTTAGCAGTATTGACCGGATTAAAAGAGCGTCCGCGCAGCACGGTGAAGTTTTCTAATACCACGCTGTCAGGTTCATTGTCCTTACTGCTATCAGTATCATAAAAGCGCAGCGTAGTGGCAAGCGCTTCTAAATTAAAGAACTGTGAAAATCCTGACGCCCGATCAAGGGTGTCATGAAAGCCTAAACGTAATCCAACATCGACATAGCTATTGTCACCGCGCTGACCAATGCCAATTTGAGCCACTTGCAAAGGATGCCTATCGATAGGATTATTATCCGAGGCGACAATACCGTAATCTATAATCGTTTTTGGGTCAGCATCATCAGCAGATATACTTGATGCCAAATTGCGCTCTGCTGATTTAATATTACGAGCGTCATCTTTAGATAGTTTCTGATAACCAAGCGCCGCAGCTGCCTTAGCCTTATTCAGCTCGGCTTGACGTACGGTACTGTCAGATGGCGTGTAACGAGTATCTGCTAATATACCTTCGTTATTTAGCAGTTGAATCACGTCGGAAGGAATGACGACATAGGGCAATTGACTGAGCAAATCCTGCTCAGGACGCACGACATCAATCAAGCGTAAAATCTCAGAAGCACAGTTGTCCGTGGTGAAATAATAAGGAATGTCTAAATCTTTGGTTTCCCATACATGCAATATGATTTGTTGTACTTCCGCGGGAGTCAAATCCAACTGATACGTCCACGCATCGCGCTCATCGTCTTTGAGATACTTGGCCAGCTTCTCTGGATAAGGATCAATCTCAATTACGTTATTATAAGCACCAGTAGCCGACTTAATAGCGTAAACGGCAAAAGCATCATCAGGATTACCATCGACGGTATCGTTGAGCGCATAAGCATGATGAATTTGGCTAGGATCTGCCGCGCTTGCTGGCGAGTCAATACGCAGCAAAGTGTGAGCAAAAGCGGAGATTGGATTGTCCAAATACTCCTCGGCAAACATAATTGACAGTTGCTCAGGAGCTAGCATGGTCATCCATTTTTTAAGCTCTGGACAGTCAGCTTGCAGGCGCGAAATGTCGATGCCCAAAGTCTCAGTAAGCCAGTGCGTGCGTGCTGGAAAACGACAAATGGCTGAGTTTGAGTTATTGGTAGACTGTGTGATTTGAGGCGCTGCGATTTGATTGGCAAACGCGATGAGCATCGCGTCAAGCTCAGCACTGGCATCCTGTTGTCCACTCGCACTCAGAAAAAACTCTGGACTATCAATTAAGCTTTTGGGCGCACCTTTATTAAATAGCGATTTTTTATCATCTAAAAAATATAATAACCGTCGCCATGTTGTATGCTCGGCAAGATTGTCTGCCTGTACTTGCTTACGCCATGTGGCTAATAGTTGTTCGGCTTGTAGTGAATTAGCTCGATTGTTTTGCACACTCTTATCACTATCCAAATTCACCGCTTTTGCTTGAGGCGCAGCAGTTATATCAGGCGCTAATTCCCCTGTTGTCACTACTGACAATGGCGTTGGCAAAAAAGCCTGCGCATTTGCAGAGAGTAGTAGCCCAGCAATGGCAATCGGCAAACGTGCTCGATGACTACAAGCTCGCAGGCTAATTGTGCTTAAGGTACAATCTACAGATATAGAAGACGGCTTTATAGACATGAGGTAAAATCTCGCACGTTATTATTGATAGGCTGGTAGCGCTGCTAAGGTCTAGTCAACAAGTTCTGCTAGGCTGTTGACTTAAATATTTCAAAAGTTATCTTGGAACTAAATTATTTAATTATTTGGCTCTTAAGTATATAAATTATGTTTGTTATTATTTTACGAAAATTTATTAGATAAATGCTTTAGCTGCATACTTGTTAATACCATTATATAAAGAGAACATTATGCTCAGTTCAGCTATTCCATCGTCAATGACTATCAAAGATGGCCTATTATCCGACGCGACATGGCTTGCATCACCGAATAACAATAGACGACCTGACGATACGACTATTGATACTATCGTCATTCATAATATTAGCCTACCACCCAATGAGTTTGGCGCCTGTGGCACTGACGGCGTACATTATGTAAAAGCGCTATTTACCAATCAATTAGACTGGGATGCACATCCTTATTTTCAGACAATTAGAGGCGCAGAAGTTTCAGCTCACTTATTTATCGAACGTGATGGCACCATTACTCAATTTGTAAATTTCAATGAACGCGCGTGGCATGCGGGCAGGTCAAGCTACCTTGGCCGACCTGAATGTAACGATTATAGCATTGGCATCGAGCTTGAAGGGTCAGATTTTGTGACCTTCACCACCGCTCAATACGACGCGCTTGCAGCAGTAGTCGCCGCTATATACGCCGCCTATCCAAAAACCCGCCGACACCTAACCGGGCACAGTGACATTGCACCGGGACGTAAGACAGATCCTGGTGATTATTTTGAATGGGCGAAGTTGCGTCAAGAGGTTGCAGCTCTATTAAGATAAAAGGCTTACTCAACTTTAATAATGATTAATCATCGATTGGAAACATTATGACTTGGATTGAAGTGGTCGATTCAGCAGTAAAAATAGGTTTGGGAGCATTGATAGCAGGCGTTATTGCTTTTCTATTATCTTCAACTCAACATCGTAACGAGCTTAAAAAAGCTAAAGTAGAACGAGAGTTTGAGATGTTAAAGGAAGTCGCAGAAAAAGTTGAAAACTTTAACCATATCGCTTTGAGGTATTGGGCACTCTCTTCTGATTGGCGAAGAAGATTAATTCTAGATAGTTCCATTGAAAAACCTAATGAGCTGTCAGTAACTCAAAATGAATTTTTTGATAGCTTCAAGGAACTAACCAAATCGGAATCCCTATTACTATTATTTGGCTATAAAGACGCCTCAGTTCAAGTAAGAGAATATGGCGATTTAATTAAAGATTTTTACAATCGAGTGAAAGACACGAGTAAACCTTTTGAAATAAATGATGCTACTAGCTATAGAGAGTCTATGATTAATAAACGCTCAGAGCTATTCATTCTTCTGAATGGTATTTACAAAACAATTTAAAATTGCGTCACTTTTGACTGTCATTAAAATAACAGGGCTCTTTTTTTTAAAACCTTCATATTCCACATTCAATTCATTTATCTATGCTATAGATATGCCATGAAAATGCTATAATCCGTCAGTTTTTTGACAACAGTAAATCAGCAAACAACCATCCCTAAACAAATTAGCAGAATAGGTTCTCATGGCAAAAAGTCGGTTATTTCGTTCAACCATGGTGGTCAGTAGCATGACCATGCTGTCGCGTATTTTAGGTTTGGTACGCGATATTGTGTTATTAGGTGTCTTTGGCGCAGGTGGCCTGATGGATGCCTTTTTGGTCGCTTTCAAGATACCGAACTTTTTACGGCGTTTATTTGCAGAAGGCGCATTTAGCCAAGCCTTCGTTCCTGTACTGTCCGAATATAAAGAAAAATACAGTCTGCAACAGGTACAGATTTTAGTCAGTCGCACCTCAGGGGCGTTGTTGCTGGTTTTATCCATGCTGACAGTCGTTGTGATTTTAATCGCACCTTGGGTGGTGACATTATTTGCGCCTGGATTTGCTGATCAACCAGACAAGTTTGCCATTACTGCTGAGCTGCTCCGTCTGACCTTCCCTTACTTACTGTTTATTTCTATGACCGCTTTTGCCAGCGGTATTTTGCAAAGTTACGGGCGTTTTGCTGCGCCAGCCTTTGCACCAGTATTATTAAACTTGTGTATGATTGGCGGTGCGCTAATTTTCGCCCCAATGTTTGATACGCCGATTATGGCGCTCGGTTATGCAGTCGCTATCGCTGGTTTGTTACAGTTTCTGATACAGCTGCCACAGCTATGGCAACAAAAATTGCTGGTTGCACCTAAAATTGATTTTCAGCACGAAGGTGTTAAGCGTATTTTAAAATTGATGCTACCTGCTATCTTTGGCGTCTCTGTCACTCAGATTAACCTACTGCTCAATACCGTATTCGCTTCTCTCATGATAGGCGGTTCAGTCTCTTGGTTATATGCTGCGGAACGTATGAGCGAGCTACCACTAGGACTAATCGGTGTGGCTATCGGTACGGTTATTCTGCCAAGCTTGTCAAAAAGTGAAGCGCAAAAAGATGATGTTAGCTTTAAAAAGACCATTGATTGGGCAGCGCGGCTAATTATTTTGGTTGGTGTTCCAGCATCAGCAGCCTTATTTATACTGGCAGATGTGCTCATGCAAGCGCTGTTCTTACGTGGTGAATTTACCTTACGTGATGCGCAAATGAGTTCATTGGCGTTACGTAGTATGGCCGGCGGAATTTTGGGATTCATGCTGATTAAAATCTTTGCACCAGCATTTTTTGCGCGTCAAGATACCAGAACACCAGTAAAAATCGGTATTATTTCCGTGTTTGCCAATATGGTTTTCAGTGTTATTTTTATCGGGATATTTTACTTTTTCAAAATACCACTGCATGGTGCCTTGGCTTTAGCAACTACGGGTGCAGCGTTCGTGAACGCAGGCTTATTGTATTACTTCTTACACAAGCGTGATATTTTCCGCTTTGGCAGCCATTGGAAAAAGCTTTTTGCCCAGTTTGCGATTTCTACAAGCGCCATGGTCGCTGTCCTTTACGTCATGCTGCCCTACTTCCCAACCGATGATGCTCAATGGCGACGTATAGCAGCTCTGCTCATTATGTGTGGGGTTGGCGCAGTAGTTTATGGCGTAGTATTATTAGCAACAGGATTCCGTCCTCGTCAGCTAAAACATGGTTAAAAACCAAATAAAACGATGACTTACGAAACCAAAACAAGCTTAGTATGAGAATTGACAGTGCATGACGTTGATAGTTGCCATAATGAGTCTTTTATGCATAAATGAATTTTGAGGACTAATATGACAACTAAACAATCTATCTTGCTACGTTTGCCAACCATACTGGCTGCTGGCGTGTTGAGCACCGGACTAGTTATAAGTGGTTGTAGCAACAACGATAATGTAGAAACAGAGACAGCTGCCAGTAATACTGAAAATACTGCAGATGTTGTGGAAGCATCTGAGAACGATGTAGCTGGTCAAACAGAATTAACTGATGCTGATAATGCTGTTGAAAGTCAGCAAGTAGCTGAGAGCTCTAGCTCTATTAATAAGCAAAAAAGCCTAGTTACCAATCCGACCGAAGCTGGCACACCAGAAGATACTGTCAAAAAAGCCCTAGATAGCTTATATGACGGCGATGTGCAGCAAGCCGCTGGATACTATAAAGTAGATATGGCAAATTTTGAAGAAGAGCTGGCTAAGACTCAGTCTGCTTTTCAGCAAACTGTCGATGGCGTCACTATTACTGATACCAAATATAATGGTGATAAAACTCGTGCCACTATCACCGGTGAGCTGATGCTAAAAGGTCAAAGTGAGCCTGCACCACTGACCTATGAATTACAGAAAATAGACAACCAATGGAAGATTTTAGGTTAAGGCATCTGACTTCCGTTCTCTGATTGCTATTATCTAAACTTATTCATCTATGTCATTATCTAACGTCACTGCTTTACCTAGCATGACAACATCAGCGATGAAACCCTCCATATCGCACACTTTCGGCATATACCCCCACTGCTCAAAGCCAAGCTTACGGAATAATCCTAAGCTTGGCTGGTTATGGGCAAAGATAAGTGCGATTACATTATGAATGCCTAGACTTGGCGCTTGCGTCATCATCCAGCGCGCGAGCAAGCTACCCAGCCCTTTTCCATGATAATCCTGATGCAAGTAGATACTGATTTCAGTGCTGATATGGTACGCGGTACGTGCATACAAATCACTAAAGCTGCCCCACGCGATGATTGGGGACGCTGTTTGCACTGCGCTTTCGGTAGTGTAAGCCGCTGATTGAACAACAGCTCTAACAACATAGATTGGGCGCGTTAGACTATTTAGATGCTCCTCAAACCACTCTGCACGCTCTTCACAAGTTACTGGAGCAAGATTGGCCGTTGCTTGTTTACCCCCAATGCTTTGATTATAGATTGCTAAAATCTCTGGCAAATCAGCCTTGCTGGCACGCTGCACAGTAAATTGCTCATTGAGATTATATGTTGGAGAGGTCGATGGTATATCGTTCAAAGCAATGTCAGTCATAGGGTCTCCATAGCTAATGGTAAAGTTTGTGATAAACAATTAAAAATCACTCTTGGTTATTAAACATAGTCAATCTACAGTCGCATTCATTACAGTTATTAAAGAACAATGGGCGCAGGCGTATATGGGATACTGCAAGCGAGATTAACGCCGTCACTCTTTTATAGTGGATTGACTATACTTGTATTATCAGCAGACTATAGGATGTTAGTATGGCTATTTTACTTTATAATGGCTGGTTTTAGACACATCAATCTTTAATAGAGATGTGTTTTTTCTTTTTTATCTGTTCTTATCTATCATAGCTGAAAATTTATGAACACCTATTTTCTTGAGCAACTGATTGCGTCGCCAAGCACTTTGCCTGCAAATACTAGCCCAGTAGATTTAGCGCCCTGTGTGCTGACTATCGGCAACTTCGACGGTGTGCATTTAGGTCATCAAGCGATGTTAGCCCAAGTTCGTGACATTGCTGACGCGCAAAACCTTAGCTCTGCCGTCATGATATTTGAACCACAGCCGCGTGAATTTTTCTCACCAGCGACTGCTCCTGCGCGCCTGACCAATCTTGCAGAAAAGCAAGCCTTGCTCGCAGAATATGGCATTGAGACACTGATTGTAGCAGGCTTTGATAGCGATTTTCGCTCATTATCAGCGCAAGCATTCGCTGATCTTTTAGCACTACGCTTGAACGTAAAATCTTTGGTATTAGGTGATGACTTCAAATTTGGTCATGACCGTACCGGCGACAGTCAGTTTTTGCGTGACTATGGCTTGCATGTCACCAATTTACATACCGTCACGGATGAAAGCGATGCAGCTGAGCGCATTAGCTCTACTCGTGTTCGCGATCTATTATTAGCCGGTGACCTTGACGCTGCTAACACTCTGCTCGGCCGCGACTATGCCATTACAGGGTTAGTCATCGGTGGTGATAAAATTGGTCGTACCATGGACTTCCCCACTGCTAATATCGATTTAGAACGCTTAAAACCTGCTCTACACGGTATTTTCGCAGTTGACGTGGTCAGCTTAGATGATGATGGAAAAGTAATACCTAATGGTTTAACAGCACTCGCTGTTGATGGCAAAACAGGCGTCGCAGGCTTACGTCCGTATAGCTTGTTTGGTACAGCCAGTATCGGTACCAGACCCTCTGTCAATAAAGAGCGTGACTGGCGCTTGGAAGTACATTTTCCAGCGTTGCAAGCTGATTTATATGGCTTGACGCTGCAAGTACGATTTTTACATTATCTGCATGGCGAAAGACGTTATGACGGTTTAGAAGCCCTCAAAGCAGGTATTCATCAAGACGTTAAAGACCTACTGGAATGGCGAGAAAAGCAGAAAATTAGTTAGAAAGTATATCTAATTCAAAGTATGCTTAATTTATAGACAGAAAAAAACCCACAACCTTAACGCTTGTGGGTTTTCGTTTTAATCAATCTTTTTTATTTTTCTAAGCATCTGGGTGCATGCGTACATTTAAGTCATCAATAACTTCTACCCATGCCGCATCTTTTTCCCACTCTTCTTGTAAGAACATACGCTGATTATCATTCCAGACATCAGACTCTGTTAACTTCTCTTCTTTCGCTAATTTATGTTTTTCAACGAAGCTATCAATCGCTTCGTCAGAGCTATCAAGCCCTAGCTGTGCAAATAATTCATTCATATTGTATTCAGGTTCACCCAACATACTTTTTCTCCTTAAGTGCTACGGATTCAATTGTGCTTATTATTTGAACTAACGTATTCATTGTAGCAAGCTTTATTTTAAAAGCTGTTATTCAACGTTAATCTAACGTTATCAATTGTGTTAACGACTGATTATCAAAAACTAAGAAATCACAGTGCATTGATAACCAAAAATTCAGCATAAATTATTAATGATGCGAATGTTAAAGTACAAAAAAGCCCTCTATATAGAAGGCTTTTTACATAATACGAATTATAAATAGCGCCAAAGTCTTAGCAAGCTACTTAATTATGGTAATAAATGTGCTACTGCATCACGCTCTTCGCTAAGCTCTTGCTCAGTCGCCGCCATTTTCTCTTTTGAGAAATCTGATGACACATCAACGCCGTCTACGATAGACCAGTCGCCGTTAGCGCAGGTAACTGGGAATGAGTAGATTAAGCCTTCAGCAATACCGTATTCGCCGTTTGAGTAAACACCCATTGATACCCAATCGTTTTCATCACTACCTAGTGCCCACGTGCGCATGTGTGCAATGGCAGCATTGGCAGCAGAAGCGGCAGATGATGCACCGCGAGCTTTAATAATCGCTGCACCGCGCTGTTGTACTTCTGGGATATAAGTGTTTTCGTACCAATCGCGATCTACTAGATCTAGCGCTGGCTTACCGTTTACGGTACAAGCGGTTAGGTCTGGATACTGAGTTGATGAATGGTTGCCCCAGATAGTCATGTTTTTGATGTCATTAACAGTGCTGTCAGTTTTGTCAGCTAACTGTGCCATAGCACGGTTATGATCTAGGCGAGTCATGGCAGTAAAGTTACGTGGGTCAAGATCTGGTGCATTACGCTGAGCGATAAGCGCGTTGGTATTCGCAGGGTTACCCACGACCAATACTTTTACATCACGGCTCGCAACATCGTTCAATGCTTTACCTTGTGCTGAGAAAATCGCAGCATTGGCTTCTAGCAAATCTTTACGTTCCATACCTGGGCCACGCGGACGTGCGCCAACAAGTAATGCATAGTCGATATCTTTAAATGCAACGTTAGCATCATCAGTTTGGACGATACCAGCCAACAATGGGAATGCACAGTCTTCTAGTTCCATGACTACACCCTTTAGGGCGTCAAGAGCTGGTGTGATTTCAAGTAATTGCAAAATAACTGGCTGATCTTTACCTAGCATCTCGCCAGATGCAATACGAAATAGCATCGCGTAGCTGATATTACCAGCGGCACCAGTCACGGCAACACGTAAAGGCTGTTTCATAGAATACTCCCTAATTAATTATTAGATAATGTCGTCATCATTATATAGACAGGCATATTAGATATGGACTTGCTCAATGAGGTATAGACTTGCTCAATGGTAGCGGTCACAAACCGAAAGCTAGTGTAGCACTTCGTTCGGTAAACCGTCTAGAGATAACAACGCGCTTACTGATGTCTATATTGTTACATTTTATACATACAAAAGTTTGTCAGCAAAAAAGACTGTCTGATTAAATAGTAAATATAGAAAACACAAAAGCCGCCCTAAAGAGGCGGCTTTAATACGTTAATGTATATTTCTAATACTCATAAGCAGCATTGCTCAGGTATAACTATTTACCACCTGAAATAATGAAATTGTTGCCGCAACTGTTTATCACCTCATTGCATCTACCGAATTGACCACCGTCATAACAGACATGGATGTCAGTAAGCACAGACTGACGGCGACTACCAGCCTGACAGATTAAGTCAATACTAGCAGAAGACATTCCACTATTGAGACGAGTCATTTGACTCATAAAACGAGACTTTGAAACTGTGTAGCTATTGCCCGTATTCAACTCGCTAGGTAGTTTTAATGCTCCTGCATAGTTGGTGATTTGACGAAAATAACTGCTAGCACTAAGCGGGCTACACGCACCGTAATGTTGCCATGCTTGGCTGCGCACAGTGGTATCAGGCATGATACGGTTGACTACTTTTAATTGTAATGGTGTCAGGCGCGGATCACTACCGCGTCCACAGCGCTCACCATAACCCATATCTAAGCCAGATACTGTTAAAGAGTAACCTTCTAAACATTGACGCATACGTGCGCGTGAAGGTTGCAAATTACATAAAGCTGGAGTCATCTCAATCATTAACACTCGCTGACCAGTCTGAACCGCATTTGCTGCCTGCGCAGGTAGTGACAGCATAACTTGTAGCAATGCTAAACCTGTAATACTTAAAGTGAGATGACTTAGAGTAAAAGGACTTAGAGTGAAAGGATAGACATTATCAAAAGTGGTGTTCTGACAGCCGTCTGAGCAATGCTTTTTTGATCGATCGTTTTTCAAAACCGGCTGCCATAATTGAGTCTTTGAGCTCGATACCCTAATAAACTGTTGCACATACCTCTTAACAGATGATTGAAATCTGATAGATGTCTGCATAAGCCGATTTGGGTCATTATTTATCATAAGTAAAAAAACATTCAATAGTTATTAGGCGTGAACAATACATTCAGGCAACATCATACAGTGAAATGCACCTAAGTTTTAGGTTTAAAATACCAATAATTAAAGTAGTAACTCTGAATATACAATTTAGTAAAAGTTTTTTAATAACGACAGGTTATCAGATATTAACTAAAGTAATGGTAGCAAAACCCCTTTTTTAATCTATAGCAAATACGTAAGCTGACAGTTAAGTCCTAAGCACGTACATGCTAACGATCAAGCGCTTTACTACCACTTATAGCAATTTAGGCCTACATTTTAATGTTTTGGTAGACCTAAGTAATGTATACCTTTAAAACGCTGCTGGAACAGTACCCATGCGCTCACTGATAGGCTTAGCACGACCTAACAAACTACTATAGACCGTTGCATTTTCCATTACATGTTTAACGTAATTACGAGTCTCAGGATAAGCTATTGACTCAACATACTGATCAGAGGCCAACGAACCATAGGTAGGTTGCCAACGCTTAGCGTTGTTTGGGCCAGCATTATAACCTGCAGTTGCCAGTACAGGCTGATAGTTCAGCTTGCCTAAGATATCACTCATATACCATGTGCCATAACGAATATTGGTATCACCACTATTGGCACGGCTGGCACTATACGACTCGCCTAAATTACGAGCAATATACTTTGCCGTATCAGGCATGATTTGCATAAGCCCGCTAGCACCAACGTTAGAACGCGCTGATGTTACAAAGCGACTTTCTTGACGCATAATGCCGTATGCCCATGCTGGGTCGATACCTGCCGACTGACTATAACGTACCACTGAATCTTGGTGCGGCATTGGATGTGATAGCGCCAAGCTATTTACTTTGTCAGTATTATCAGCAGCATAGATAGCGCGATCAAGCCAGCCCATATCATGTGCTTGACGAGCTGCTGCAATAATCAAGCCATCATCACGATTATCACGTGCCTGCTTCACCGCCCAGTTCCACTCGCGATTGGCATAGGCACGGCTGGCATCTGCATTGTATAGTGCAAAAGCACGCGCAAAGTGTTGGTTCTGCAAAACACGTGCTTTATCAGCATTACTTACGTTCGGCAAGCTACTACCACCTAAACTACTAGCATCAAAGCGTTGACCAACTTTATCTTTTGCCAACAAACCATAGTAATCATTACTTTTGGCCAAATGCTGATACATTTTCTTAGCAGTATTGCGCTTACCACTGTTACTCGATTGCTCGTACGCACGTGCCAACCAATATTGCCACTGATTTAGTTTTTGAGTTTCAGCATCCATCTGTGAGATAGATTCAACTACATCATCCCAACGGCTAAAACGAATGGCGGCTTTAGCATAGTCTTCAGCTTCTTCGAAGTTGAAATCATCGTCTAAGCTATTGCGAAACCAGTCAACAGCCTCAGAGCTAAAGCCATCATCAGTGGTATGGTTCATGCGCTGCACACCAATGATACGATAAGCGTAACGGCGCGTATCATCGTTTAACAGCTTCGCTGAGCGCTGATTGTCTTGTTTGATATCGAAATCTAACTGCATTGCAGCCTCGCTGTATGACTTCTCAGCGAGACGCCCAATCGCATACAGATATAGATATTGATTGGTTTGGTTATTAGGCTGCATACCAAAGCGTCCAAAATAGGCGCTTGGATTCAGCTGAATCTCACTCAATGCTGAATAAGAAATGGGAGTGCCAAGGCGTGATGATAAGGCCATGATATCGCCCGTCTTGCCTTTACGTAACATACGTTTGAGACGTGATGCCCGATCTTGATTACTGATTAGCGTATTACTATTAAGCTCAGTTGCTAGCTGATCGCACAATGCAGGCTGTTTGAGTGTGTTCAACCAAACGTCCGACTTTTCTGCCAACGCTCGCATAGTGTCGCCACCACTATTAAATCCAAGTCCAATTGCACAGCGCTCACTACGATCACCATTGGTAACCAAATTGGCGACTTGACGTACCGACGCATAATCACCTGAAGCGGCTTTTGCTTCTGCAAAGTCAGCGACTAATTTTTCAGCCATGACAGTATCAGGATATTGACGAACAAACTGTGATACGGCAGCAGAGCTTTGGGCATTTAAGTCCAGATTCATACGCCAATATGTTGGATACATGGCAAATAATCCGCCACTCATTAATTGCTCATAATTAAATAGTGCACTGACATCACCACGTTCTGCAGCCAATGCAGCAGCCGTGAAATAATCCACACTATTATCTTGCTGGTAGCTCTCACCATAAGGCGCAGGCTGTGCACAGGCCACTTGCGACAATCCAAGCGCACTCATTGCCGTAGCGACACTCAGTGCACCAATACGCAACGAGCGAGCTTGTAAGCATGCAGCGGTCATGTGGCTAAGACGTTTGGGCGGATGACTCATAGAAGCATCCATACCATTACATTTAGGCATGTCAAAATTGTTGCGGTGGCTGTTCTTGTGATTGGCAGCAGGCTGCTTTGTCATACTTGCTCTCTTTATTATATTAATGATCATTTTGCACTAGAACGCTAAATAAATAAGTCGTTCTAGCTCTCATATCTGTACTGACTGTCTAAAATAAATGCTTAAAGTTGGCAGGTATAAGATGCGTTAACTATGCGCTAGAATAGTCTAGCATTACGCTCATCTGCCAATCTAACAAATATTTATCACTTTATTACTGTTTGCTTAGGATCGAACTAATGTACGATGATAAGGGCATAATACTCATCATACTATATTCGTCTGACTTTCAACCACCACCCTTACTATTTATCAATAAATAAGAGAGTGGCGCGTAACACAAAGGTGATATGACGTTAAACTTCTTCCATCAGCCATACCTATAACGAATTATTGATAAGCAATTGATAGTATTATAAATAATTCATCATGATTGTAGCCGATAGTATACGGTTACTTTTCACATTACTAGATGGTTATGATAAAATACGCCACGCATTAATGGCTTGCCGCTATATTGTTTGATAATTCTTGATAATTGTGGATTTTACTTATGAGTGTTTCTGTATTCGACCCCCGCATTAATGACGCTAGCTCTGAAGCTACTGTCACTGCGCCTGCTATCAATGCACTCGTAGAGCCAAATCTGGCGCAACCATCGGCCGCGACAAAGAAAGTATTTATCACCACGCAAGGCTGTCAGATGAACGTCTACGACTCCGGCAAAATGCTTGACGTACTTGGCGATTCGCATGGCATGGTCGTGACCCATGATATCGATGAAGCCGATGTACTGCTCATGAACACTTGCTCAATTCGTGAGAAAGCCCAAGAAAAAGTCTTTTCAGAATTGGGTCGCTGGCGTAAACTGAAAGAAAAACGTCCAGATTTAGTGATCGGTGTTGGTGGCTGCGTAGCCTCGCAAGAAGGCGATAATATTCAAAAACGCGCCCCTTATGTCGATATGATATTTGGCCCACAGACTCTACATCGTCTTCCAGAATTATACGATCAATCGAGCGAGCAACGCGATATAGCACCTAAAAATCGTATTGGTACGATTGATATCTCCTTCCCCAGTATCGAAAAATTTGATTTTCTACCTGAACCAAAAGTAGAGGGTTACAAAGCCTTTGTCTCTGTTATGGAAGGCTGCTCAAAGTATTGCTCGTTTTGTGTGGTTCCCTATACGCGCGGCGAAGAATTATCACGTCCGCTTGATGATGTATTGGCAGAGATTGACAATTTAGCAGCGCAAGGTGTGCGTGAGATTAATCTACTCGGTCAAAACGTTAACGGCTATCGCGGTGAAAAAGATGACGGCAGTATTTGCCGTTTTGCAGAGCTCCTACATTATGTCTCGCATGTCGATGGTGTTGAGCGTATCCGCTATACGACCAGCCATCCGCTAGAATTTACTGACGATATTATTGACGCTTATGCGCAATTACCAGAGCTGGTATCGCACCTGCATTTACCAGTACAAAGTGGCTCGAATAGAATTTTGGCAGCGATGAAGCGTAACCACACCATTGATGTTTATATCAATCAGATTAATAAGCTTAGAGCGATTCGTCCTGATATTTATTTATCTAGTGACTTTATCATTGGCTTCCCTGGTGAGTCTGATGAAGACTTTCAAGACACTTTGAATTTGGCAAAAGAGTTGGATTTCGATCACTCTTATAGCTTTATTTACTCTAAGCGTCCGGGCACGCCAGCAGCAGAGCTTGCTGATGATGTGAGCTTCAAAACTAAGAAAGAGCGTTTAGCAGAATTTCAAAAAGTTATCATTGACTCAACGCTTGCCAAAACTCATGAGATGGTTGGCACGACTGCTCGCGTATTGGTTGAACAAATTGCAGACCGTCATCCAGACTGTCTAATTGGCACGGCTGATAATACACGTACCGTCATGTTCCCTTATGACGTTGATAAAATGGATGAGCTACTCGGTAAAATCGTTAGTGTACGTGTGACTGACTTTGTGAGTCCGCATATGGTGAAAGGCGAGATTGTCGAAGTGTTGGCTTAAATCTTTAGAAAAATTGAATTAATAAAAAAGCCGTTCGCTACTTACTTATAGCGAACGGCTTTTTTGTGAGTCATATTAATATTAAAAATTATCCGTCTTTTATATCAAAAAACTATTTAACACTTCAGCCAATAAAGCTGCCGCGATTAATATAAATATTACTCCGCAACTACGATTCAACCACGTTAAGCGATTGCCCATATCAAGCCAACTCGCTAGCTTTTTGCCACCTAGTGTATAAATAATTTGCCAAATCGTCTCACTCAAAAATAATCCTATTGTTAATAAGATATATTGTGGCCATAGCGGCGCACTAAAATTGATGAATTTAGGAAAAAATGCGGCGAAAAACAAAATCGCTTTTGGGTTAGATAGCGATACCCATATACCAGTACGAAATAGTGTCATATTGCTCGGCGATACTTTAACTGCCGCACTCGATAGTGAGCGTGGCTTAGGCATATTAGCCGTATGTTGCATAGTAGTAGGATAGTCAGCAGCCACCTCCTTCTCCATTTCTCTGGCATCGCTCATCAAGCTGCCATCACCGGCATCGCGCCATGTACTGATACCCAAATAGATCAAATACGCTGCACCTACTGCTTTAATGACCGTGAGTAGCCAAGGTGACTGGCGACTAATCACATCCAAGCCAAGTAAGGTTGAAAGCAGTAAAATGAATAAACCAAGGCTTAACCCTGCTAACGTCCAGAGCGTCCGCTTCACCCCATAGTTCATGCCATATTGAAACGCTAGTAGCATATTGGGACCGGGGGTCGCTGAAATAAAAAACGTACTTGCAAAAAACACCGCAAACAGATGCCAAGACATCAACCAACCCCTAATTCTTAATTATAGAAAATTTAAATACTTAATGCTAAGCTGCTAAAAAATAAACACCGCCATCAAGACGGTGTATTTTATGCCCATTCATATCAAATATAAACGGTCTGCTATCTAATGAACTAATTAACCGTACAGCTATCTAACAACTTCTGTAAAAACCCATCACAACGCTCAATTTCGCTCAGCTCTACATACTCGTCAGCTTTATGAGCCTGCTCGATACTACCGGGACCACAGATAATCGTTGGGATGCCAGCATTGGTAAATTGCCCGCCCTCAGTTGCATAAGCTACTTTATGACGTTTATCATCGCCCGTCAGTGCTGCTATTAACGCTTGTAGCTCAGCACTGTCGCTATCGGTCATTGCTGGCACGCTTTCTTCTTGCATCAGCTCAATGCCGGTATCGGCAGCGCGTGCTTGCATTTGTGCGCTGAGCTCTGCAACCTTTGCTTGAATCGGCGCGAGGATATCGTCTTGTGTCATATGCGGCAGATTGCGATAGTCAAAGGTAAACTCACATAGATTGGGGACAATATTGGTCGCCGTCCCACCCTTTATCGTGCCCACTGAAAGTGTCGAATAAGGCACATCAAACAACGCATCCCCATCATCAAGAGCACCGTCACGATGGCTCAATTCTTCCGCCAAAGTATCAACATAACCAATCAAACGACTGGCATAGCTAATGGCGTTAACGCCTTGTTTGGTCAATGACGAATGTGCAGACTTGCCATGGACGCGGCAACGATAAACAGCGATGCCTTTATGTGCCACAACCATCGTCATCTTAGTTGGTTCCCCAACAATACAATAATCAGGTGTGATACCGCGCGCTTTTAAATCTGCCAATATTAAGGGCGCACCTAAGCAACCAACTTCTTCATCAAATGATAAAGCCAAGTGCAATGGACGACGTAGCTGACCATTTCTAGATAGCTTCGCAGCTTGTGGCAATAGCGTCAATGCGCAAGCAATGAAGCCTTTCATATCGCAAGCACCGCGACCATATAGTTTGTCACCACGAATGGTCGCTATGAACGGCTCTGACGTCCATTCTTGTCCATCAACTGGCACGACATCAGTATGACCCGATAGCACAAGACCATTATTTACTTTATCAGCGTTTGCCCCTGCTGGCACAGTAACGAATAGATTGGCTTTATTTTTAGCTTCATTAAAAGTCAAATCCACCGTTAAACCTAACTGCTCGCAGTAGGCTTGTACATCTTCAATTAATGCTAAGTTTGAATGCCGACTGACCGTATCAAAACCAATCAAGCGCGTTAACCAATCGATACTTTTAGATGGATAGTCAGTATTTTTAAGTTGGCTATCATTATCATTTGAAATCATAGGATATCCTTATCAAAATATAATACCGATCCTAGAAATACGATTAGCTATATCAAACTTGCTAAGCCTACAAGATGTAGTACTCGCATTCGTTTTCCTTGCTACTGTAATTTTTGGGATGGTAAAAAATAAAAAACGTTAGCCTTTTTGGAAAGAACGCTGGTGTAACTGTTTTACTTCTTCGTCTAAGCCTGCAACCGGACCATCTACTGGTACGTTCGGCGCCACTTCTTGAATTGACAAGGTATTGATGGGAGATGAGGATTTGATGCCCATCTCATCCATCCATTCGCCTAACTGTTTTGAGGAGCTAACGTAGACGATACGCCCCAATTCTGCCCAGGCATGAGCAGCAGAGCACATGGCACAATGCTCACCTGAAGTATAAACCACCGCTTTTGCACGCCCCTCTAGAGTCATATTTTCCGCCGCCCATTTCGCGACAGCAATCTCAGGATGGTAAGTTGCATCGACCGTATTGGCACGGTTACGATCTTCACGCAATACATGACCCTCGCCATCGACCAACACACTACCGAATGGCTCATCGCCTGCTTCTAAAGCTTCAGCGGCAAGCTCAACACAGCGACGCAGATGTTGCATTTCATTGTCGGTTATCATAATGCTACTCTTATTCTACTTCTAATAAGTTGTTTAGTAATTAGTCTTACTCTTGAGACAGTTTAAATCTTAATTATGTGGCTCGCAAGTTAGTATAAAGTAAGTACAAAACGGTGCGAGCCACGTGATCAGAAATAGATATATGCAGAGTTGTTGAGTTTTATTAAGTATTTACGATGGATTATTCTGATTCATTACATCCAACACAGGTGGCATAGGCTTTGGTAACTTACCTTCCGCTTGCAATTCTTTAGTTGTTTTAGCATCCATAGCGAGACCTGAGATTAGCGCCAACTCTTTAACAGGTTTGCGTTTGCGGGTGGCAAAGCTCACAGGCACCATACGCGCAAACTCATAAATATAAAGGTAGGACTCTTCGCCGCCCTCATACTCTTCATCTTCTTCAAGACGAATACCGCCAATCTTAGCCAAATCCATTAGCATCTCATTTTCTTCGCTAGTTAGGCGACAATCAGTGATACCAAAACCTGTCATAAAGCCATTTGCCCACTGTTTTAACGCCATCACGCGCTCATACAAGTCATGCTCATCGTCAGGTACTAGTGGCGTATACGCATAAGCGTCGTCTTTGTCTTTGAGCTGAAATACCGTATCCTCTGCCTCTTCAGTCAACAAAGTCAATGCAGCATCTGGTAACGGCGCAAAGCTCAACTCTGCCAATACGGTCGCCCATTCTTGCTCAGTAGGCGCGTTGCAAGCCGTCATCAATCCAGTCATCAAACCATGTAGCTCACAAATACTCACGTCAGTCCAATCTTCAATCGCATTTGACCAAGTATTCCAGCCAGAGATATTGTCATTCATAATAGTTGTCCCATCAATTAGTTAGCAATTATTCGTTAAAGACAGTCGCAACCTTACGATATTTGCAAGACTGCGACTAGTAAAAGTAAAAAACAAAGCTCAATACGTGCAATTACTTTGTTGATATAGATATTATGCGGTCACCTATGGCATTATTAAACGTAACGAAGAAAATTCATCCACGCATGACTTGTTAAGGATAAAAACTGACTATGTATGATCAACTTAAAAGCCTAGAAAAAATGATACTCGATATAAAAAAGCAGTATCAGCTCGTCAGTGCTGAACTTAGCAGCCTAAAACAACAACCTAATAGTGACCCAAAAGAGCTGGCCGCCCTCCAAACCAAGCTTGATAGCAGTAGCACTGAACGTGATAACGCTAAAAAACAGCTGGGCGATCTAGATAAACGCTATCAGAACCTTGCTGAAGCCCATCATATGATCGGTGAGGAACAAGACAAGCTGCAAAAACAGCTGAGTGATTTGCAACAACAAAATAGCCAATTACAACAGCATAATGATGAGCTCAAGCAGCAAAACAGCGACATCAAAAAACAAAACCATGACTTGCAAGAGAAAAACCAGCTCGCTGCCGAACGTACGCAAGTCGTATTAAAACGGTTGACGCGTATTGATCAAATGGAAGGTTAAGCATTCTTTAAATACATGCTTTATATAAATGATACTGCGGCGTGTCATATACTGATAGCGCCACTCTACTCATATTATTTTAACGACGTTAACTTGTAGGATCTTTTATGACTGATAATAATAGCAACGCCACTCAAAACGACAAATTGCAATCTGAGCAGAATCAAAAACAGCATGAGCACGCTGACAATGCTAAATCAACCAGTGCGCAAGCAGTAACTTCTAACAATACAGCTTCTAATGCCAGCACAAAATCTGCGGCTCCTGAACCACAAATGAAAAAAGTCGATATCGTCATCGCCGGGGTAACTTATCAGATTTATTGCCCAGTGAATGAAGAAGCAGAACTACGTTCAGCGGTCTACTACATCAATGACTTTCTTCTAAACATTAAAAGAGAGGCACCGAATTTAGGTCAAGAGAATTTACTCGTATTATGCTGCTTGAACCTTTATGAAAAAATCCATGCGCATAAAAAGACAGATAACGAGACTGCGCAAGCGTCCAAACAAGCTGAAGCACTACTCAGCAAAATTATGAAAGATGCACAGTCTATTTTGTAAATTTAAACACAGGCTCTTATCTTTCTTTGATAGTACAGCATCCGATAGTGTAGAAAGCAATGCGAATTATCATTTGTAACTCTTACCAGCATGGAAGTCTGCTTGATGCTCATAGTTGCAAAAGAATAATTCTTTATTAGCTTCAGCATTGCTGTCGCTATTTGCAGCTAATATAGGCTTGGTTTCAAGGACGCCGCGATATTCAGCTAAGCTGTTGCCGCAGAAATTACAATGACGCGGTGTGGTCACATCGCCCTCTTTTGGCATCATGCTTTTGGGCGCTCGTGGATACATGAACTTATAAAAGCCCCACATCGAAATCCAAATAATAATGATGATAATAATCGCAGCGAACACAGGAATGCTCCTTGGTTTGGCAGTTAATGCGCTATGGGGATATAGTCAATTCACTCTAAAAACGTTACAGCGAGGCTGATAGAAATTTTTGCAGCCTCTGTCTGCGTAGGCACAGCAAGCAAGAACATTTTCATCAGCCTCGCATGGAACTAAAATGCATGATACTTTTATTTAATATAGGCTATAGCTATGATGTAAAGTTTACTGTAAATCATGCTACTAGTACAATCAATGCTCTGTCTACTTACTGTCGGACTAATTATTAAAAAGCTTAAAGCATTTCTTACCTGTGCATAAAAAAACTGGCTACCTATAGCCAGTTTTTTTATGCACGCTGTTTAATACATAGTTTTTGTCGATAGCATTTCAAATGGCTTAAACAACAACCTTACAGCTGCAGCTCACTAATATCAGCCACGGTTAAGAACAGCGACCGTACCTGATTAAGCAACGCTAAGCGATTGTTTTTAAGCGCAGCATCTTCACTATTAACCATCACATTATCAAAGAACTGTGTCAATGGTTCATCTAAACTGGCTAGTGTTTGCAATACTTGCGTGTAGTCAGCCTTTTCGAGTAGTGGTGTCACCGCTGTTTGCGCTTGACGAACGCTACTATATAAAACCTGTTCGGCAGGTTCAGCTAGCAATGCCTCATCCACCTTATCAGCAACGGTTACTTCTGACTTGGCTAAAATGTTAGCCACGCGCTTGTTCGAATCAGCCAACATTGAGGCTTGCGGTAACTCGCTAAAAGTCTGTACTGCACGAATACGCTGATCAAAATCGAGCGGCATGTGCGGATTAATCGCCTGCACCGCCTGAATAGTATCGACGCTGACGCCTTGCTCAGTATACATTGCTCGATAGCGTGAATTTAAAAATGCCATTACTTGGGTAAAGGTATCGCCCATTTTAGCAATCTTACTGCCTTCAGTGCTGGTATAGTTTTTAATTGCCTGCTCAACCAAAGCGACCAAATTAATCGGCAGCTGCTTTTCAATCAAAATACGCAAAATACCAATCGCCGAACGACGCAAGCTAAACGGGTCTTTTGAGCCTGTTGGTGCTTGGTCTATCGCAAAAATACCGACCAGAGTATCCAAGCGATCAGCCAGTGCTAAGCAAATACCAATCGGCATTTTAGGTAATACATCACCACTAAATTTAGGCAGATACTGCTCTTCCAAACTTGCAGCAACGGCAGCAGGTTCGCCATTTAAGCGCGCATAGTAAGTCCCAGCGATACCTTGCAACTCAGGATACTCACCAACCAGTGAGCTTGCCAAGTCCGCTTTTGCCAACATCGCCGCACGTACTGTTTCCTCAATATCAATTTGCGCGCCTTGTTGCTGCATGAGTGTGGCAACAAACGCGGCAAGCTTGGCAATACGCTCAGACTTCTCCCAAATCGTACCCAGTTTGTCTTGGAATACGCGAGTTTTGAGACTTTCAGTCAGCGCAAATAATGGCTGCTTTTGATCTTGTAAAAAGAAAAATTCTGCATCCGCCAAACGCGGGCGCACGACTTTTTCATTACCCTCAATGATTTGCTTAGGATCTTTTGATTCGATGTTAGTAATAAAGATAAAGTAAGGTTGCAGCTTACCTTCTTTATCAGTCAGACAAAAATACTTTTGATCCGCTTGCATAGTCGAGATAAGCGCTTCTTGCGGTACTTGTAAAAAGCGTGATTCAAAGTCAGCTCGTAGCGCAATCGGAAAATCAACCAACGCCGTCACTTCGTCTAACAGATCCTGCGGTACAATCGCATTAGCATTTACTTGATTGGCTAGTGCTTTGACTTGGTTTTTGATGAGCATTTGACGTTTGTCAAAATCAGCAACGACTTTAAGACCTTTTAATAGCTCTTCATAGTCATTAGCATGAGCAATGGTATGATAATCAGGACTATGGAAGCGATGGCCACGGGTTTGCGTGCCGGTTTGATGGCCTTGGATAGTAGCATCAATGACAGCGTCATCCTGCATCAATACTGCCCATTGTACCGGACGAACGAATTCTTCCCTTGACGCACCTGAGCGCATACGTTTGGCTATTGGCAGGTTATCAAGCGCGGTCTGAAAAATAGTAGGCAGCAGCTCCGTGGTCGCTTGACCATGAACCGTCTGCTCATAGCCGACATAATCACCTTTATCGGTGATAATGGTCGTAAGCTCGCTTGCCTCAATACCTAGACCTTTAGCGAAACCCAGCGCTGCACGCGTCGGATTGCCATCAGCATCAAATGCGGCTTTAATCGCAGGGCCACGCTTTTGCTCAGTACGGTCAGGTTGCTTATCACTGATACCTTCAATCTGTAACGCTAAACGGCGCGGTGCGGCAAATGCTTTTATACTATCAAAGCTAATATTAGCTTCTGTTAGCTGTTCTTTGACGCTGTTCTCTAATGCATCGCGTAAGGGTTTTAAGCTCTTTGGAGGCAGCTCTTCACACCCCAGTTCAAATAATATGGTACTCATGGGATGCTCCTATTTATTGTTGTTAGTTGATTGGTTTTTATTTGACTCTTTAGTTTCAGTTGCCGTTTCAGTCTTATCTTTTGGCAAATACTTATCTAAAGCTGCTTGACGGTGGTCGTCATCTGCCAATGGGAAGCCCAGCTTGGCACGCGCTTCGACATAACTGACAGCCACTTTACGAGCTAAGGTACGCACACGCAGAATAAAGCGCTGACGTTCAGTCACTGAAATAGCACCACGCGCATCGAGCAAATTAAAGGCATGTGAGGCTTTTAACACCATCTCGTACGCTGGCAATGGCAAACCTGCTGCAACCAGCTTATCTGCCTGCTCTTCGTAAAAGTCAAAAAACTCGCCCATCTTTGGCACATCAGCGTGTTCAAAATTATAAGTGGATTGCTCAACTTCATTTTGATGAAAAACATCGCCATAAGTAACACGGCCAAATTCACCATCTGCCCAAACCAAATCATAGACGCTATCGACGCCTTGCACATACATGGCTAAACGCTCAAGACCGTATGTAATCTCACCAGTCACTGGGAAACACTCAATACCGCCAACTTGCTGGAAGTAAGTAAACTGCGTCACTTCCATACCGTTTAGCCAAATCTCCCAACCAAGACCCCACGCACCGAGCGTAGGCGACTCCCAGTTGTCCTCAACGAAACGCACGTCATGCACCAACGGATCGATACCGATGGCTCTTAGTGAGTCTAAATATAGCTCTTGGATATTAGGTGGATTAGGCTTTAAAACCACTTGGAACTGATAATAATGCTGCAAGCGGTTTGGATTATCACCGTAACGACCGTCAGTTGGGCGGCGCGAAGGCTGGACATAAGCGGCATTCCAGCGTTCAGGACCTAGCGAACGCAAGAAAGTAGCAGTATGAAAGGTACCGGCGCCGACTTCCATATCATAAGGCTGCAATATCACGCAGCCCTTGTCAGCCCAGTAATTCTGTAAGGTTAAGATTAAATCTTGGAAAGTCATCGGTTGAGAATTCATAAGAAGATCACTATGGAATTAGGAGTGTTAGACCGAACCTGATAAACATTTATGCTCATTGTTCGTGCAGCGCATCCGGCTACATATCTATTTGCCTGCTCACCTTACTAAAAAATGGATATTTTATCCATATTTACAGCAACTAAATTTATCTTACGTTTCAAATATGACAAAAAACGCAGCTATCTTAGTAAATCAATTATCTAGTAAGTTATAAGGTTTAGAATCACATAGCAAAAAAAATACCCAGATGAGTTAACATCTGGGCAGGAGGAAAAGTGTATCGCTGCTATCCTGTTATGGTCAGGCTTTTTGCTTTTTGTGGGCTACTTCGTATCAGCTGATATTTTTTATTGTTATTAATTTTGCGTTGTTAAACTTCATACTATCGGTAAAAATGTACTACTGGTAAGACTGGTTAGAAGCCTTAGGCATGACAATCCACAAAATGATATAGATTAAAATACCCGGTACTGCGGCGCTTAGAGTGGAAATTATTACAAATAGAAGGCGTACCCATGTTGGCGACCAACCTACATATTCTGCAATACCGCCCATCACCCCGGCGATCATACGGCTGTTCTGTGAACGATGCAATTTTGCTAACTTAGCCAAAGCTTATACCTCTCTTCTCAGATTTCTTTTTAAAATTTCGCTTAATATTATTATTATGAAATTTTTAAATATTACAATTAAGAAGTTAGTCTAATATTGTTTGAAAAACATATTCTAATAGCTATCTTTTAATTGCTTCTTACTCTTCTTAACTTACGAACAATTATAGCAACTAATTAAGCTTTATCTGTTAGCGGTGTAGGTATGGTTTGTGACTTTATGCTACTTAAACTTGCCCTAACCTGTCCTAAATGGCCTGTAACTACCTGATTCTAAATAATTATTTCAAAATGTTTCAAGAATCGCTTTGTTGCTCCTATCTTACTACTATTCTACTGGCAGTTTGCTATATACTTTTGACTTCTCATATAAGACTGCTAGATTGATACTTTAATGACTAACGAAAACTAAATAATCGAATTATTTATATACGAAATTAGTGCTATATTTTTGAAATTTATGAAGTAAATTAAACAGTTAGTTATGAACAAGTAATTATGAAAAAGCAGCTACAAGCAAGTGATTATAAATAAAAACATTACTATAAGTGCTGCTCTGACAGCTTTTATTGGAAATAGAAATATCTAACGATGAAAAACGTTATGATTTAAACAGACTAAACTATTTATACAGGCTAACAAAAACCAAGCAACAGTTTACAATAAGGCACCTGTATCAAGGTGTAAAGCTTTATATAGTCTGACCTTAATAAAATCGCTATCCAATGTAATGTGTAATAGAGAATCAATGAAATATTGTATAGTCAGTCCTAAATAAAAGAAGTACAAAGATTATAATGCGCTACTAAGATGATTTTTACGCAGCCTCTGTCTGCGTAGGCACAGCAAGCAAGAAAAAATTATCTCAGTAGCGCTGTATTTATTTTTATAGCGGATCGACTATATAAGTAACTTTTTAGGTAAAATTTTAGGAAATATTATGTACGATAATGGCTTGATGATTGGGCACTTTGAACCACTACATTTAGGGCAGATGCGTAGTATTTTGGATGCTGCAGGGCAAGCAAAATCCTTGCACATCATCATTACCGCTCATCCGTCACCGCACCCAGATTTCACTATTACGCTACAAGATAAAGCGCGCTGGCTCCAGATGGCTTGTGCAGATCTGCCATTTATTCACATTCACACCACTCATGAGATTGAGCTACCACTACATGACAGCTTCGATGATGTGACAATCGATATTCCTGCTAGCAATGTCAAACTACAACGTGTAATTGAGGCACTAGACTTATCGGCAGAGGCTGTTTTATTCGTCGCGGACAATCATCCAGTGGCGCAGAGCAATATTCAGGAGCAATTACTAATGAAAGTGGTGACTACCCCGCTCCAGCCAGAATTTGACTCTTATGCTATCGCTCGTGATCCCGTCGCCCATTGGTCAGCGATTCATCCACAAGCGCGCGGTGATTACACAAAGACGGTCGCTATCGTTGGCGGTGAAAGCTCAGGGAAGACCACCTTAGTTCATAAACTTGCTAACTATTATGGGGCAAGTTTTGCGCTAGAGATGGGACGACTGTATGTCGGCACGGACTTAGGCGGCAGTGAAATTGGGCTACAATACAGTGATTACGGACCCATCGCGCTCAATCATGCTCAGGCTATGCGAGATGCTGCTGCTGTGGCGACAGCGCCTGTCACTATCGTTGACACTGATTTTGTGACCACACAAGCATTTTGTGAAGAGTATGAAGGACGTACCCATCCCTTCGTTAGTGCCTGTATTGATGAATTTCGCTTAGACCATACCATTATGCTGGATAACAACACGCCATGGGTTGATGATGGCATGCGCTCATTGGGTGACCCTGATGCACGCGGACGTTTTGAGCAGCGCCTCGTCGATATTTTTGCACGTCACAACATAGCGCCGCATTTGATTGATGAACCCGATTATGACGCCCGCTATCAGCAAGCGCTAATCCTTATCGATCAATATGTTTATGGCAAAAAACCATGACTAGCAGGCTCAAAGGCACCAAATTTATAGTCATATTGCTTTTGTCAGTATTTTGCTGATACTCATATTTTTTAGGAAAAGAAGTTATGCGCATTCAGCTATTGGACAACATTACCGGAAAGTGGGCCATGCAATGGATTGTCATCTGGTTCATTTGCGGCGTTATTGCTTTATCTACAGGATTTTGGCTTACTACAGAACATACAACACTCGATATATTTTATTTGGGTGTATCCTTTGTCGGTTTGGTCTGTGTAGTGTCGTTATCATTCCGTAAAAACGTCATGGGTAATGGCCTTGGTATGGCAGCGACCGCTGGCGAGGTGGTCGTACAAGCAACTTCTGGTGCAGTAGGCTTGATGCTGGCACCTTTATTTAACTTTTTTACCCATGTTTACGGATTATTTTATTGGTCCAAGCATACTGATCTTGATGGTGATATGGTACCTAAGTCAGCCAGTAAATGGGTCTGGCTTATCACAGCTGCGTTTATTGCCATTGGCTTAGCGCTATTCCCAGTGGTTAACGATCTACTTGCCAGCTATGGCTATGCCGTCGTAGAAGACGATAACAGTAAGTTCTTAGGGATAATCTCGTTCTTTTGGATTAACGTTTTAGCCTTCGTGCTGTCTATTACAGCACAAGCAGCAATGATTCTGCGCTATTCATTTAATTGGTGGCTTTGGATTATCGTCAACTTCGTCTGGTTGATAGTAAACTTGATGTCTGGCAACTATATTTTTGCTATTCAAACGATGGTTTATCAAGTTAACGCCTTCATCGGCTTGTACGAGTGGCATCGTAGTGAGCAGACTTCCTTAGAAGTCTAGGTTTAACAAAGACACTAGATAGAAAATAGATCTGCTAAAACAAGCTCTTATGACTGTATGGTCTAGCTGATAATGTGGTAGATCATCGCAAATAGTGCTACAACTAGTAGTTCAGCTTAACCTTAAATACTGAAAGAGCTTAAACACTAACAAGGAGGTTAGTATGTCGCGTATCAATCGTACAGGTATGTCCAAACGTACACTTGAGCAATGGCTGAGTGAGTATTCCGTCAGCCATCAAAACTTAATCAATAAAAAGATCCATTGGCTTTGCGTTCCTACTATCTTCGTTAGTCTGTTAGGAATGGGAATGTCGCTATCGGTCTGGTTTACATTGGTACTTAGCGCCTTAGTATTATTGTTTTATATGCGCTTATCTACCCCGTTATTTATGGCGATGGGAATTTTTATCCTTATTTGTCTATCAGTGATGACTTTATTGCCATGGGGCTTTAAGGTTTGGGCAGCTGTCTTCATCGTAGCTTGGATTGGACAGTTTATCGGTCACAAAATCGAAGGCAAAAAACCATCATTTTTTGAAGATTTACAGTTTTTATTGATTGGTCCAGCTTGGGTAGCCAATAGCCTTATGAAACGTGAGTAGCGATCAGATAGCAGTGATTATAGTGTTGATTGGTTATTGATCATTCTCATAAAATCTAGGGCGTGTCCTTATAAAACAAATACAGTGCTACTGGTATAAATTTTGCGTAGCCTCTGTCTGCGTAGGCACAGCAAGCAAGGAAAATTTATACCAGTAGCACGTTATAATAATTGTATTTTTTTACTTAGCATCGACTAGATATTGGTAACGTTTCTTTATGTTTTGAAAAGTTAATTTGAACAGCTAAAAATTTGTAAAAGCCAAAAAAAAGCGCCACCCAACTGATAGTCGGATGGCGCTTTTTGTTGCTGCTTCAATCATCAAACACACAATTCATATAGTATGTTCGATAGACTAAGCTATTTGATAATATTCTATTTACCAAATACTTTCATACGCTCTTCAACAGACTTAAATTCTTTATCGCCTGCTGGCTGCTCAATAGCACCGAATACCATTTGCGCATTCAATTCCCAATGTTCATCAATGTTCCAAGTGTCAGCCACTTTTTTATCGATGATTGGGTTGTAATGCTGCAAATTGGCACCGATGTCTAGACTGGCCAATGCTGTCCAGATTACATACTGGTGCATTGCATTGGTTTGGTCTGCCCAGATTGGGAACTTGTCAGCATATAAAGGAGCAGCCGCTTGCATGTTTCTAATGACGCTATGGTCTTCAAAGAACATAACCGTACCAGCGCCAGCTTTAAAGCCATCCATCTTTTGCTTGGTCGCAGCAAATTGCTCTTCATTATCGACAATACCACGTAAAGTATCTTCGGTAATTTGCCAAAGTTTTTGATGCTCTTCACCAAACAACACAACGATACGCGATGATTGTGAGTTAAAAGCTGATGGGGTATGCAAAATAGCATGCTCAACCAGTTTAACGACTTCGTCATTCGATACTGGTAGTTGATTGCTCAACGCATAGACAGAACGACGCTTTTCAGCAAGTTGATGCAACTTCTGTAAATCTGACACAGTACTTCTCCAAATTATTAATATGAATGGGTTAGAATAAATGCTAGATGAGTATGGTTAAAGAGTTAGACTCAATAACCATTCGCTAAAACAATCTAACTGATTATAAAAAAAACCAGCTTAAACTCGTACTTTCTTTTTGTAAAAAAACTTAACAATGTAATATATTATAAAAGTTATATTAAACAAACTAACCTTTAAAACCTTCAGGCAATTCTGGAGCAGGCAGACGCTTCATATCAGAATCAACTTCACCGAAACGTTCATGACCATTGTTCCAGTCAATAATTGATTGTTCAATCTCAGCTTTGTTGTCTGCGACGAAGTTCCACCATAGTAACACTTGGTTATTCAAAGGCTCACCGCCGATAAACATCACACGCGTACCTTTTTTGGCGACTAGCTTAATGCTTTCATTGTTGGCGACATCGGTATCATGAAAGCGCAGTAATTGATCTTGTGGGCATACTTTGCCTTCAGACTCAATCTCGCCTTCTGTAACCAAGATACCATATTCAAAACCTGGCTCTAAGTTGAGCGTGACTTCACCATCTTCTAAAAAGTAGACATCAATACCGACCATTTTTGAATATTGGATGGTAGGCGCTTCATAGCGCTTGCCTGATACGCTAGTATAGCTACCTGTCGTCAGTATCATCTCCACGCTATCCTCGCGCCACGTTGGCAGCTCTGGATAATGATGGAAGTCTGGCTCAATTTCTTGATCGGTAGGCAATGCAATCCATAGTTGTACCATGCTCAAACCACGGGCGGCATTGGGCGAACCACCAGTATCTGGAAATACGCTTTGTTCAGTATGGCTGATACCTTGCGTTAGACCTGTACCTGCGGTCATGACGTTAACTTGGTTTTTAGTGATCACTTGCTCATTACCTAAGCTGTCTTTGTGCAGCACTTCGCCATTTAACATCCAGCTAAAGGTTTGCAAATTAGTGTGCGGATGACGGCCGACTTGCATGCCTGCATCATCTTCATCAAATTCAGCTGGGCCTGCATGATCCAAAAAGCACCAAGCACCAATAGGCTTTTTGCCCGTATTGGGTAAAAGACGGGCAATTGGAATACCGCCAACATCTGCCAAACGTGGTTCTAAGATATCGATACTCATGGTTCACCTCTTATTATCAATTATGTGATATTCAATGGGATGTACATGACACTGTGCAAAATATGGTATGTACAAAATACAATAGGCAGAAGTAAAAGTAGCGCCGATAAACGATTTACCTGTCATAAATATAAATGTTATCAATATTTCGATACGCTACTTTTAACTATAGTACCTTATGACTCTAATAACCTCTAAATATTAGCATTTAAAGAGTAGCACCAAAACAGTTTAGAAACTGCTTTGGTACCTCTAAGAAGTGTCTTAGAAACTCATCGGCACTTCCATTAGTAGTACCTTAGCATCTTCTTCTACGTCCATCGTGAAGTTCTTAGTATCCCAAACACCAAGTCCATCACGAGTATCCAAAGTGTTACCGTTTACGTTTACTTTACCGCTGATGACAAATATATAGACACCGTTATTAAGGTCATTTAACTGGTAAGTCTGAGTCACGCCTTTGTCAAAATCACCCATGCTAAACCAAGCATTTTGATGAATCCACACGCCAGCATCATCAGCGTTTGGTGACAATACTTGATTGAACTCGTTTGGCTGCATGATTTCATCCATGCGTACTTGCTGATAACGAGGCGCTACGTTCATTTTGTTTGGAATGACCCAAATCTGTAAGAACTTTACGTCCTCTTTGTCATCGCCATTCATCTCACTGTGAGTAATGCCAGTACCAGCTGACATAACTTGGATTTCACCCGTTTCGATAATGCCATTGTTACCAATGTTATCGCCATGACCGAGCTTACCAGATAATGGAATACTGATGATTTCCATATCGCGATGCGAGTGCTTACCAAAACCTTGACCACCGATGACAAAATCATCATTGATGACGCGTAGTGCGCCAAAGCCCATACGCTCTGGGTTGTGGTAATTTGCAAAACTAAAAGTGTGCTTGCTTTTGAGCCAGCCATGGTTTGCATCGCCACGAGAATCTGCTGCATGATAGATAGTTTTCATAATTTATCCTTATTTATTGGGGAGTTAAACATGTCTGAAAATTTACTATTAACGAACTTGTCTAAACAATGGAACTATTATAATTGTTGTTGAAGAAGAGATAAACATGGTAAATCGCAAATAACTATTCTTATTATAAGAACAATTAAACAACCTAAATAGAGTAATATATTCATAACAGAACAATCGGTATAAGCTGTTAATATTATTAATGTTAACTAAATAGAGTTAAGTCTATAAAATGTTAAATAAATAAAACCAACTAATAAGGAAAGCCAACTAATAAGGAAAGCCAATTATGTCTAATGAATCAAACAGAGAGTCTTTAAACTACGAGCTAATCGATAACCCTGAGCAAAAACGCTTCGAAATCCATATTGATGGTCATATCGCTTTTGAGGACTATGAGTTTTTTACCACTAGTCAGGGTGAAAAAGGCATTGAATATAAACATACTGAAGTGCCAAAAGAATTGAGTGGACGCGGTATCGCAGGTTACCTTGTTAAATCAATCTTAGATGATGCTGCTGCTAAAGGTTTACGGGTCAAACCCACCTGCCCTTACGTCAATTCTTATATCGACAAGCACCCAGAGTATAAAGCCAACTCTGTATTTCATGACGCAAAACCTTAATAAAGTATCAAGTCAATAATAAAAAACGAGTCAAAAAAAACGCCATGCTAAAAAACATGGCGTTTTTGATTTAACAATAAACAGTCAATAGCTTATATTACTTATTGCTGTCATCAGTTAAAGCGTTGTAGCTGTCGATTAATGGAGCATAAGCTGGGATTGTTTGATAGAAAAGGTCTAGGTACCCTTCCATATCTTCACGCCAGTCACGACGGATTTCATTGGCTACAGCAAACCAAGTCAGTGGTTGTGCGCCAGCAGCTACCATACGATCGATAGCAGAGGTACGGCTAAGCTCATTAAATGTACCTGAAGCATCAGTCACCACAAATACTTCATAGCCCGCTTTTAGGGCAGATAACGCTGGGAATGCAACACATACTTCGGTCACGATACCAGCAATAATCAATTGCTTACGACCAGTGGCTTCAATGGCTTTAACAAAATCTTCGTTGTCCCAAGCATTGATCTGACCAGGACGAGCGATATAAGGCGCATCAGCGAACATCTCTTTTAGCTCTGGCATCATAGGACCGTTTGGACCTTGCTCAAAACTAGTCGTCATCACTGCTGGCAAGTCAAAGTACTTAGTCAATTTTGCAAGTGCCATGACGTTATTTTTGAATTCAGCTGGCTCGATGTCACGAACTAAAGATAATAGACCTGCTTGATGATCTACGAATAACACAACAGCATTATCCAGAGATAAATAGATAAACCACGACAAATACAAATATGAATTCTTATCTGAGGAATAACAAGAACTTATAATCATTCAAAAATTGAAAGCGCTTAAAGCCTTAACCAATATTTCGTAAAAAATCCTTATCTCTAGACAAAATCGACAAGTAAAGAACTGGCAGTACAAATAAACCAACTGCCCAATAGCTCAACTTAACATACAGAACAGCGCCTAATAACGCACCAATCACAAAGCTCATGACCAACGCTGAGCTATGAACTAACTTTTTAGCATTCTCAGACGTTCTATTTGATAAGTAATCTGATAGGCCTATTCCTAACTGCGTAGTATTGCCTGTCATCAGTACCGTTGGACTCATGTGCTTAATGACTGTTTTGCTGGCCGTATTACGAATCGCTAAAGCCGTTAAACCTAAGCCACCAGTTATCGCAACGGTAATAGCACCTGCATCGATAAAGGGTTGAAAAGACAAGCCCGCGATCATAAATGCGGTCAAAAACACTGCTTCAGCTAAGAATAAATGACTCAGGATCAGCTGCTGTTTTTTGCTTTTATCTATGTATATCTTCGTTACTACTACCGTCAAAATAAACAGCGGTACAGATGCAAGCTTAATCCATAGACCATCTTCGCCTTTCACCAAGCCGCTACCTGCTAGTACTAAGTTACCAGTAACATGAGCGGTAAAAAACCCAAACAAAGTTATAAAGCCAATGGTATCAATGGCACCGCCAACGACCGTTAGTAACACTGGCGCTTGATAACGTTGCCAAAAGCTTGATGGCTTACCATCTTGAGCACCACTCTTATCATTCTTAGATACAGTATTGTTAGATTCAATGTTGTTAGAGGCGCTGTTATGCACTGGCATTTCCGGCAAACACTACAAACTCATCCACAAACTTTTGCAGGAATTTTTGCGTGCGCTCACTGACGCTACCATCTTCATTTAGGCTATCAGTAGCATGGCCTAGGTATACTTCAGGACTAATCATCATTTGAGCCGATAGCATCTGCATACTTTTACGTACATCTAGGCCGCTAGCTCTACCACCATAAGTGCCAGGAGACGCTGTCACTACGGCTACTTTTTTGTCTGTCCAAGCGCTATCGCCATGAGGACGAGAAGCGATATCGATAACGTTTTTTAGGGCAGCAGGCATCGTACGGTTATGTTCTGGTGTGACGATTAATACCGCATCGGCACTCTTAATCTGCTTACGGACACGATCATAACTTTCAATCGTCTGGTCATCATAATCTTGATTATAAAGAGGCAAGTCTGCAATTTGTACTTCTGTCGCCGTGACACTGTTAGGTAGCTGCGACACGATAAATTCAGCAAACTTACGATTGATTGATGCCTCTCGCAAACTACCAATGATTAGGGCTATATTCGTCGATGCGTTCATAATGATGAAGACCTCCTCTTTACCGTACGTTAATTGATTTAATTGTGCTTAGCTTAGCGTTACTTAATTTAGCGTTGCTTAGTGTAACGTTCTTGTTCTAGGTGCATGATCTTTATCAACTGAATAAGCGCCTGGACCATGAGCAAATATCATTAAGAAACCACCAGCTATCGCGATGTTTTTCATAAATGGGTTCATTTGTGATTCGTCATTCCAGAATTGATGGAAAAGGATTGCGGAAACAATACTAAACCCAGCGATTAATAAAGATACTAAGCGGGCTTTAAAACCAATGAGTACTGCGATACCGCCTAATAGCTCAAGTGCAATCACTAGTGGCAGTAGAATACTTGGTACGCCTACCGATTCCATATAGCCAGCTGTTGCAGCATAGCCAGTAATCTTGCTAAAGCCTGAAAAAATAAAAATCATCGATATAAATAGGCGACCAATAGGGGCGCTCAACTCTTGTAACTTGTCCATCAGTACTCTCCATTAATGAAAATGTATATTTAAGTTATTTTCGTCTGGTTATTCAATGGACATATTGTAGACATTGACTGTGCTTAGATAAACAGCAATAATCACAAATAACTGTTCTCATTTAAAGAACAATTAATAATTATTTATAAACGAGCTTTTTATAAACGAATCACTTATGAGAGGATAACTAAAATGGTACAACTATAAGGGATGGCAATGTTTATACGCATTGTCAAAGTCGGTAGTATTACTAAAGCCGCTGAGCAAACGATATAGAATGGGCTTGAAACGCCACCCTACGATATTCCATACTAAGTTAAGAGTCAGGTTTGAATTAAATATATTATAGATGTGTAGCTAGATTTAAGATTTGATTATTAAAAAAACATTCATTTACTCTAGTGGGGTTTAGTTATGAGAATATCTATAACACCCTAAACAGTACAAAAAATAACGGAAATACACATTTCTTGATAGTGTTTAGCATTAAATAAAGTCATTTTTTGCTAAACTTACCAATTCGACGTATAAGCAGAGCTTAACAAGCAAGTTCTAAATTTAAAGCAGTCTTTGAGCTAATTATTGAAAAGAACGGTATATTCGCTCTACCCTGTACTTGCCTATATTATACGTACTCACTTGATTTACTTACTTAACAAAAGGATTATTTATCATGACTTTAAAATCTATCAAACAAGCAAATCGCGCGATGACTTTTGCTGCTGTCAGTGCTCTTGGCCTGCTCAGCACTTTAGGTCACGCTGCTACTTACGAGCTTGACCCTCACCATACTGCAGTGCGCTTTTCTGTCGATCACTTTGGCACGACGACCAACGCTGGTGGCTTTCATAATTTATCGGGCACTCTTGAGTATGCACCTGAAGATCAAAAAGGTTTTATAGGTATTACTATCCCTATGGGTAGCTTGAGCACAGGCCTCAAAATCTTTGATGGACACCTAAAATCTGCTGACTTTTTTAATGTAGAAAAATATCCAACGGCTTATTTTAAATCTACTGAGTGGCAGTTTGATGGCGATAAAGTCAAGGCAGTCAAAGGTGACTTAACGCTGCTTGATAAGACTCACCCTGTGACTTTAACGGCCACTAAGTTTAACTGCTATGACAACCCTTTATTAAAAGCTGAAGCTTGTGGTGGTGATTTTGAAACTACTATCGACAGAACCAAATGGGGTGTCGATACCTATACAGATGGCGGTATGATGAAAGACATCAAACTGGTCATTCAAGTAGAAGCCAGCAAAAAAGCAGATCTTAAATAAGGCTGGTTCATCCCCTTAAAACAATATGTAATAACACATTATTTAATAGAAGTAGGCTGGGTTTTTTAACCCAGCTTTTTTGATTCTTCGAGATTTTGCAAGGGGAATTCTACTTAAAGAACTCCCCTTGCAAAGCTATAAGATAAGATAATACGATATAGCGGGCAACGATAATAGGGTAGCTAGGATGGGACAACTAGAAGATATGGCAATGTTTGTACGCATTGTTGAAGCCGGTAGTATTACTAAAGCAGCTGAGCAGTTAGATGTTGCCAAATCGGCTGTGAGTAGGCGTTTAAAGGATTTAGAGACTCGCTTGGGCAATCAGTTGATCAGCCGGACCACTCGGCAGTCTAACTTGACCGAGGCTGGTGAGCATTATTACCGACAGGCGAACAATATACTCAGTGAAGTGGACGCACTTAACGAGCAGACTAGTGGTGCGCCTACACGCATTGAAGGCACGCTAAAGATGACAGCACCCCTGTCATTTGGGCTTATGCATCTGAATGATGTGATTGATGAATACGCCAATCAACATCCCAATCTAAGCTTTGATTTGGATTTTTCTGATCGACATGTTGACTTGATTGAAGAAGGTTTTGAGCTAGCCATTCGTATTAGAGAGCTGCAAGACTCCAGCTATCAAGCAAAACGACTAGCGCTGATTCGTTATGCGCTTTGTGCCAGCCCAGAGTATTTAGAAAAGATGGGAACGCCTGAGACCCTAGAAGACTTACAAGAACATGAGTTCTTGCAATATGGTCTGGGCAAAACAAGCACGTTAACCCTGACGGACGCGCAAGGGAAAAAACACAACCATACAATAAACGCAAAAATCAAAGCGACTAATGGTGAGTTCTTAGTGGATTTGGCAGTGAAAGGTCATGGTATTATTTTTATACCAACCTTTATCGCTTACCAAAGATTGGCCAAAGGTGAGCTAGTGCCTGTTCTTAAGCAGTATCAATTGCCCACCCTTAATGCTTATGCGGTTTACCCTAAGAACCGCTTCTTGTCACAGCGCTGCCGTTATTTGATTGACTTTATTGCAGAGCGTTTTGGCGACAATCCTTACTGGGATGAGTTCTGATAAACAAATACATAATCTGACCTAACATAGTAGAACCCAACAGTTTTCTAAAGTCGCTATAAACCTTAAAACAATGTTGCTAGTATTGTCTCAAGATATCCATCAGTCATAAGGAGATGCATTATGGATTTGCAAGCACTAGGCATGAAAGCGATTAACGACTTTGATAACGTACGCCAAAGTCCACTACCTCAAGAGCGTCTAAACACAGCTCGCAAGCAGGCAAGCGCATTCAGAGAACGCTTTATGGATGAGCCACCTGTTCAATTTTATCAAAGCGCAGATATGGTTAGAGTGCCCTACCCAACATGGTACGCTTACAGCGGCGTCTATACCCAAAGCACTTATAAATTCCCCTACCTTCATATTCTTAACCGTATTTTTATCATTCAATATCATGACTTTTTAGGCGAATTAAAGACTTTGCTGTTCTCTCCTTCTGATATCGAAGCAGACCGCGAGACGCCGTTTTTTAAGCGCTTAACGGACAAGATGCCCAACTGGTCACCGCTTGAAAGCGTGGTCGCTCCCATCATCCGTGATGTGACAGGTGCACTTGCGGAAGTCGGCTTAGCACCAGAAGATGTTGATTACATCAGCTATGATCATCTTCATACCCAAGATATACGTCGCTGGCTTGGCACTAAAAATACAGGCACTACAAACACAGGCACGAAAGATAACGCTGCCTACTTCCCTAATGCCAAAATTTTGGTGCATGAGCGAGAGTGGCTAAGTACCACTGCCTTGCTGCCAGTGCAAGCGGATTGGTATTGTCCCAACGGCATCGAAGACGTCGACCCTGATAAAGTCATTAAGTTTACTGGGAGTATCCAATTGGGCAAAGGCTTGGCGCTGGTGCATACTCCAGGTCATACCGAGGGCAATCATTCACTAGTCGCGCGCGTGCCAGATGGTATAAGAGTCACCTCAGAGAATGGCGTCGGCGCAGATGCTTACGCTCCAATGAACTCAAAAGTGAATGCCATTCGTCGTTATGCTCAGCAGACAGGCATGGAAGTTATCCTAAACGGCAACACGCTAGAAGGTAGTAATGAGCAATATATCTCGATGGTCATAGAAAAAACCATCGCCGGTCCCTCTAAAAACCCTGACTTTCCTAACTGCGCTTCAAGCAGTGAAGCGACCCCTTACTGGCTTATCCCCGGTCATAAAGTCAGTCATCTCATCGGCGAGGCAAAATTTGGAACCTTACAGAAAAAATCGGTAAAAAGTCACTCAATGCAAAAGGAAAGTGCCTAATGGGTTATTTTACCAATAAGACGGTTTATATTACTGGCGCAGCCTCAGGTATTGGATTAGAGACTGCTAAGCAACTGATTAACCAAGGTTCTAACCTAGTACTGTTTGATGTACAACCGCTTGATGAGGTGCTATCAAGCTTGCAAGCTATGAATAAAAATGACGCTTCAATTGCAACCTATCAGTTGGATGTGACCGATGCGGATATGACCACTAAGCAAATCGCTACGGCTGCCGAAAGCTTATCGCCAGATATTCTAATGCATTTCGTGGGGATTACAGGGCCTTGGACTTTTGATGATATGAGCCAAGAGCAATTTGAGCGGGTGATGAACATCAATCTATTCGGTACACGCAACGTACTGGCTGCTGTGCGTCCGTTTTTATCACGTGGCAAGCAAGTCATGGTTACCGCTTCCATGTCATCCTTCACTGGTAGTTATGGCTACAGCTCTTATAGTGCCTCGAAGTTTGCCATTTGGGGCATGATGCAGTCGATAAACTTTGAATGGAAGCCATTGGGTATCGATATCACCGTCTTCGCCCCACCGCCGATAGATACACCATTGACACAATCTGAAGTCGGCGTCATGTCGCAAGCTGGCGTCGGTATGAAAAAGTTAGCAGGTGAGCTGAAGATTGAGGGCGCGGTTAAATCCATGTTAAAAGGCGTAGAAAACCGAGAGTTCCTAGTCGTACCAGGCGTAATAGCGAACTTAATTAGATTACAGTTGCGTTTTTTTCCAGTGAAATGGGTGAATTGGATAGGCAATAAAACCGTGGCATTGTCCATGAAGAAGTAAATAGTTTGTTAATTAACTTACAGACAAAAGCCAAGCATATTGCTTGGCTTTTTTTTGTGAAAATATACTGATAATAAAAAAAGCATCATCTAGTCAAAAGTCAGATGATGCTTTTACTTTAATACTTTGATTTCAATACTTTTATATCGTCAATTTTAATCTAAAGTTTGCACACCGCCACCATTTACAAACAGTGTCTGACCACTCACCCACTCTGATATGGGTGCGGAAAAATACAGCATCGCACCAGCGATATCCTCTGCTTCACCTAGACGTTTAATAGGCGTATGCGCTAGCATCTTCTCTTCAATCTCAGGCGTGAGCACTGTTTTTAGTGCGTCCGTTTGCGTGGCACCAGGGCCAACGGCATTAATACGTACTTCTGGGCCGAAGTCATGAGCTAGGTTGGCTACCATATGGTTCACCGCGGCTTTCGATGCTGCATATCCACTCATATCAGGGCTTTTGTTGATACTCGACATCGACGTTGTGATAACGATTGAGCCGTAACCTGACTTTTTCATATGCGGTACACATAGCTGACATAGGCGCCATGCGCTAAAGACATTTAACTCAAAATCACGACGGAAGTCATTCACCGAAATCTCAAACGGATTCTCTTGGCCACCACCGCCACCACCAGCGTTATTAATCAATATGTTGATAGAACCAAATGTTTCCATAGCTTTATCAACCATAGCGACCAAATCTTCATCTTTTAAGATATTACACTCAACCGCCAATGCTTTGACACCATAGCTTTCGATTTCTTGTGCAGCCGCTTTAGCATCGTCAATTTTTAAATCAGCGATGACAATATTTGCCCCAGCTTGTGCTAAACGTAGCGCAGAAGCCTTACCAATGCCATTGGCACCGCCAGTCACGATGGCAGTTTTGCCAGATAAATCGAATAATTTATCAAAGGTTTTAGGTTCAAATGCTTGCATACTTATTCCTTATAATAGTTATTTATATCATTCTTTATATTACTGGCTATAAATTGGTTGTCGGCTCTAACTGAACGACTTAATAAGTATGCGTGGTTTGGCGCATACTTATTAAATGGTTGATGTGACAAATCATCAGTCTTTTGTAATCGACACTTTACAACGAGAACAGTCGTTATAAAAATATCGTATGTTCCAGTAGCTATTAGTATTAGAAATTAGCGCTATAAATTTTACCCATAAAAAAAGCCCCACAATGAAGTGAGGCTTTAGTGCTCTTTCAAGCCATATTTGGAGCGGGAAAAGAGATTCGAACTCTCGACCCCAACCTTGGCAAGGTTATGCTCTACCACTGAGCTATTCCCGCTGAATATCAAACCGTAATATTAATAACTACTACGTCTCGATAGGCTGGCTATTTTAGCAAATATTCTGTGAGTGTCAATATGTTTTTTAAAAATTATTGCTAATATTGTTATTTCCAGACTAAGCTAAAGAGATAATCTGGCATAAACTACTGATTTAATGACAAGTATTAATCGTAAATTGTGTTTGGATTATTTTACGGTGGTAAGAGAAATATATCTGATGTTATGCTTATTTTGTTAATAACCATACGTTTTACAGTTGTAATATATTCATCTACCCTACTTATAACTTTTTTTATCGCTCACTCTTGTCTCCATGTACTATCACCTACCTTGCCTTTCTGTACTTCACTTACAATCATACGCTGTATTGTTACTTTTCCTGCATTGGTTTTACCTCGTTAACATTATTATACTTATGTCTGACAATAGTTCGGGTAAAATTTTACTGGTTAGGTAGATTAGCAAACGGTAGTAGAACTTCAATAACAAACTATCATTTTGTCTACTGTACTAATATCAGCTTTGTTCAACTTTTCTTTTTACTATTTATATCGAGGATATTTATTATGAAAAAACTGCTTACCACTACGGTAATGACAGCTTCACTGTCGGCACTTGCATTGACTGGCTGTACCAGTACCACAAATAGTGGTGCCGTTGGTGTTGACCGTCAGCAGCTGTTACTAGTCTCGAATGAGCAAGTTTTGCAATTATCAGCGCAAAGTTATGCCAAAACAATGCAAGAAGCAAAGGCGCGCGGCTTACTCGACACCAATAAAGCTCAGCTCAATCGTTTAAAGAACATCTCTAACCGTTTAATCGGTCAAGTTGGTGTGTATCGTCCAGATGCAGCGAAATGGCAATGGGAAGTGCATACTATCAAGTCTGATCAGCTAAACGCTTTTGTCATGCCTGGTGGTAAGATTATGTTTTATTCAGGCATCATTGACCGTCTAAACCTGACTGACGATGAGATAGCTGCCATTATGGGTCATGAGATGTCTCATGCGCTTCGTGAACATTCACGCGAGCGTATCTCACGCGAATATGCCACTCAAACAGGTATCGGTGTAGCAGCGAGTATCTTTGGTTTGTCACAAGGTCAAGCACAGTTAGCAACCGTAGCCGGCGACCTAGGTCTAAGCCGTCCGCACAGTCGTACACAAGAAGCTGAAGCAGATCAAATTGGTCTTGAGCTAATGGCACGCGCAGGTTACAACCCGCAAGCTACTATTAGCTTATGGCAAAAAATGCAACGCGCTAGCCAAGGTGAGCCACCACAGTTCTTAAGTACTCACCCAAGCAGCAGCAATCGCATTGTCGAATTACAATCATTAATGCCTAAGGTAATGCCGCTATACCAAAAATCACGTCGTTAATCATGAATTTTTAGACGTTATATTTTGAGTAAGTTCCTTGAATAAGTTGCTATAGATCATAACAAGCAGAGTGCAAACCATGTGTTGCGCTCTGCTTTTTTGTATCTCTAGTTAAGAAGCTTTTGCACCAAAAAACCGTTTACTCGATAATTTTTGGCAGTTAGAGATTCTGTTCTTTAGAAGTTATATTTCTTAGAAGCCATGCTCAATTTAATAGCGCCCTGTACAGCTAGCAGCGTCTGCTATAATGGGCACAATATGTCATTCACAAATTGCTAAATTCTAAATAGTTACCATTAGACAAAATTTATTAAGAAAAAAACATCAAGCAAGAATACATTTAAGGATTGCTATGAATACCACACCTACTGCTGATGCTCTAAGTGCCGAGCTACAAGCCCTACAACCTCAGCATATCGAACTGATTAACGAGTCAATGAATCATGCTGGTTATTTTGAAGGTAAAGAAAGCCACTTTAAACTGACCATCGTGAGTGACGCCTTTGAAGGTAAGCGCTTGGTTGGACGCCACCAATTAATATACGGGCTGGTTACACCATTACTGACCTCACAAGGCGGCCAAGTACACGCCTTAGCTATTCATGCGTACACACCGACCGAATGGCAAGGCCAAAGCCCTGATAGCCCGTTATGTGCTGGACAAAACAAGTAGTCAGTCATATTCATATAATAATTAGATATTATAAATAAGCTTGCAAATTGCAACTGTAAAGGAAACCACATTCGATGAAACACTTACATATGCTAATGGCATTACTAGTCGTTGTACTATTTTTATATCAAAGCTATCTGGTATTAAGCGCCAATAGACGGGCACCACGTGTGGTTAAAATAGCCAATCATATTGTCTATGCTTTAGTCATACTTTCAGGGGCTATGATGCTAATGCAGCTGATGAGTGCGAACGCGCCTGTCCAATGGGTGTTTGCCAAAATAATCTTACTTGTCGCTGCCATTAGCGCTAGTATTAAAGCATTCAACAATCATGCGACACCTACCCAAAGAAAAACAGGAATTCTCATTGCGGCTGTTGCCTACATTGGTATTGTGATACTCGCCTTTGCTAAACCTGCAAACTTATTTTGATCCTGATTCGATCGTCGATTTATCCTTAATAAAATTATTAACTGCACGAAATTACATTTAATAATTGGTGTATTTTTCAATATCTTAATCACTTTATTTTTGCTATCTTAAACAAATACAATCACTTAGCCTTATGGAGCCACTATGAAAACTCTTACTGCAGCGACAATACTAGCATCAGCTGGCATTTTTGGTCTCTCAGGCTGCGCATCTACCGGTAATATCACGCCACAATATGTACCGCCAAGTACCTATCAGAACTATAACTGCCAAACACTTAGCCAAGAATATAACCGTGTAAATCGTTATGTTGATGCCGCTCGTAATGAGCAGTCAACTTTGTCTACTTCAGGTGTCGGTGTTGGGGTTTCTGCTGGACGCTGGGGGATCTCACCTAATATCAGCTTTGGGGTTGGTAAAAGCAACAATACTAAAGCCCGCGATGCTAAGTTATCACGGCTTTACGGCGAGCGTGACGCGATTGTTCAATCTGCCCGTATCCAGCGTTGTAGCTTCGTCAATGGCGTTAAGATTTATGGTGAATAAATAAACTATATATAAAGTCGTTAAGGTATTATCGTTATCTCATCAAAAAAGCCAATACGCAATTAACGTATTGGCTTTTTTATGTCTAATCATAACGAGCAATAACTCAGTCTAAGATTAAGAATTTAAGCTTTGCACCCATTGAACGATTTGTCCGCTAGGTAATGCGCCTGACTGACGCGCGACTTCTTTACCGTTTTTAAAGGCCACCATCGTCGGCAAGCTGCGAATATTGTAAGGTGCAGCCGCTTGCTCGTATTTATCAGTCTGTACTTTAGCAAAGACCACTTGCGGCAATTGACTGGCTGCCGTTTTAAACTGCGGTGCCATCATAATACAAGGTTGACACCAGCTCGCCCAAAAGTCAACGATGGTCAATACATCGTTTTTTTGAATGATTTTATTGGCTGTTTGCGCGTTTAGCTCATGAGGGCTACCGGTTAATAATGGTTGACCGCATTTACCACATTTTGGCGCAGCACTCAGCCGTGCAATTGGTACACGATTGGTTGCTTGGCAATGCGGGCATACTAGATGAGAGTTTGGCTCACTCATTATAGAACTCCTGTTTCAATGGCTATCATGATTTATTTTTATTCAAACTATTCACTAAGCCATGTTAAATATACCATAACACTGTACTTATCCATTATCCAAGTGCGTTAATGGGTATTTTTAGATAACGAGTACCGTTGTCTTCTGGCTTTGGAAAGTGACCAGCATCAATATTGACTTGTACCGCTGGAATAATCAGACGTGGCATTCCAAGAGTAGCATCACGACGTTCACGCATCTGTACAAATTCTGCTTCATTAATACCGTCTTTCACATGAATATTGCCCAGCTTCTGCGCAGCGACAGTGGTGGTTGGGCAATGCTTGCGACCTTTACTCGGATAATCATGACACAGATACATGATCGTATTTTCAGGGAGTGCTAACAGTTTTTGGATTGACTGATACAGCGTTTTGGCATCACCACCGGGGAAGTCGCAGCGCGCCGTACCCACATCAGGTGCAAATAATGTATCCCCAACAAAGACCGCGGTTTTTTCTTTATCAGTGGCAATATAGGCCATATCAGCACGCGTATGACCTGGCACATACATCGCGGTGATGGTAATGCTACCAAGCTCTAATGTCTCACCATCGTCTGTCAAAATATCAAACTGGCTGGCATCGGTACGAAAACTGGTATCGAAGTTAAAAATCTGTTTAAATATTTTTTGTACTTCGGTAATATGCTGACCTATAACTAATTGGCCGCCAAGTGTTTCTTTTACATGGATAGCAGCCGATAGATGATCCGCATGCGCATGGGTCTCAATGATATAGACTAGCTCCCAACCATGCTCACGTACAAACTCAATGACCTCGTCAATGCTTTTGGTATCAGTGCTTCCTGAGTTGGAATCAAAGTCCAATACCGGATCGATAATCGCGCACAGTTTTTGCTGAACGTCGGCTAGTACGTGCGTATAGGTCTCGGTGTCGCTATGTAAGAATGAATGAACTTGCATGGCTGCCTCTCTACTTTTATATGAATGATTTAATCGTAAGAGTAATTAATTATATGGGCGTTCGATAATAAGAATGTTTTAATCTCTAAATAACACTTAAGTATAATATTCAGTCGTATATAATATTTAAATGTGCTAACGACTTATTTAAGACAACCAATATAGCAACTACGATACATTTTATCAATTTATATAATGTAATTAATGATAACTTGCTATAATTTTTGATATCATTGATAATTAACTATCTATTTATTAACAAGACAGCGCCCTCTATCGCTCTCTTATATAAGGAGCTCACTCTGACTACTTCTACTTCAGCATTGGGTACATCGACTCACAGCATTAGCGATGATGTATCACTTGATAATACAGCCGACTTTGCACCAATAGATCTTGCTAAGCAAATGCAACAAGCATCCATGCAAGCCAGCCAATTATTGAAGTCGCTCTCGCATCCCGATCGTTTGCTTTTATTATGCCAGCTGACTCAAGGTGAATACTGTGTCGGTGAGCTTGAAGGCTTGGTCGGTGTTGGACAGCCAAGTCTATCGCAGCAGCTGGGCATCCTACGTAAGGATGAACTGGTCACGACACGTCGCGAAGGCAAGCAAATTTACTATAGTATCGCAAGCGACGATGCCTTAGCCGTACTAGAGCTACTGTATCAACGTTTTTGTGCCAAAGCAGAATAATAGCGTACTAGCCTTACTCCTTAATACAACAGGGCTTAATGTAATGATGCTTTCTATTGTGATGACGTATTGATATGGCCTCTATCGCCGCTCGTCTGATTCCTACTTGGCTGCGCCAATATCAGTTAGCTACGTTGCCGACTGACGTCATCGCGGGGCTTGTGGTTGGCGTATTGGTGATACCGCAAAGCTTAGGCTACGCCGTGCTCGCAGGGCTGCCACCTGTTTATGGCTTATATGCAGCCATCGTGCCTGTCATCGTTTACGCATGGCTTGGCTCTAGTAATGTACAAGCTGTCGGACCCGTCGCCATCACCGCTATCATGACCGCCAGTAGTCTGCTGCCTTACGCTGAGCAAGGGACTGAGCAGTACGCGTTGATGGCAAGTTTATTAGCTCTGATGGTAGGAGCGCTGCTCTGGATTGCGGGGCGATTAAAGCTCGGCTGGATTATGCAGTTTATCAGTCGCGGGGTTTCGGCTGGATTTGTGAGCGGTGCCGCCGTTCTAATCTTCGTCAGCCAGCTTAAGTACTTAACCGACATTCCAATCGCTGGTAGCAGCTTAATCGGCTATTTATCTACCATGCAGATGTATGCGCGCCAACTGCATCCACTGACCTTGCTCATTGGTGTTGTTGCCTTTGCACTTTTGGTGGCGAACCGTTACGCGAGCAAATGGGTATGGCGCACATGGCTATCATCGTCCTATGCTAAATGGGCGGAGCGCTTATTCCCGCTTATCTTACTTGTTATCGCGATTGTACTCAGTATGGCATTGCATTGGAGTGCGCTTGGAGTCGCGACCATCGGTAGTATTCCGCAAGGGCTACCGAGCTTTACACTACCTCATGTGCCAGATGTTCAAGAGGCGCTCAAGCTGTTACCGACCGCAGGACTGATGGCGCTTATTATCTTTGTGTCCAGTAGCTCGGTCGCTAGTACCTATGCTAGGCTACGTGGTGAAAGTTTTGATGCCAATCGTGAGCTGACCGGACTTGGACTGGCAAACCTCTCTGGTGGACTGTTTCAGAGTTTTGCGGTCGCAGGTGGCTTTTCACGTACCGCTATCAATGTCGATTCAGGTGCCAAAACCCCAGTGGCCAGTCTTGTGACGGTGCTGGTGATGATTGCTGCGCTGATCGCCTTTGGCAATGCGCTTGCTCCTCTACCCTATGCGCTACTTGGCGCGACTATCATGGCCTCTATTATTGGGCTCATTGATATTGACACGTTAAAGTCTGCTTGGCAGCGTGATCGCTTAGATGGTGCAAGCTTTATGGCAGCGTTTGCAGGTGTACTGATATTTGGGCTAAATACTGGATTGGTCATCGGCCTGATGGTGTCATTCGCCAGCCTTATTTGGCAATCGAGTAAGCCGCATGTTGCCATCGTCGGACAGCTGGGCGGTACGGGGCACTTTCGCAATATCAATCGTCACGACGTAGTGACTTTTAATAATTTATTACTATTGCGTATCGATGAGAGTCTATTCTTTGGTAATAGTGAGTCAGTGCACCTGCGTATTTTAAATTCCTTGCAGCAGTATCCAGACGCGAATGAACTTATCCTGATTATGTCAGCAGTCAATCATATCGACCTGACTGCGCAAGAGATGTTGAGCACACTTAATCAAGAGCTAGCGCTGCAAGATAAGCGTTTACACTTTAGCTTCGTGAAAGGTCCAGTCATGGATGTCATTGGACACACCCCTCTGATTACCGAACTATCAGGACAGGTCTACCTAAGCACCTTAGATGCCGTCAATGCATTAAAAGAATGCATTAAAAAATAACTAGCGAACGCTTTGTTAGTGCGCTAAACCGTCAATCACTATTGTTGTCTATAACAAAATATCGCTATGATAGAGCCTGTGTTATGCTAGCTTATTGTATTGATAAACCTTCTTTAATAAACGCACTTTAACAAACTCAATTGAATCTATTTATGACCGATGATATAACGATCTATAAGCAAATTTACCCAAGCCAATGTATCAAAATTGCAGAGCTTGGCTATCGCTCAGTGCTCAATATACGTCCTGACGCTGAGGTTGATATGCAGCCTAACAGCTGTGATTTTGCCACGGCTACCGAGCAGGCCAACCTAACTTATCATCATATACCTTTTGATGATGAGCGCCTAAGCATGATGACTGTGCAGCAATTTGCTGATTTTTATCGTACCGCACCCAAACCTATATTGATGTTTTGTGGTACCGGTGCACGCGCTAAATTGCTGTATCAAAGCGCGTTGATGCAAGGCTTGTTATAACGTTTATATATTGAGCTTAAAACAATGGGTCTCAAAAACAGTGTCTGTTAAGAAGTAACGTGTCTCAAAAACAACGTATCTGAGAAAGTAATATCTTAAACAAACACTAACTACATTAAATAAATCATTCTAAGAAAGGAGCTCCTATGAGCCATCAAGTTAGCATTACAGGACAAATCACCCCTGACCAAATACCTATGATTGCCGAAAACGGTTTCAAAACCATCATCAACAACCGTCCTGACGGTGAAGAGCCTGGACAGCCAACCAGCGCTGATATCGAAGCGGCTGCTAAAAAAGCGGGCCTTGCTTACAAAGAAGTGTCTTTTGCTGGTAGTGAGCTCAATCAAAATCACGTCGAAGAATTCGCGGATTTCTTCAATCAAGCCGAGCAGCCAATGCTCATATTCTGCCGTACGGGCAATCGCTCAACGGGTATCTATGAAGCCGCTAAGCGTATGGATTTGTTAGACGATTAATAAATTAGAGGTTTTAACTATTTGAGCAAGCGTTAACTAATTAAGTCCATATAAACATGTGGGCTTTTATAACAGTTAAGACGATGTTTTAAAGTATATTTGAAGTTATAAAACCACAAGGAATGTGGACTATTTGAAAAGTCATTCTAAGATGACTTTCATTTTTACAAGGAATGTTTCATGAGTAATACTGCGCTGGCCTTACTCCCCCTGGCTCTTGCCTATATTATGTTTACCTTAGGAACAGGGCTCAAACCCAGTGACTTTAAGGTTATCGCTAATCACCCCAAAGCGTTTTTCGTCGGATTAGTAAACCAAGTCATTATTGTGCCTTTAGTCGCTTTAGCAGTAGTCCTAGTGATGGGACCACCACCAACCATCGCCTTTGGTATCATGCTAATTAGTTTTTGCCCAGGCGGCGTGACCAGTAATATGCTCACCTATTATGCCAAGGGTAATGTCGCGCTTTCAGTCGCGCTTACTGGTGTGGTTAGTCTATTATCGGTCATTACTTTGCCCATCTTAATTACTTTAGCCTTTAACCATTTTATGCAAGACCAAGCCAGCTCTATTAGCGCTGTAAAAATTGGTGTGGTGATGTTTTTATTAACGACTTTACCCGTCACCCTTGGTATGCTTGCTCGCTACAAATTCACTAACTTCATGGTGCGTAGGAGCAGTATTCTAAATGGCTTAGCTAGTATCTTTTTTGTATTGATTGTTTTTGCAGCCATCGCTTCCAACTGGGAACTCCTAAAATCACAGTTAACGTCAATGGGGCTTGAGCTGGTCCTTATCATTATGGCCTTATTTGTGTTAAGCATTTTGACTTCTAAAGCGCTAAAGCTTAGCTGGTTTGATACCAAAACCATTTCAATAGAAACCAGTATTCAAAACAGTACGACTGCAATTACTTTAGCCCCTATTATTATGGGAACGGCAGTTGGTCTACCTGCTATTGCCTTACCTGCTGCTGTATATGGGGTGCTCATGTATGTGATTGCGCTGCCAATTATTGCTTTGATTAGAAATAAGAATTGATTGTTTCTGACGTAAAAAAACCACCTCAAAAGAGGTGGCTTCTCAAACTAACTTTATAGATGAACGGCTTACTGCATAACTAAGTATTCAAAAGCACTTAGAGCAGCTTTAGAACCCTCACCCATCGCAATGTTAATCTGTTTAAAGGGTACCGTCGTTACGTCACCACAAGCAAAGATACCTTTGCGATCGGTACGGCAACGCTCATCAATCTCAATCTCACCAAAACGGTTTAAATCGACAAAGCCTTTAACGAATCCAGTATTTGGCACTAAGCCAATCTGTACGAACACTCCTGCCAAGTCACGCTCATGGGTCTCACCTGTGCTGCGATCTTGATAAACAATAGAAGTCACTTTACCATCAGTCGCTTTAATCTCTTGCGTCGCCGCCCCAGTGATAAATTCAATATTGGCTTTTTCTTTGGCTTTGTTAATCAATACCTGATCCGCTTTTAAATCATCTGCGAATTCAAGTACGGTCACATGCTTCACGATACCTGCAAGGTCTAATGCTGCTTCGACACCAGAGTTACCGCCGCCGATGACTGAGATGTCTTTATCTTTAAAGAAAGGACCGTCACAGTGCGCACAGTAGGCAACGCCTTTACCGATATTTTCCTCTTCACCTGGTACACCAAGTTTACGCCATTGCGCACCAGTCGCTAAGATAATACTGCGAGTCTCAAACGTCTCACCCGTGTTTAGATGAATGCTGTAATTTTCTTCTTCCGTCTCGCTGATTTCTTTGACACTCACGTGCTCTTTGAGCGTGATATTGTACTCTTGCAAGTGCTTTTCAAAATTGGCAGACAATTCATTGCCTGTGGTCAACGGTACAGAGATTAAGTTCTCGATATCTTGTGTATCTTTCACCTGTCCACCGATGCGATCTGCGACCATCGTCACTTTTAGACCTTTACGCGCGGTATAAATTGCTGCGGCAATCCCAGCAGGACCAGCACCAATAATAGTCACATCTTGCTGCTCTAACTGCTCGGCATCATCGTCCGCTTCTGCTAATAAATCAGGGAATTGCTCTTGTAGCTTTTCAATGAGCTTGGCGGTATCAATCAGACCATTAGCAAACGGTTTACCGTTTAAGAATACTGCCGGTACGCCTTGGATATTATTTGCTTCTACTTGCTCTTGGAACAATGCACCATCGATCATCTCGTTGCTGATGTCATCGTTTAGTAGCGCGAATTGGTTCAGCGCTTGTACGACTTCTGGGCAACTGTGGCAAGAGAGCGACACATAAGTTTGGAACTGCAATGGCTTATTAAAACGCTTAATGAGCTTTTGAATACCCTCATCTAGTTTTAGCGTATGGCCACCCGACTGCAAGATTGCTAAGATAAGCGAGGTAAACTCATGACCGCCTGGGATACCGCTAAAGACGATACCAGTATCGGTCAACTCGCCACCAATATGACTACGAACCGCAAAACTAATCGGACTTGGTAAGCTATCATCATTCGCTGTTGCATCAAAATTAATCTTATCGGTAGTGCCAGCAATTTTGGTCAAAAAATCAATTAGCTCTGCACGTTTTTGATGCTCACCACTACCCAATACGAAAGTAATTGGACGAGTCATATTTTCGCTATAGCTCTTAACAGCGTCTAATAAACTTTGATCTATCATGTTTGTTCCTCATTGTTATTCAATATGTAACGGCAACTAAGCGGCTGCACGTTTAAAGATGGAAAATTTGAAGTGAGTAATGTTGTTTAAAGTATAATTTGAATAAGGCCTATGCCCTTTAATGTCCCTATTATCATAGGTTTCGAGGGTTTGAGCAAGCAGAGAAACTCAAACTTTATATTTTATAAAACCAATCGTAAAACTGTTTTATCAATTAAATATAAATTGATAAAGCCATAATAGTCCCATTATAGTTATGGTGTAGAGGTTGTTTTTTCGCTACAATCGAGTGAGGCGAATAGGAAAAAGTCTTATTTACCTACTGGCGGATTGACTTTTAAGAGTGTTTGTTAAAGTGTTTTCTGCTGAGCTTGAGCCTTATCACTATTAAGTTAATAGCGCTTTGGCTCAATAAAATCTAAGTCTCACAATCATAGCAATTCATCACAGCAACCTTAACGACAATGCGCTGATGCTTATTGTAAGCTTGCGCTTCATAACAAGGATGACAACATGAGAAAGACTGATACGTTACAAGACAACAGAGAGATTATTGCAGAACTTAAGCAGAAAGACAGCCACTTTGCCAGTATTTTTGATGAGCATACTCAGCTTGATCAGCAAATCAATCAACTTGACAAAGATTTGGTTAAGCACGCCAGTCGTGACGAGGAAATAGAAAAAATGAAGCGACGAAAACTGCATTTAAAAGATGAGATTTATAAAATAATCGATAAAAATAAACTACAATCTCATGCCTAATACTTCGTTTCTTATTAGCAAATAAAAATAAAAACCCTTCCTAGTTAACAATATAAAAAGACCCCATCAACTTATGCTGATGGGGTCTTTGTCTGTAGCGTTTATCTATCCAAGTGAAACTTTGTATACAACACTACGAACATCTAAATCATTCAAATAAAGCAATACTTAGATTTTACCAACTAGATCAAGGCTTGGTTTTAGAGTGTCGCCACCTTGTTCCCAAGCTGCTGGGCAAACTTCGCCGTCGTTTTCACGAACGTATTGTGCTGCCTTTACTTTACGTAGCATGTCTTTTGCACTACGGCCAATACCGCCAGCATGAATTTCAGCAACCTGAATCAGACCATCTGGATCGATTAAGAAAGTACCGCGCTCTGCTAGACCAGCTTCTTCGATCATGACGTTAAAGCCACGAGTGATACGGCCAGTAGGATCACCGATCATTGGGTAAGTAACTTTACCAATAGCATCTGAAGAGTCATGCCATGCTTTGTGCGTGAAATGAGTATCGGTTGATACTGAGTAAACTTCAACGCCTAGACCTTTTAGCTCTTCGTAATGGTTTGCCATGTCTTCAAGTTCAGTTGGGCAAACAAAGGTAAAATCGGCTGGATAAAATAGGAAAATTGCCCAGCTGCCTTTTACATCTTCTGAAGTGATAGTTTTGAACTCACCGTTTACAAATGCATCTGCTGAAAATTCTGGGATTTCTTGATTGATAATAGACGCCATGATTGGCTCCTTTTTTAATTAAGTGTGATTAAGTTAAATGATGCTTATTTATTTGATTGTTTCTGTTAAGCCTTTAACTATCTGGGCTACCTGACAAACTATACGCGAATTCTACGGTTAATCCAGTTAAAAGTTTTTAATGTGATGTTTTGTTTTATTAAACTTGTTAAACTATTCTATCTACTTTTAATCATCAGTGTACTATCAGTAAATTGCTATCGTATACTGAATGAACAAGTATAAAAATTGCATTAAAAACCCATTAATAGAGAGGTTTTATGATTACCTTACGTCAGCTTGAATTTGCCTTAGCCGTTGCTAAACACCGTCACTTCAAACGCGCTGCTGAAGACTGTAATATTTCGCAGTCTGCATTGAGCTTGGGTATCGCAGAGCTAGAAAAACAGCTGGATACGCAGATTTTTGAGCGTAATAATAAGCAGGTGCTGATTACCCCTATCGGGCAGGATATCCTAACGCGGGCACAGCGGGTGTTTTCTGAAGTGAGCGATTTGACCACGCGCGCGCACAGTCATCAGACGCCGCTTGCTTACCCTATGACAGTAGGTATCATTCCAACGATTGCGCCTTACCTATTGCCTAAAGTGTTGCCTGCGCTGCGAGAGCATTATCCAGAATTTCGTATGACCATCGTTGAGCAACAAACCGAGCGCCTGCTCGAACAAGTGCGCTACGGTCATATTGATACTGCTATCATTGCACTACCTTATGCAGTAGATGGCCTACATAGCTTTGAGTTTTGGAACGAGGACTTCTTTGCAGTGTTTCCAAAAGACGATGTGCATGCCAAGCTTGAAACCATTAACTCCGATGAGCTAGCGACTGCCAATCTTATGCTGCTGGGTGAAGGACATTGCCTGACCGATCAGACCTTATCTGTCTGTCACTTTGATCGTGCAGAAATGAAATCAAGCTTTTCTGATGCCAGCTTAAACACGCTTATCCAAATGGCACTTGCCAATATGGGTACGACTTTGGTTCCAGAGATGGCGTTAGATCAGCTGCATCTAGAGAATCAAAATGCAGTCGCAGTACCACTGGCAGAAAAAGGACCTCATCGTCATATCGCCTTCGTCACGCGTCTAAATTATGCTCGTGTCGATGACGTAAACTTACTCGGAAAGGTGTTTAAAAAAGCGTTTGAAGATGCTGCAAGTAAACCCTAATCTTGGCAATCGTTTTGCCCTGCACTTATCTGCTATTAATAGCGATATCGAGCCAGCGAAAGTTAATGCGCTTTGGCAAGATATCGCTGTTCGTTATAACGAAACGCAGCGCGCTTATCATACCTTAAGCCACCTTCAGCAATTGTTTGAGCAGTTCGAACAGATTAAGCGTGAGCTTAGTGAGCCACATATTATCGCATTAGCATTGTACTACCATGATGTAATTTATGATCCAACGCGCGCGGATAATGAGCTAAAAAGTGCAGAGTATGCCGTCGGGGCGCTAGGCCATTATCTGAGCGCTGAACACTGCCAGCATATCTATGCGCTTATTATGATGACCGCCAGTCATCAGCTTAATGAGTTTACAGACCCTAACAAAAGCAGTGACGCTGCTTATTTGCTAGATATGGATTTGAGTATTTTGGGTGCGTCTTGGCCTGAGTATGAACAATATGCACAAGCCGTACGCCAAGAATACATGCATGTTCCGCTTGCAGATTATCGTATTGGGCGAACGGCTGTATTAAACGGACTCTTAGCGCATCCTAAACTTTATTTGACTGACTATTACTATGAGCAGTTAGAAGTACAAGCTCGGGATAATATTAAGCGCGAAGTTAATTTGCTACTTTGCTAAGAACTTAATAAACAATTCACTTCCCTGTCGTGCTGGATGCGAGTTATAGCTCGTCTCCATAATTTCAATGTTAAAGTGAGTCTCAAAACGTTGTTGATACTCATCTCTCGTGCCACCAAAGGGTGGTTCCTGACGTCCAAAGTCGACATTAAATAATAAGCCAACCAATTTTCCTTGAGGCTTTAGCAGCGTTGCCATTTGTTGCACATACTCATCACGGCGTGAGGGGTTTATTGCACAAAAAAACGTCTGCTCGAGTATCCAATCAAACTGATATTGCTCAGGGGATAAATCAAAAAAGTCCGCACAGATTAAATGCTCATCCGGAAAGTCAGGATAGCGCTCAGAAAAATCCTTAATTGGCGCAGGGGCAAAATCAACCAAAGTGACATTGGTAAAACCCTGCTCATGCAGATAGCCGACTTCGTAAGCATTACCTGCACCTGGTACTAAAATAGCTTGGTCTTTAGCCGATTCAGGTAGCTGGTCGATATAAGCTTTAAGCGGTGGCGATACCTGTCCCATATCCCATTGTATGCTTCCAGCCTCATAACGCTGCTGCCAAAATTCGGCTTGATTGACACTATCCATATAACCATCCTTGTATACTGTTTTTATTTTTTATAACAATACATTTAGTACCGTTATGAACTATCATATCAGTCTTATTACGATTATTTATATTATTTACGTGATACATTCAATCTAACTTCCCCGTCTTACCTGCCAGCATATTATGCCAATGCTGATAATCCGGCATTGCTGTTGCCACCGTTTGCCAAAACGCACGGCTATGATTGGCATGATGCAAATGACACAGCTCGTGAACGATGACGTATTCAGTGCACTCAACAGGATATGCTGGCAGATATACGGATAGCCAAATCCGTCGCGCTCGCGTGTTACAGCTGCCCCAACGCGTATGCATTTTTTTCAGGCGTATTTCATTAGCTTGCGCGCCGACAACTGGCTGCCATTTTTCAAACAGAGAAGGCATGACTTCAGAGAGCTGTTGCCGATAATAAGCAATTTTTTCATCATGACATAAGGTAAATGATTGTTCTACACCCCACAACAGAATAGGACTGTCGGCAGTTGAAGTATCTGGTGAAGAGGTTTGTTTACGCTTATATTGTTCCAAGACTTGCGCGTGATTAGCAATCGCCCAAGGTACCCGCTTAGCAACAGCTTGCTCAATTTGCGCCATGGTAATGAATGCTGGTGCTGAGACCATCAACGTATACGGCTTTAAGCGAAAATTGATATTTTTGACGCGTTTTTTAATGACATGTAGCTCAATGCCCGCCTGCGCAAGTTGTTCTCTAACAGTATGTAAACTGATGTCGTATCCCCCTTGCTTAGTCGTCATTAGAGTTGAGCCACTATAAAATAAATATAGTGCTACTAGAATAAATTTTTCGTAGCCTTTGTCCGCTAGCTACAGCAAGCAAGGAAAACTTATCTCAGCAGCATTTTATAATGGTTATTCTTTTTTATTTAGCAATCACCACAGTTACAGCGCTTGCAAATGATTGTCAAAAGACATCTTATGCACCTTACTGTCTTTAATAATACACTGAGTTTTCTCAATCTTATCCTGGTTAATTGACCCTGTCGCTGATGTATCATTCACCTCTAACGTCGTTAACTGACCTTGTCCATCACTAACGATAAAACCTGGCTTTTTATCAGTGAATAACACTGCTGCCCCTGCACAATCTGGCAAACCGACATCATCAATCAATTCTCGAGTGTTTAAATCATAAATCGCTGCACAGCCACCAATCGGTGTGGTCACGCATAGCAAATTACGCTCGCTATCGACCGCCACACTGGCGATATATTGATGAAAGCGTTGCCATTGATTATTGGGCATAATCAATGGCTTAAAGTCAGAATCAACGCGCTTATGCGTCAATACTAACGACACATTGATATGCTTATCACCTTGAAACTGAATGCCAATCATTACAGTTCCATCATTATGCATAGCTAAATGACGTACGCTCATTTGATTGTGCTCAGGGAAAATCTGCTCAAGCAATGAGCCATCATGACGATTAAGATACACTAATGACGGACGCATGGTATCTAGGTTTAGCTCTTCACGAGAAGCTTGCTCGGTCTTAATACCACCATTAGCAATCACCAACGTTTCACTATCAGGATGCATAATTAGCTCATGCGGCCCAATACCATGCGAGTCAAACTCTGCTACTTTTTTATAAGCATCATGAGCATCATAGATACCAATTTTACCGTCTAAACTTATGGTGTCATTCTCGGTCACATACAGCAATTTACTATCTAAGCTATAGCAAGCATGACCATAAAAATGGCGATGGTTTGAAGCTTTGATAGCAAACTTTACTTGCCCAGTCGCTGTATCTAGCACCCAAAACTTCTCGCTTGGACGCCGACCCATCACTACAACATCACGGTTATGGTAATTATCGCTAAGCTCATTTAGAACGTTAGAGATAGGCTGTACAACAATATCATGCACACGTTCAGGCATGGTGGTCTGCCAAACGACTTCCCTATTCGCATCGATACCAACCACACCGAAGTCATTTTCAGGATTACCCTCATCACTGTGATCGTCATTTGCCAATATAATACTTTTTGGCATAGACGCCACACCACTCACCCAGCAAACTGGGCGCGTTAGCATGGTCGTAGTATGAACGGCGCTAAAGTCAGTAGTGTTACTATCACTACCTTTATCTTCTATAGAGTTATGATACGACTGTTGCCACGCAGCAGCGGCTTGCTGACAGGCATAGCGAAATCGCGTTAACTGCGGCTTAGATGCTGAGGGCAAGTGAGAGCGAATACCAGTCGCATAATCTACCAAGCTTGCATCAGGCTGACGCTGCTTACGATAGCGATGATGGATACCGACAAGTGCGGCTGTACCCATTATAGTAGACAGTGCTGTTAATGCTGAGGTTGTCAACAGCTCATGGCCTAGTCGAGTATTGTGTCTATTGTTTTGATTATTAGACTGTTTGCGTGTTAGACCCTGTGACTCAGAAGAATCTTCAGTCACTAGCGCTACTGTCTTAGCTCTCATGATCTGCATAGTTTAATCGCCATCAGTGCTATTAAAGCCCACACGAAGACCAAGGGTTGGAATCAATTGGCGCTTAATAACACGAGTAATAGTAGTCAGATGCTCATGCAATTCTTGCTGTGTGGCTTTATCCGCAGTCGCTAAATCTTCTGGCATTTGTGCCAACAGCGTGGTGGCATCAGCAAGTGCGGTTGATAAACTATCAGCCACTTCGTTTTCGTTATTACTGCCAAGGATAGCGGTTAAAATTGGATCGGTCAGCGCTTGATTTAGTGTAGCCAATTTAGCATTGATGATAGCGCGGCTTTGCCCGGCTGTAGCGGCCGGCAGGTGACCTTTGGCCTTACCCGTTAGACCCAAAGGCTGGTCTATGGCATTAGACTTCATGGTCTCAACCAACGATAGTAGAGAATTAAACCATTGGTTCAAACCTCGATCGCTATCTGCTGTTTTATCAATCGCTAATAGTTCAGTGGCATTCTGCTGCCAGTTGTCTTCGATATTTTTTAGGCGTGTACTTAAGGCGCTACTTGCGCTTATCACATAAGCACATTGCCCAGCATCCAAGCTGTCATTAGCATATAACGCTTCTTCTAATCCTGGTACCCCTTGCACAATGGCGCTTTCATTAGCCAACTGCTCAGCAGTTAGTGTGGGATTGGCAGCGATAAGATCTGCAACGCCACCATGTACCAGTCCGCGCTCGTCAGGATAATAATTAATATATAAATTGCTCATACTGGCAGTTGCAGGGCCGAAATTGATCATTTCGGCATTCGCCCATGCTTGTGCTAACACGAGCCACTGATCGCGCAGCGCTTGTAGCTCATCACCACTTATTGGTGCTTGCTTGCAATGCTTTTGTGCCAAGTCATGCAATAGATTGCTCTGCTTAACAGCATCTGCATAAGCTGGGATAACAATATCATCAGCCACATGGGTCAGATAGGTTTTTTCAGTATCTGCGCTAATATCTATGGCGATAATTTTATCTGCACTTACGCTACTACTATCTGCCGCATTAGTAGTTGCGTCATTTTGCGCAACCTTTTGGCTATCAACCTCTGACGCTTTATTCTCGTCAGCAGGTTTGACGCAGCTGATAAGTAATCCAGCGCTTAAGGCAGAGAGCGCCATTGCTAAAGCATGGTTTATTTTCATAAGTTTCTCGGTATTTATATGAGTAATTATTTTAGTATTTTGACTGGTCACTTGCTAAGATAGCATCGCTTTTATAATGATTTTAAGAACGCATTCAATTCAGTACGCCCTTGTTTGTCTAACTTTAATACTTTTTGTTTCTGTGTTTCAGCTTCTCCGCCATGCCACAATACCGCCTCCATCAACGTACGCGCACGACCATCATGTAAAAATGTCGCTTGCGAATCAACAGTTTGTGCAAGACCAATACCCCACAATGCCGGCGTGCGCCATTCATAAGAGTTGGCTAAAAACTCAACTTGCGCGTCTTTCGGTGGCAATTTTCCCGCAATCGTCCGATCAGCAAGGTCATCACCCATGTCATGCAATAGTAAATCCGTATAAGGATAAATCACTTGCCCATGCTGCTCAAGATGGTCGTCATCGGTTTTTGGCAACTGATATCTTGGCGTGTGGCAACTTTGACAGCCCATATCATAAAAACGTTTTTTGCCCGCCAGTACCAGTTTATCGTCGGCATTGCGGCGATGCGGTACCGCTAAATTACGCGTATAAAATTCGACAAACTTAGTCACATCATCGTTGACTTCGACAGGTGGCTTGTCATTACCTTGCTCATCAGCGCCGGTAGTAGCGCTCAAGCAAGCCGTTTGCGTCGGCATACAGGATTCATGAGGACGGATATTTGAGGTCAAACCCATGTCTTCATTAAAAGCACTTTGGTTTTGGGTAATAAGCTTGGTTTGACCTGCTTTCCAGCCAAAACGACCTAAGGCCGTTTTTCCTGTTTGCGGATCCATTACCCAGTTAAATTTACCGCTAATATCGTCATTATTTTTGTCATCGCTATCTGCTTGTTTCTTAATATCTTCATCTGGAATTTGTTCAAGTAAACCAAGCCCAATCATGGGTAAAGCCACTCGCGGTGATACCATCAGCTCATCATCAAATGCACCATAACCAGGTTTGGTTAAGTTAAAAGTTGGCGCGCGCAATGTTTCGACATGACCATCGGCAAAGGTGACTGGCTTATCTGTCCACTGTACCGCAATTCTTGCTTCGGCAGGTACGCCTTGAATACCGCGATCTTGCAGCTGACCACCATACATAGGATGCACGACTTTTTCGATAAGCGAGTTCTGCAATTGCTTCCGCTGCTCATCCGTTGTCGCTGGCATCGCAAGGCGAATCAGCAAGCTGTCGGCATCATCATCGCTACTCATAGGAGCGTGACCACGGCCATCTTTTATATGACAGGATTGACAAGCAGCGACGTTAAACAATGCTCCTAGACCATCACGGCTATCGGTACTCGCAGGGGCGACCACCCACGGCTGGCGAAAGAAGGCATTACCGATAAAGAAGTTGCCTTTACGTGAGGCAGATACGTTTGAGGAAGGCTTAGAGTAACTCTCGCTACTGGTAATACTAATACCAGTGTCGCCCCCTTGCTTAATCTCTTGTGGATCAAATGTGGCCAGCTGCTGCATTGGTACGCCAGCGAGCGCCTCAATGGTTTGCGCACGTTCAGGCGCTAAAGCTTGGGGCTTTCCATTATCAGCTACATTGTCTGTTGGTTGACAAGCACTGATAGCCATTGCACCCATAATGGTTAATGCAATTTTAAACGATGTACCTTGCAAGCTTGAAGAAATGAAAGGGAAAGCAGAGGATTTGGTATGAATGGAGCTCATAGGAGTTGCCTTAGTTCTAAATTAGAACCATTAAAATGGCTGGCTATAACAGTATTTATTTCTTATCAATATAGCGGTATAAAAATATATCGACGCTATAACTTGGCGCATTGGCCTATTTTATTAAACGTAAAAATACGTTGCTAACTGTCGCTAACAACGCATGTATTATATATAACTTAGACTTCTACAAATATATCTCTCATCAGCTTGTAGTGACTTATCAGACATTATTGATAGCATTAAATGGTTCTACCTAAACAGAAACCAGCTTAGAACTGAGAACCTGCGTCCGCATCTAGATTATCAATACCGACGGCTTTTGCAGCGTTTTCGATACCAGCAGTCAGCTCTTGTAAGCTAGTAATGCTATTTTCAATCCAACTACGGCGGACATTTTGTTCTTCAGCCGAGATACCTTGGCTGCTAACTTGACCCGCTGTAGCAATCATTTGGTCAACCTTAATACCTTCTTTTTCGCCTTTTTCAACGATGACATTGAAAGCATCTTCTACTTTTTTAAAGTCAACAGCCAGCTTATCAGCCGCATCTGTATGACCATTATCGACGAGGTACTGCTTGATGCCGTAGCCTCCAACGTTCTTACCAGCAACCGTTTGGTAGCTACCATTGAATACATTTTGAATACCGCGTGCATTGTTAGCATAGCTAAGATGTGTCAAGTCACTAAAACACTCGTGCTCATCTTCGGTAGAGCCAGTGACAAAGGCTACCTGTATACGCTCAGAGGCCAACTCTCCTAATGCTAAACTACCCATTTGGTACATTATCTGACGCAGACCGTTGTCGTTTTTGCGCGCTATCAGATCGCTACGTAAAGTGTTTTCGCTATCAGGCTGCCATTCGGCTTCCATCGCGGCTAAATCATCGATCAATAACTGAGTAGCGGCTTTTAGAAACTCACCACGACGCTCGCAAATACCAGCATCTTTGTTTACCGTATCGCCGCTGGTACACTGCCCTGCCTCAGTGACATAATCCGTTACTGGACGATTACCTGCTCCTGCGCTTACACCATTAGTATCTTGCCCCCATAACATAAACTCAATCGCATGATAGCCAGTGGTCACATTGGCTTCACTACCACCAATCTCATTCATTTCTGCTAATAACTTGGGAGTAATCGTACTGGTATCTTGCTTTAGACTACCGACCGTAATGCTGTCGCTATTGATGATATTATCTTGGCTGTTGTACTCGCCCTCGTAACTGTCACTGACATAATCAATCAGCGCCTCATCAAGGGGCCATGCATTGACCTGCCCTTCCCAGCTATCTGTACTACCAATTGCACGCTTATCATTTGCAGACACAAAACCTTCATCAAAACGGAAAATCTCAGTTTGCGAATATGGCTGACGTGCGGCTTTATAGGCCGCTTTTGCAGCATCAAGGTTGGCTTGCGTAGGTGTTGCCACATACGTTTCTACCGCAGTTTGCAACATTTTAGCTGTATCTAGCGAATCTTTGTAGGCAGCATGAGCCATGTTTGCATAGCTGCTAATTAACCTATCAATGTGAGCTTGCTCTGCAGCTGATAGTTTTACATTACTACTCGATTCTGTGCTCTGTACTTCTGTTTGCGTACCAGTCTCTGCGTCTTCATTGGTTTGCTTAGTACAACCCGACACCATTAATAACCCTGCAAGTGCAGCAGCTAAAGTAGTTGGTAAAATCTTACGGCTCGTCACTGTGGTAATCGTCATACACATCCTCAAAAGATATCGCAAAAGAAAAAGAAGTCATCAATTTTGATTAATTAGCATCAAGCATTTTGACCATATTACAGCAAAGACAACTTACGTCAGACCATCATTCTTAGTCGTAGATGATAAGATGTTCCATATTGCAATAATAGAAAACACTGATGGATTATAAAGTTATTGATAATCATTATCAATATTTAATTTAGATTAATATCACCTTTTTAGCGATGTTTATTTGCCGTAAAATAGAATTCTTCATAGCACTTTCTGAGTTACTTAATCTAACCTTTGTCATATGAATCTTTTCGATTACTAGCTCTTAATTTTTACTCTAAATTTAGCCAATAAAAAAGCCAGCGTAGGGCTGGCTTTTTTATCGTAATATTCTTAAAACATAGACTAAGTAGTAATCTAGTTCTTAGTTTACGCTCTGTGGTGAATTGATAGTTAGCTCAACACGGCGGTTTTGCTGACGACCATAATCAGTGTTGTTATCAGCTACTGGACGTGATTCGCCATAAGCAACAACGTTGATACGGTTAGAAGCAACACCGCGAGCAGTCAGATAGTTAGCAACTGAGTAAGCGCGGTCACGGGATAGACGCATGTTATAAGCATCTGCACCTCTGCTGTCAGTATGACCTGCAATATTTACTGTCGTCTTATTATACTGATTCATCGTTGATGCAAGTTTATCAAGCGTTGGCTTGAAAGATGAGCTTAATGTTGCATCATCAAACGAGAAAGTAATGCTACCTGGCATAACTAGGTCAATATTACCAGTTGTTGGGTTTTGCTCAACCGTTACGCCCGTACCAGCCATTTGTTGCTCAAGCTGCTTAGCTTGACGCTCCATATAATAACCAACACCAGCACCTAAAGCTGCGCCAATAGCCGCATCACGACCAGTCTTATCGCCACCAGTTGCTTTAGAGATAACTGCACCACCAGCTGCGCCAGCTAACGTGCCAATAGCAGTTTTGTTCAAGCGTTGTTGCCCAGTGTTTGGATCAGTAGTACAACCGCTAAGTGCTAGACCTGATGCTACTGCTGCGATCATTAATTTATTACGCATAATATTTCCTCTTAAGTTAAATTTATTAATTGTACTCTTTTATATTCTAGAGTTTTTCCGTCTAAAATCATGCCATTAATATGATTAATATGCTACATGTTAAAAAGTTTTTTACAGTTAATGATTATAACGCTTTTTAGAAGAATCAGAAGCAATTATATATGACAGTAATATACCTTCACAAGATACCAAACATTAAACAGCTTATTAGGTGTTGTTCACACTCGTCATCATTATCCCAATCTTGACTTCACTGTGTGTAATATTTTGTCACATCTATGTATAGAAAGTGAATGAAACCTTGCCGCTATTATCATAGCTATGAACTTAACTACACGGAAATTTTTTTGAAACTCATTAATATTGTATATTTTTTCGTCTATGATGCGTATTAAACATCCAACTAAAGCTCGATTTTAGACAATAGTTTTTTGAATAATGGCTTTGAGAAGTATTTATAGCATTTGCTACCATGAGTCACGTTAACACTCGTACACTGGTAATGCTTTCTGCTAAAATCGTGCAAGCTTAGTATTATAGATTTATTATCTCATATAAATTTTTGTGACTTACGTTGCTACATTCGTTGCTGCATTTTTATGAGCCATTAATATATGAACCACTAATATTTAGTTTAAGGAGTTGGAACATGACCATCACACCAGCTCTTAGGTTGATAGAACACATTAGCAATTATTAAAATAAAATGATAAATAGAAAAGGACTTATCATGCGACTCACTTCTACCATTCAAAAACTGCATGAGCGGGCACCTAGACTGGGCAAAGCCATCTCTCTCGCAACGGCTACAGGCGTTATTACTGGCAATAGTATTGCCGCTGGTATACCGATATGGTTCATGGGTACCGCCAAGGCAATTACTGGCTTGAAAATTGCTGATGATAGCGTAATTAAAGTTACCAATTATTGGATTAATAGTAATAACGCCTTGATTGATAATATTTTACCAAATAAAGATTGGCGGATTAACCTACCTGATGACGTGCATCCAGATGGTAAATACTTGCTGATTAGCAATCATCAATCATGGGTTGACACCAGTATCGTACAATATGTGAGTGAAAAACGCTTACCATTAACGCGGTTTTTTACCAAGTTTGAGCTGATCTATATTCCTGTGATTGGACAAGCATTTTACTTTTTAGACTTTCCGATGATGCGCCGGCACTCAAAAGAAGCAGTTGCAAAAAATCCAGCTCTGCAAGGTAAGGATATCGAAGAGGCTAAACGTGCTTGTTCCCTATTAAAAAACAAACCCTTTACCCTACTTAACTATCTAGAGGGTACGCGCTTTACCAAGGCCAAACAGGCTAAGCAGCAATCGCCCTATACTCATCTACTTAAGCCACGTGCAGGCGGTCTAGCACTTGCTATTAATGCTTTAGGTGAAGATATCGATGGCATCTTAGACATGACCATCGTTTACCCTGACGGTATACCAACCTATGGCGATTTATGGAAAGGTAATATCAAACGTTTGGGCGTCGATGTACGTTATATTGAGATGTCTGATACATTATTTACGGCTATTCGAAATGGTGGTTATGAAGAAGATGAATCAGTTAAGGCGGAGATGTTTGATTGGATTGGAGAAGCATGGCAACAGAAAGACAAACTCATCGATGAGATGCTAGCCGAGTTTGACACGAAGCTTGAATCTCAGAGCGTTTAATACTTGATTGAACGAATCCTATATCTTATTAGCTTTTATTGATAACGATCTGCTAATTAACTATTAACATGAGTCATTGTGAACTACTAATAACGTAAATTGCTTACAATGACTCATGAATTTATAAGCACCGAATATCGTCGCTCCAACCTAACCACTTATTGATAATAAGGTACGACTGTGTCCGCCTCTACTACTGCCAATCCTGCTACAGATACGAAGCCGCTGCCCAATCAGCTAAAAAATTCCTCATTAGAACCGCAGCACCCTATACGTCCACAGCCGAATCGTCTTAAGCTGACCTACGATATCGTGATGCTAATTGCTATCAGTATTGATTTGCTATTTATTAGTATAGACGCAATTTTGATGAGTAACTTTAGTAGCAATGTGGCAGGATGGTTAGCAATCAGTGATGGTCTTAGCTGGTATCAGACCAGTCTGCATGATCCGTTGCGTACTGTGGGTGGATTTTTTACCATATTTTTGATTATTGAACTGCTTTTGCGCTGGGCAATTGCTATCAAACAAAAGGTTTATTATCGCTGGTTTTTCTTTCCGTTTGTACATTGGTATGAGGTGCTTGGTTGTTTTCCACAACTGCGGGCATTACGTTTGTTTCGGGCAGTAGTCATCGGTCGACGTTTGCATCAACTTGGCTATCAAGTATTACCGCAGCCTTGGATTAACCGCATTAAGTTTTATATTGATCTCATATTAGAAGAGCTATCTGACCGCGTCATCTTAACAACTATTTATAACTTTCGGCAGCAGCTTACTGATTCTGAAGTACATACATCGCTGATTAAATCGACTCTAGATCGTAATCGTGAGCAGATTGAAGCCATGTTGTTATCATTATTACGTCAAGAGCTCGTGCCACAGCTCCAAAAGCTTGCAGGTCAATCAGATGGCGGCAAGCTTATAGCGAACGAAGTTGGCAACGCCATTCAAGATGGACTTGCCAATACTCCTGAGCTACGTCGTTACCTACGTCTGATTCCAATTGCAGGTAGCTTAATTGAGTCACAATTACAACATATTGGGCATAACATCGGCGAAAATGTCGTGTACTCTCTCAACGAGCGACTACTAGATGCTGAGCGCATCGATGCATTGATGGTAACCATTGCTCATAGCATTGCAAGTATTGACGTCAACAATTCGGCTCTTGAAGCATTACTTGCCAGTATTATCAATGATAGTTTGAACGAATTTGAAGCGCAAATAAAAATACAGCAGTGGAAACATCAGGACATGCTTAACTTTTAGGGCGTATAAAGCGCATAGAAGGTGCATGCTACTCTTAACAGACGTTTGGCTATATTTTATGTCAGCTCTTATGTCAATTTTTATGTCCTTAGGGGCTTGTTAAGCACTAGCATCCCTTAGTACACTGCTCATTGATAATGAATATTTTGACGATCTACCCATAATAATAACTGCGCCGTGATCGCAGCGACATTAGTATCTTTTAAGGATTTGCATTATGACGATTTCGGATACAGGCCAGCAAGACATGACATCCCAACCTGCGATAACCTTTTATGGAAAGATGCTGACGTTCTCACGCTTGCAACTGAGTACCGACGACCTAACGGCTATTGAAGCTCATCTGGCGGGTATGCTAAGCAATAAGACCAGTCACATCCCCGTCCTTATCGACAGTAGCATTGAGCAAGATTTAACCGCTCTAATCGAGCTTCTATGGTCATGGGGGCTACAGCCTATCGGTGTAGTAACTGGCCTACTTGATAAGCAAGCACGTGCGCAAAGAATGGCAATATTTCCAGCAGATGGCAAGCGTATAGAGCGCATTGTATCTAGTAAAAAATCCGTTACTCAGTTAAGTCAAACCACCTCTGAAGCAGCAGAAGCTCAAGCTGAAAAGAACAATAGCACTGACGATACTGCAGCGCAGACGGACACTAGTATCATAGATGTACCTGCAGAAACTCTATTAAGTAGTGACCATATTACCAGTATGATTTATGACCAGTTGCTACGTTCAGGACAAACCATTAATCATGTTGGTGGTGATTTAATATTGACCAATAGTGTCAATAGTGGGGCTGAAGCCATTACCGATAACAGCCTTCATGTTTATGGCCGTGCACAAGGTCGCCTAGTCGCAGGGGCAACTGGAGACAAAGATGCTCGTATATTTTGTCAGGTATTCAATCCATCATTAGTATCTGTGGCTGGCACTTATTGTCTGCGTGATAATTTACCTGAGAATACTATCGACAAGCCGGTACAAGTACGCTTTGTAGAAGGTGAAGGGCTGGTATTTACTGTGATGGAGAATATCTAACGAGTGATTGTCTACTATGATAGTGTTGATGCGACTAATATAAATAATAGTGTTGATTACTGCTCTAAATATTAGAAAAAAACTGTTGAATATAATACGTTAATATTCGGGAAAGGTAATTTAACAAAACTATCCTACTATAAATCTGTGAGTCAGCCACTATCTACAAGATTAGTAAATAATTATATAAAATAGTATTTATCTGAATAGATTTTTAGCGTTTCTTCTGGACGTACTATAAATTTTTGTTGATTTATGCTAGGCTTACGCTCGCAGATAGTAGTCGTATTACAGTTGGTTATTTTATTTACAAGCAGTTACTTATAAAGGCTTAGTCATATCTTACCTTGTGCTGCGAGCACTAATATTAAGTATTATATGTACGTTTATTAAACGATTTTTATCTATCGAATATCCCATTTAATTATAGGAGTGTGCCATTGTGGCGAAGATTGTTGTAATCACTTCAGGTAAAGGCGGCGTAGGCAAAACTACGACTAGTGCCTCTTTTGCCGCTGGTTTAGCGTTACGTGGCTATAAAACGGTTGTTATCGATTTTGATGTGGGCTTACGTAATCTAGACTTGATTATGGGCTGTGAAAACCGCATCGTATATGACTTCGTTGACGTAATTAACGGTAACGCTCGTCTATCGCAAGCGTTAGTCAAAGACAAACAGCTAGAGAATTTGTATATTTTACCTGCTAGTCAGACCCGTGATAAAGATGCGTTGACAGACGAAGGCGTGGCTGAAGTTATGTCTGAGCTATCTAAGCAGTTTGACTATATCATTTGTGACTCTCCGGCTGGTATTGAGCGTGGTGCACAGCTAGCGATGTATCATGCTGATGAAGCTATCATTGTTACTAACCCTGAAATTTCATCAGTACGTGACTCTGATCGTATCATTGGTATATTACAAAGCCGTACCAAAAAGGTAGAAGATAACCAAGGTTCTATACGTGAGCACCTAATTATTACTCGCTATAATGCTGAGCGTGCAGCAGCTAATGAGATGATGGATATTGATACCATCTCTAACGATATTTTAAAAGTGCCATTACTTGGTGTTATCCCTGAAAGCCACTCAGTGCTTGAGGCATCGAACCACGGTGAACCGGTAATTCATTATACTGATTCGGTCGCTGGTCAATGCTATGACGATATCGTTGCCCGTTTCTTAGGGGAAGAACGTCCGCTACGTCATATTGACGTGAAGAAGAAGAGTCTATTACAGCGCTGGTTTGGGGGTTAATAATGAGTAAGAAAAAAGGATTTTGGAGTAGTCTGTTTGGTACTGACGATCAAAGTAACGCCGGTAGTGCCAATATGGCCACCGAACGTCTTAAAGTCATTGTTGCTAGTGAAAATCGACTAAATAATCGACTGACTGCTGATCGTATCGAAAAGATGAAGCGTGAGATATTAGAAGTGGTTAACAAGTATGTTAACGGCGTACAAATTGACGACGTTAATATTAATCATCGCTCTGAGGATACTCTTGATGTTCTCGAGATGAATATTAGTTTACCCGAACACAAGAAGTAAATTGGACAGATCAATATAAGCTGTAGCCCCTCATGCAATGCAGACTTAAACGAGAAGCCCTCAGTAACATACTGGGGGCTTTTTGTTTAAAAGTAATTGGCGATTTCAATATAAGTCACTATTTCATACGTGAAATCAGATTGTCCTTTTTCACAAACTGATGGTATAGAGCAGCGCCAATATGGATTAGAGTAAACGCGATAATCATAGGCCAGATGATCTCGGTATGTAAATCATTATAGAAGCGTGCGGCACTACGATCTGGCGTAACAAATACTGGGATTTCAAACAGCCCGAAAATATCGACAGGTCGACCACCATAAACAGACATCATTAAGCCTACAAAAGGCATCGCAATTAACAGTCCATAGAGTACAAAGTGTGACACCTGTGACATCAACAACTGCCATTTTGGCATTGGTACCGGTGGCGGTGCTTTAGTAAATATACGGTTGATAACTCGTGCAATCATCCAAAAAAGCAAGCTAACCCCAAGGGCCTTGTGCAGTCCGATATATAGACTGCTATCAAAATTCCTATATAGCAACATCATTATCCATGTCACTAGCAACAAAATCGCACTAATCCAATGAAACAAGCGGCTACTGACTGACCACTTTTGCACATTCGAATTGATATTACTCATAGATTATTCCATACAGGACACTACTGCCCTATTAAAATCACTTTAAGAAATAGCTCAAACAATACCTTTAAAACGTACTTTTAACAACCATTCTCGTAAAGCATGTTAACGTTTCCAATAAAATGATGACATTATCTGCAATGCTTGAATAGGTGGTTAAGCACATCGGTTGTATAGGAAATCTCAATTAACCATCCAAATTGGTTAGTTGATGAGCAATTTTGTCCAAATCTGGTATCAAGTAAGCCACATCATTGATAGTAACTGTTTGGAACATATAAGATGTAATGATATTTTCTTTAAATGGCGTGTCTATTGTTTTTCCCTCTCCTATACTATCAGCAACACTACTATTATCCTTACTATTGCTCATAGCAATCTGTGCGTAATGCTCAGGTAAATTAGCATCTTTAACATCTGAGATACTGACTTTCATCTGACGTAAATCACCTGCTGTCTGTAGAGCAAAACGATGAACAGTGGTATTACCCTCTAGTACGATAGTTTTATCAATAGGCTTATCATGCGATAACAAATGAAATACTGCCATTTCTTGCTGTTCCCATGGATACGCCCATACAAGCTCATTATAGTCATCAATACTTAAAATTAAACTACTTGGGATAATCCAGTCTGGCTGGTTTTCAGCAGGAATGATAGTTACCTCAAGCATTCCATTATCAGTTGTTAATAGACTAACAGCTTCAAATGAATGTTTTATAATTGGGTTCATACGTCGCTCACAGTAAATGAAGGTGAAGTAATAGTCGCTGTCATCTCACCAATATAATCGGTAAGTTTTTGAGCTAATAGTTCAGGACTACCTATGAATTGGCAATGACCTGAGTCGATAATGGCTTGCGGCTGGCTAGGACAAGTACTTGTGCTTGGATTCTGTGCCCATAGCTGACTGTTGTTATCTTGAATTAAATCCAAGTACTGTGTGCCGTCATTGCCCATGCCAGAAAATATAATGCTCACAAGATCACTACCGTAAACGTCACTAGTGTTTTGGAGCAGCTGACCAATAGCAGGCTTATACTCTCCTGCCCATGTTTGCTCTGTCAATATGACTCGACCATCTGAGTCACATACAATCTGCCGATCAACTGGTGCAATTAAACAGTGTCCTGTCCGCAGACGCTGAGTAGTCGTAATTACTTGGCAACGCCAATCGTTATGACGACTTAATATCCTAGGCAAAGTCTCTATCATTTTATGATTAAAATGATGAGCTAGCAAAATGCAGATGGGTAGCGAAGGTGGTAGGTTATCTAAAAACGTCTTAACCGCATTAGGGCCGCCCATAGAAGCTCCTAAGAACACTACATAACGCCAAGGCGGAGGATTGGTGTCAATCACCGGACTATCTAACAACGACGGCTTGTTAAGTAGTTTGGCTAATTTACGCTTCAGCTTGCGCTGCCATTTTGCATAATGTTGCATCTCGTTTAGGTAGGGTGCTGGGCTAAACCCTACCAGTACCGCACTGGATTTGGATGCAGTAATAACGCTGGCTATATTGTTATCATAGTCGCTATCAATCAACCAAATATCAACCTGAGCACTGTATAGTTTGGGCTTATCTTGTAACTGTTGCCGCGATAAACAATCAATTAAAGTAAAGCCCAAGCTGCGGACAGTATCGTTGAAAGCCAAACGCTGATGTTGACTCTCCGCAATCACCAATACTTTAATATCTAGATCTTCTTTATCACTGAGGATAGATGAATGGGTCTTATCCATCATGACTCAAGCTTATCTTTTGACCAAGTAATAGCTGCATTCTGTCTAATAGTTCAGTTTCTTGGAATGGCTTACCCATGTAATCATTTACGCCAATCTCTAATGCCCGTTCGCGATGTTTTTCACCCGTACGCGAGGTGATCATGATAATCGGTATATCTCGCAGACGCTTATCAAACCTTACTTGCGTTGCAACTTCGAAACCATCCATCCGCGGCATCTCGATATCTAATAAGATGAGATCAGGTATAGTCTCCTGTAAGATATCGATGGCATCAACCCCATCTTTAGCAACAGCGACGTTGATACCTTGACGTTCGAGTAAGCGCGACGTGACTTTGCGCACAGTTACTGAGTCATCAACCACGAGTACTGTGATTTGTGACTCTATTCCACCACGTTCAGGTTTCGATGCTTGAGTCGCATTTTGCGCTGGAGCGTTACGCATCAGTGCAATAAGGTCTAAGATTAGCATAACTGACCCATCACCCATGATGGTAGCCGCCGAGATACCTGCCAAATGCGATAATTGGCGACCAAGTGGTTTTACCACAACCTCAATACGAGACCCTGCAATTTGATCAACTTGCAGAGCCAGTTTCTGACCAGCACGGTTCTTAATAACAATAAGCGGCAAGCTGGTGTTGGTACTGATCATTAATTCATTAAGCTTACTGCCAGATAAGATTTCGTTTAAATAACGAACCCGATAATCCTCATCTTCAATATGTAAAGTGGCAGTACCAGATTCATAATAATCATAAAGCTTTTCTGGATTAACACGTATGACGCGCTCGATTTGTACTAGAGGTATTGCATAATAGCGATCTGCTGCACGTACTACCAAGGCATCAGAGACAGCAACTGTCAATGGTAAACGTATGGTAAAGCGCGATCCTTTACCTGCTTCAGACGTTACCGAGACCATACCACCCAACTGACGAATCTCGCTAATAACCACATCCATTCCTACCCCACGTCCTGAGATCTGAGTGACTTGCTGGGTAGTTGTAAGACCGGCGTTGAAAATATATTGAATGATGTCTAGGTCGGTCAGACTATTATCATTTGGATCAATCAAACCCTGAGCGATCGCTTTATCTTTTACTGCGTCAACATTGATGCCGCGACCATCGTCAGTGAGATTAATGACAACTTCACTACCCTCTCGTAATACCTCTAAAGTAATATGACCGCTACGATCTTTACCTGCTGTTAGACGAGTTTGAGTATTTTCAATACCATGATCGACCGCATTACGTAGCATATGCTCTAGAGGTGAGGTAATACGCTCTAGAATGGTTCTATCCATTTCGTCATCAGCATTGATAATCGTTAGCTCTACCGACTTATTAAGTTCGTTAGCAGTCTGGCGCACGATACGCTCAAGACGTGGTGTCACCCGTGTAAATGGCACCATACGCGAGTTCATTAACCCGTCTTGTAATTCAGTCTGGGTACGTGATAATTGTAGCAATAGACCTTCGCTATCACGCGTCTTCTCTAATAAAGTGTTATTAATTTCGATTAAGTCAGATGCTGACTCTGTCAGCGATTTGGACAACTGATTTAACGATGAATATTGATCCATTTCTAGCGGGTCAAAGTCTTCATTATTAATCAACTCATCATCATCAATCTGCGATAAGATTTGTGCTTCAAGCTCAATCTCCATCCGACGTAACTGATCGGCTAAGCGCTGGACAGTAGTTCCCATCTCCTCAATACTGTTAGTTAAACTACTCATACCCATATCAATACGAGCACGGTTAATCGCTGATTCACCTGATAGGTTAATCATATGTTCGATCAAGCCGCCTGAAATACGAATCATCTCGTTATTGCTGGTGCTTTGCTCTTGCTCTGCAAAACTACCTGCCATAGATGGCATCTCATGCAGATTTTCGACTACATGCCCTGACTGTTGCAGCATTTTTGCAGCCAAAATCATACTGCGCTGAGCTTGCAACGATACACTAGGAATATGCTTTAAATCATCAGGATTCTTACTAAACTGCTGTAGGGACAAAATCAATGCTGCAGGTGTCGATGGGTTAACCTGTTGCTTGAGGATAAAAACGGCATCAGCCAGCCAGTCATGACAATCTGTCAGCAACTGTGAAATCATTTTGGTCGCTGGTCTTCGAAGAATAGCCAGCTCTTCGTATACTGTCTCCATCTCATGCGCTAGATCAGCAATACCATTCGCCGCCACCATACGTGCGCCGCCTTTAATGGTATGTAAATCTCGCTGTAATGCTTGCAGTGCAGCCACGTCACTGACGTTACTTAGAAATAGCTGTAAATATTTATTACTACTGGCAACAATTTCGTCCGCTTCTTCTAAAAACACTTCTAAAATATCAGGATCAGGCAAACCTTCTGTCCATGAGTTTGCAATAATACTATCAAGACTAGGAATATCAGAAGCTTGTTCGACATCTTTTTGACTGCTTTCTATCTTATCTAAATGATCATTTTCATGGTTCTGAAGTGCTGGCAAGACTAGAGTAATCGCTGTCGGTAGCTGTTCACTACGCTCAAACTGTTGCAGCTGTTTAATGAGCTCATCAGCGTGAAATGCCTCTTGATAGCGCACGACGTAATCAATCTGCAAGGACAAGGTATCTTGTACCATTTGCATAATAGTCAGCCATTGGGCAGTTGGGTGTAACCGTTGTTCGACAAAAGCTTCATAAATGCTTTCTGCTTCGTGTGTTAGGTCACCGATACTACGAATACCTGCCATCCGCGCGCCACCTTTGATAGTATGCAGGTGGCGTTGTAATACTTTTAAGGCTGCGGTATTGGCACTATCAGCGCGCCACTTACTAAAAGACTGCGCGATGGCGCTATCTAGCTCTTGCGCTTCTTCTAGGAATATTTCTAGTAGCTCAACATCGGTATCGATTGCTTCAAGCTGTAACGTATCTGCTTGTATGCTTTGTACAGTCGCCGTTGGCTCATCGCTATCTTCAAGAACTATCTCGTTGGGAGCAACCACATCATTTAAAGCATTAGAATGTTCTTCAACGTCTATTGTATCAATTGCATATAAATCGCTGAGTATTTGCTGATCAACTTTTAATGACATGCTACCTGCCAACGCATCAAACAAGCCTACTAGCTGGCGATGACCTGCACACAATGCTGTCTGCACTTTTTTATCGTGAGTCGCTTCAAGATTACCATCAAGATAGCTGTACACTGAACTTAAAGCTGCTAGTAATGAGGTGAATTTGGGAGAGTCTCCAGTCTTACTTGCTAGCTGTTTAATTTGCTTGAGTTGCTGCTGAACGTAATCCTGAACCTGCTCAATATTTCCATTATTTAACGCCTCACCTAGCTCCCACTCAGCATTTAAAAGTGCATCAACGTCTGTCTCTAACAGCTGCGAAATACTCAGTTTATTGTTTGTTAGTGTGCGTGTCACATCAGACTCGCTTAACATAGCTTGCAAAGAAGCTAAATCTTCTTTATTGCGCGGACTCTCATCAGACAGATTTTTCTGCAAACTTTGCTGATAAGCATTCAGATACCCTTCGATTAATGTTACTGATTGACCCAATGCTTGCAAGTGCTGAGCATTCATTGGCGTATCATGGTTTTGTAGCTGCTCTAAGCTATGTTCTATTGTGGCACTAATATCACTAATAGCAGCAAGCGCACTAGAACCTGAAGCCGCTCTTAAAGTATGGAAAGCGCGTACAATCTCATCAGTGACTTCTATATGCTCAGCATCACTATGAGCTTTGACAAAATTATTGATATCTTGTAATAGTGACTGAGCCTCTTCAACAAATATCTTATTGAAGGCTTGTTCTTCAGCACTCTGCGGCGTTGTAATTACTGGTGCATCTGCCATCATCTCATTAATAGAATGAATGGTCTCTAACATGCCATCATTGTCATCGTTACCCATGTCATCGCTGCTATTACTGGAATCACCGTTGATTACGCAGGCACTAGCTTGGCTATCTGCGTCTAACCATCCTTTACGTAAGCTATCATAGCTAAATTTATCACCATGCTGCTTACTATAAGCATTGGCACATGCTACCCATAACGGCACTATCGTTGGATAATCCTCGTTATGGCTCTCATTATTATTAGCGAACGTCTTAACCAAGTCCGGATAGCTAGCTAGAACATCAGCTATAAGCTGTACAATATCTGCAGACACTGAAATAGTATGGTCTAAAATACGATTAAGCATGTCTTCGATAGACCATGCAAGCTCACCAGTATAGTACGCACCAACCATGCGTCCTGAGCCTTTTAAGGTATGAAAACCTCGATGCACTTCTTTCAACTCAGTTAAGTCAGAAGTTGCATTACGCCATTGCTCGTATATTGGTGTAATCTCAGCTAACACCTCTTCTGCTTCTTCAATAAAGATCTCTTCGATATCCGGATCACTATCTTGAGAGTCGATAGGTAACTGTTGTGCTTGTTGTATAAAAGGCTCAAGGACTGCAGGAATATTTAAATTGGCGACTTGCGTAGAGTTGCTTGCTGCAGTTGCATGAGATTCAGAACTAAAATCAGTTGCCGAATCAATATAGATATTTGCCGTATTTTGCTCACCAGTTGATTCGAGCGGTGCTTCTTTTAAATGAGTCAATGCTGACGAGTCTGGTTCTGTAGATATATCCATACCATAAGATAAAGGCTGTCCTGCTAGTAAATTACTCGTTTGTAAAATAGTAATGGCAGGATCCATACTGGGCTCTTGTAGTGCTGTAAAATCTGTAACTAACACTGATAAGCGTGTGGTAGTCTGGGTTACCAATGTAACCATATCTGTAGTCACTGGTAAGGTTTTGTCTAAGACTCGGTTTAGCAGATTTTCAATTGCCCATGCCATTTCACTCACACTAAAAGCGCCAACCATACGTCCCGATCCTTTCAACGTATGAAAACCTCGGCGCACTTCAGTTAATGGTGATAAATCTTGTACATCTTGTTGCCAGATAGGTAAGAAATCTTCCAAATCAGCCAGTACTTCTCTTGCTTCTTCGATGAAAATGTCGCGAATCTCTTCATCCATCTCAAAGTTATCAGGTTTCACTTGTGTACGGGCAGCTTGCAACTCTTTACTGTCTAAGCTCATTGTATCCGTTACATACGTAGTGTCTATTTGAGCAACAGTATCATCTGTTAGTACACTTTTATTTAGGACGTTATCAGCAGGCACAATTTCACCGCTGTCATCATAGCGGACGACATCAGACGAAATTAGCTCGCTAGGGTTATAAGTCTGCGTGATCGCCTCGGGCGCTGCTATTAAGTCATCCAATAATTTTTGTGCTTGCTCTACGTATTCATTAGCCTGCTGCAATAAAGATCGATCAAATACTTGCTGCGCTAAGTAATCTAACAACAGCTCGATAGCCGTCACACTCTCTGCTAAAGCTTGAGTGAGATTCCAGCCGATACTTTTTATTTTATGAGTTTCTAACTTAGCGAATAGCTCGCCAAGTTTGTCACTAACTTCGCGCATTGAAGAAAGACCCATTTCTTCAAAAGCACTGCCGATCTCAGCAAAAGCGGCTGATGTTGGTAACAGGTAAGTTTGCTGCTGATGCACATAGTCATTGAAATTGTACTTTACGTCTTCGACTGCAATACGCAGCTGGCGCAAATTATCATCAGTAAAGGTGACAGAATGTATAGCATCTGCGCCCATAACCGTACTATCAGAAGAAGTGGTTATCGTTACGAAAGAAGCTGCATCGCCAATTTTAGTATGGATAGACTGTTCAGTATTATAGATGGCACTGTATAACTCTTGAAGTTGACGTTCAATCTGCGACTGTATCTCTGCAAATACTGACGCTGACATCATATTATCTTTGATATCACTCAAAACTTGATTCACTTGTGACTCGTATCGAGACCAGCCTCGGCACTCAAGTTGTCTTTGGAGTTGCTGTAATGGAATAATAACTGTCTGTGGATTATCAAGCCTAGAAATTATGGACTCAAGCTCAGCCAATATGCGCGGTAAAAAACGTAATGTAGACTCAGTAGATTGTGATAAATGACTTAAGGTGCTATGTGTTTGCTTATCAATATGTTCAAGGCCACTGATTTGTATATAAATATCAGCTATTAAGCCTTCGATAACATCATTACTGGTATCTTTATTAGCATTTATATTAGCTGTCATCAGGATAGCTTCCTGATAACGTCCATCCAATACCTCATCTAACTGTGATAATAGCTGTGCATAAGTTGCAGGTAGTGGTAATGAGTTATCCGCAAGGTTGCTTAACCAAAGCTCCGCCAAAAACCACAAACGCTGCTGAGCCTCGGCATTGTTTGTATGCTTTAGGCTGGCAGCTTGCCACAAGTAATGACTGACTTTTTTCAAACTTAGTAAGATAGCTGAATCATTGTTATTGAAAGTTAATAATTGTTGAACTTGCTGACGCCATGCCAATAACAATTGCTTGTATTGCTCAGATAACAAAGGAGATAAGAAAGAAGCACTTGATGTTGAAACCTTAGGAATAGCCACGTTGATGGTTTGAGGATGAGCGCTGTGTTTATTAGTAGCCGATGTGCTTTTCAAAGTCACGCTATCTTCTGCTGGCACATGTGTTTGCGGCAACATCTGAGTAAGTTTATCAACAGTTCTATCAATAAGAGCACTTCTATAGCTACCTGTCTGAACGTATTGAGCCAGCTCATATCGCAATAGCTGGTGAGCAAACTGCCCTATTCGATGCTGTTGAACATTTAATAGCGTGCCACTACTTATACTAGATACGAATAGGTTAAGTCTTGCCGATAAAGTAGCCAGCTGAGGAAGATTAGCCATCGTCAATTCGCCGCTAAGCTCGTGATAATGCTGTCCTATACGTTCAAAGTCAGGATAAGTATCTAACTGCCAGTCCTCAGACACTTCTGATAACTGCTGATCAAAAAGTGGGAGAAGCCATTCTAGCGTCACCATTTCATTTGGCTGATTTTTCATAGGATTATCCTAACTCGTTTATGCACTGATTTTTTGCCACGCATTAACCTGTGAATGGGCAATGCGGCGCATATTTGAAGGTCGCCAAAACAGCGCCTCTCCTGGAGCCAATACGATATGGCCACCTAGCGCACACTGTGCAGACAATCGCGTCAAAATATCACGCTGATCAAACTGTCGAAAATATATCAACACGTTTTGACACAAAATGACTTGCTGCAGATGTGAGGTTGCTAGGCTTGGGGTGAAAATATTGTGCCAGACAAAGCTGACTTGTTCATGCAATTCTGGCATCACTCGCCAATATGCTGAGGTTTTGCTAGTTAGCAATTTATCAAGGATTAATTTAGGCGATACAGGTAATGCTTGGTCTGTTAGGGACGCTTGGCTTTGGCGTATAGCCTGCGTACCATCTTGGGCAGTTATTGCTAGCGGTTGCATAAAATGCTGATACGCTGACGGAATGAGCTGCTGTTGCCGCTGGTCATATTGACCTTTACGTGCTTTGTTTAATGCTTTCTGACTGACATCTGATCCTAATATTTTATGGTTTGATATGTTTTTAGCAGCTAAGCTCATAGCTAACGACCATACTTCTTGTCCTGTAGCACAGCCGACACTCCATATACGAAATGGCTCAGCACTACTACTATCGACACTATTGTTAGAATGACCTTGAATAATGCTCTGTAGTGGCTGAATACAGTACTGATGTGCCAACGCTGTCACAAACGCTATTGAAGGTTCATGACGAAAAAATCGACTTTCAGGAATAAGTACCGTATCAATCAACTGCTGTTTTAATCTTTTGTCTATCTGTACAGCATCCCAAAGCTGTGCTAATGACAACATATTCTCTGCTGCCGTATGCTCAACTGCATTCAGCAACCATTGAGACTGCTCTTTCGGTAATACAAAACCAATCGCTTGTTCGATATAGCGCTGCCATTGACGTACTGCAACTGGCTTATCTTTTAAGCGAAAAACAGTCGGCTCTCTATCCTTTGAATCGCTGCTTTGAAAATTATTGAGCTCTAAACTATTAACTTTACGTTTTATGAATATATTTTTCATCATGGTTGGCACAGTCTTTTGCTTGATGTTTTACAGATCAGCATAGTTTATTAAGCCATCAATATAATACAGTGCTAAAGAGCAGTGCCAGCGTTAGATGAGTTAAGCGCTATTTGGCTTTATCTACGCCATTGCAGAAGTGTGATCTTGAAAATCTTCTTCGTAATCATGGACTTGTTTGTCATCATTCGATATCTTAAAGCCCGTTACTGACTCTTGTAGAGCAGCGGCCATTTCACTCAACTCACCAACTGAACGTGCAGTTGCCATCGTTCCTGACGAGGTTTGCGAGGTAATATCTTGAATAATATTCATTGCATTAGAAATATGACCAGCAGATTCTGCCTGTTGCTGCGCTGCGTTTGAGATGTTTTGGATTAGATCAGCCAAAGTATTAGAGACGCTTTGCACTTCTTCTAGTGCTTCGCCAGCATCTTTTGCTAGGCGTGCTCCGCGCACAACTTCCGAAGTTGTCGTTTCCATCGACATGACTGCTTCACTAGTATCCGCCTGAATGGTCTTAACCAGAGTTTCAATCTGCTTGGTTGCATTAGCTGAACGCTCAGCTAGACGCTGAACTTCATCAGCAACAACCGCAAAACCACGACCAGCATCACCAGCCATTGAAGCCTGGATAGCCGCGTTCAATGCCAAGACGTTGGTCTGGTCAGCAATATCGTTAATTAGACTTACAATATCGCCAATCTCTTGCGAAGATTCACCCAGACGTTTGATACGTTTTGAGGTTTCTTGAATCTGATCACGAATAACGTTCATACCTTCGATTGAACGCTGTACTACGTCTGCGCCGTTATAAGCAATAGCAACTGAGCGCTGGGCAACTGATGCAGACTCCGTCGCATTCGTCGATACTTGATCAATTGATATTGCCATCTCATTAATCGCAGCAGATACACTAGCAATCTCTTGTGCTTGATGCTCAGAAGCTTCAGCAAGTTCAACCGCATTCATCTGAGTCTGTCCAGAAGACTGAGAAACTCGTTCAGCTGTACTGTTAATCACTAATACCAACTGGCGCAATTGGTCAATTGCGAAGTTTACTGAATCCGCGATAGCACCAGTGAAATCTTCAGATACTGTGGCATTAACAGTTAGATCACCTTCAGCTAAGTCACCTAGCTCATCAAGTAGGCGTAGAATAGCCATCTGGTTACGTTCGTTTTCTTCTTGGATCTGACGCGCACGCTCAGATTCAGTTTCTGCTTCTTGACGACGGCGAAGCGTTTCTTTTTCGATTAATATTCGCTCTGTACCACCATGCTGTTTTAACAGTTGCGATAGTGTGTATATTACGCCAAGCAGACCTAACAGAAATATAATAGCAGGCCACATTACACCGGTACGTGTCAAAATATCACGATCGATACCTGCCAATCGTGCCTGAGTATTGGTCGCAAGCTCTCCTAATGCACGGGCATTTTCACGCGACTCAATAGCTGGGCTATTCAACGCTGCAAGCTCTGCTGCCACAGGAGCAACTGCACTATTGAAAGTATCAGATATGTTTTGCAATGCTGGCAATAAACCACCATAGCTTTGCTGTTGCGCATTTAATGTTTGGGCAAATACCTCTGCTTGCTCCGAAAATTCCGCTGGCGTACCGTCAATACTACGAGTCAGTTTATCCATCTCAGTATACAAACGCTCAGCACGTAAGGTTTGAGTCTGCATATCACTGATGGCAGCAACAGGTATATTGGCTGCGACTGCTTGCTCTATAACTTGGCTATAGTCATCTTGCATCTGCTTGGTAGCTGTAGCGACATTGTCTTTTAAGTCTTGTAGTGCATTTACATCATTACGGTGACTTAGTACATAGTCGACCTTTTCTTTATTAGCTCGCCATTCGGTCTCAAGGTCACCAAAGACAGACTTGTTATCAGTGGCATTTTGTTGTGCTGAGGTCAATGCCGCTTGATAACGTTGAACGTCGTTTTGTAAAGAATCATAAGCACTAGCGCTCACATCAGAGTCGCGCGAAAAAGTTGCATCATTGACGTTTTGCACAATATTAGCTGCACTGACTTCTAATTGGTTGATGTCACTTAAGTAGTTACTTACTGTTGATAGCGTATTGATTAGCAAAACCAAGCAGGCCACACTCACTAAGGTAAAAACCCCTAATAAAACCTTCCATATGCTATTAGAATTTTTGATAGCTGGTACTTTTTGATTGGCACCAGTTGCAGGGCTTTTTGTAACATCACTCATTGTGCTCATTCCTTTCAAACAGTCGTCTAAGTCGTATCATGTCTGACGTTGTTAATGATCATCAGCTAATGACAGCTCTCTATTAGTCATTGGCAAAACTTTTATTAATAAGGTTTCTATTAATAAAATCCTTCTCAATGCTGACATATCATCTTGGTATGTCAGTCGTTATTACCTTATTTGGCTCTTGTTAAGCTCTATAAATTTAGTAGCAAATATCAAGTGATTATTGCTATCTACAATATTTATTTATATTGCAGCATCAATATAGTCTAGGTCTCGTGCCAGCATGCTTGGCATAAAAACATACCAATCTTGACTGTCTTTAAAGAATTTACCATGGTTGTAAGGAGCAAACGGTGAGCTACTATCGATAGCCTCAGCACGATACTGACTACGAGTAAACTGTTCGATACCAATGACTCTATCGACTAATAAACCCGAAAAGACTGAGCTGTGATCGATAACTATCACTTTACGTTGACTCTTTTGCTGCTGACTAGGGATTTGCAAGAATTGCGCCAAGTCCGTTATTGGCAGTAGACGTCCTCGGACGTTAGCAATGCCTAGCATCCAAGGTTGTACCAATGGCATACTGGTATATTCTGGCATAGCCAGCACTTCAGATACTTCGCCCATTGGAGCGACCAGACGCTGTCCACCAATCTCAAAAACTATGCCACGCCAGTCATATACTTGACCACCTTGACGACCACTGCTGCGTGCACGGGCTAGATCAGCTAAGCGCAAAAGCTCGATAAATCCTTTAGAAGCCACAATTTACTCCGTTACTGTACGGATAACGCGTACAAGTTCAGCTTCATCAACCGGCTTGGTTAAATATTCTTTAGCACCTTGACGCTTACCCCAAACTCGATCAGTTTCTTGATTCTTAGTACTTATAATTACGACAGGAATATGAGAAGTTGTCTTACCGCGTGTGATTTTACGAGTCGCTTGAAAACCATTCATTTCAGGCATGACTACATCCATCAACACCACATCTGGCAAGTGTTCAGCAGCCATTAAACAGCCTTTTTCGCCATTAGTCGCTTCTAATATTTGAAAGTTATTTTTCGTCAGTATGTCGCGAAACTTTGCCATTTCAGATGGCGAATCATCTATGACCAACACAGTTGTCATGGTTATTCCTTTTATTGTCAAGGTCATCCGTCAGGACAAGTTGGAACCAACTAAATAGTGTAGCAAGTGATATATTTCGCTTTTTCAAAAATCATCTAATCAAGCTGTCAATACTTACTAACTATTGTTGGTTACCATATATTTAATATCGATAGTTTTTCATACTAGTTCAGAGTCATTAACTACGAGCGATATTGATTAATCGTCTCAAATAGCTCATCTTTACTAAAGGGCTTAGTAAGATACTCATCAGAACCAACAATACGACCTCGTGCTTTATCAAACAGTCCATCTTTTGAGGACAACATGATCACTGGTGTACTTGCATAATCAGGGTTATTTTTGATCAATGCGCAGGTCTGATAACCATCAAGGCGTGGCATCATAATATCGACAAAAATTATGTCAGGATTATTATCAACAATCTTTGCGAGTGCATCAAAGCCATCAATTGCAGTAACGACTTCGCAGCCAGCTTTTTGCAATAAAGTCTCAGCGGTACGACGAATGGTTTTTGAGTCATCAATAACCATGACCTTTAACCCTTCAAAATTATTTTCCATTATTATTTTCCTATGAATAAATATTTATTCTTGACATAGTTGTTACTTACTATTCGATAAACACTTACTTCGACAGTAGCTGCAGTAAGTACTTCTCTTATCTAATGAAGCCAACTTCTGATCTTACTTTTATAATTAATATCCATCATTTTTCGGATAAATATTTCAATCTAGTCTGTAACTACAATGTATCAATTAAGTATCTGATGCTCGTTTTAACATAGCCTATCTAGATTTTCCAAGTATTCAGACCACGTATATAATAATTCGGGCGGTTGACATGACCGCCTTTTTTTATTTTGTGTGGTAAGAACAATTTTCGTGTATCTACTCTATCTATATCATTGATAGCTGTAGTCCAGCTAAGCAGTATCGTTATCGCACCTTCTATGATTTATCTATATAATAAAATGACGTTTACCATAGCGATTGATGACAATGCATATAAGACTTATTAAGTATTGCAAGAACTGTGCCTTATTATTAAGCACTTTACTTATAGTTGCTTGCCAACCTCCAGCACCTGTGGACAATCAACAACCTAATAAGGATAGTGAGCAGGCAGACTCGCCTATTATCTACGGTGTTGATAGTGTCACTATGGCATCCGATTATATTTTGAATATTAAACCCTCACGCTATCAGCCAAGCCTTGGTTTACAAGGTGTTATCAAACCTATTAAACAGTCACGTTTTGTCGCAGCACAAGACGTAATCGTGCAAAAAACATTAGTATCAGAGGGTCAGTGGGTAGAAAAAGGCATGCCTTTATTAATTTTAAAGCGTCAATCATCTACCGATGAGACAGTCAATACTGCTACGAGCAATGAGCAACAAGAGGCTGAAACTACTGCTGGCACTGCAAAACAACCAGCTAATATACAGCAGGGTGATAAGACCAATAGTGACAATGAGGGAAAAGCATCCAAAAATCTGTCTAAAGTGGCTGAACAGCTAACCACGAACAACAATAAACCAGCTGATAACGTAGCTTTAGCAGATGATGACCCAGCAGGTAGCGTAGCTACTAACAAGAATATAGTTACTGACAAGAATTTAGCAATTAGCAAAAATATAGATAACAGCGTAAATAGTGAAAAGATTGATACTAGTCAAGACATAGCTCTTACAGAGCAATCCGCACAATTAAAGCTGTCAGCACAGTCAGTCGTTGTACGGGCTAGCTTTTCAGGCCGCGTCAATAAATTATATGTAAAAACCGCCCAACAGGTTGGTGCTCGCACACCCCTATTGCGTTTAGGTGATGACAAAGATTTGCATTTTATAGCTACGCTTCCTCTCAAGACTAAGTCTCAACTCTCAGTTGGACAAACTGTGAACTTTACAGCTAAGGATTTGCCAGAGCAATTTGTGGGTCAAGTCAGCAAGCTAGTCGCTAGTAACCAACCTGATAAACTGCGGGTTTATGTTAATGTAGTCAAAAATGAAGCAAGTCGCGATAAACTCAAACCTGATATGGTCGTTTCTGGGCGAGTCAATTATGGACAGATAGAAGTCGGTACTATTGTGCCTGAACATGGTATCCACGATGTAGATCTATCAGTACTAAAAAAACCGCCTTATCAGTCGCTTATGCCCCTCACTGCGAATGTTTGGATCATTAAACAAGATCAGCGTTTGACTCGCCTACCAGTAGAGGTGATTAAATACGATCCTAGCACTGATCAATATTTAGTCGCTGGAATCAGTAATGACAGTTTAATTTGTCTAGCAGACTTACCTATAGAGTCAGTTGGTAAAAAAGTAATCGTTTCATAAATACGCTATTTGCAAATACCTTGCTCATCGTAGAAAGAGTAATAATGAAGGTTATATCCAACGGATAGTTCGATCTCAACATATAAATATTAGAATAAATCGTCAATCACGCTATATGATTCTTTGTATTGCCACTTCTTTAATATGGCTGGTAGCAGTTGGCTTATAAGCAGCAGTAATTACATAATGAGTTACATTGTGTAGAAACATTAACAAAGCGTGTCTTGTGTGGTAAGGCCTAAGTTAGGCAAAATAGACACAGTAACATTTGTAATGCGCATTTTTTTGATGACTTTTATAAAATATATTGGTTTATATCTTGGAAAAATTAAAAAGATAACAATTACCATTAAAACAACTATTACTAAATAATTATTAAATAACGACCACTACTAAAGGACAGCTCATGAGTAAACAGATTCTGTTAATTGAAGACGATCCGGATTTGGCTGAATTGATTAGCGATTACCTGACAATGAACTATTATGACGTTCATCATGCAGGGCTCGGTCAAGAAGGCCTTGATATCCTAGACACTAAAGAACGTGATATAGATTTGGTAGTGCTAGATTTGATGTTACCCGATATGGATGGCATGCAAGTTTGCCAAAAGATACGCGGTAACAAAAACAACATGACCAATAAAGTTCCTATTATCATGCTTACAGCAAAAGGTGACACGACAGATCGCGTATTGGGTCTAGAGATGGGCGCTGACGATTACATTGCTAAGCCTTTTGAGCCTCGTGAACTGCTAGCTCGTATTCGCGCTGTTATTCGTCGCCATGAGCAACCAAATCAAGCTGACAGCCAGTCTGATAGCTTAACCTTTGGACGTTTGAGCGTATTCCCTGATAGCCATGAAGTGACGATTGATGAGCAGCCAGTACGTCTAACGACTCATCAGTTTCAGCTATTACATTACTTTGCCACTCATTCTGGTAAAGTACTCAATCGTGAGCAGTTATGGCAAGCTATGCCAAATGATGACAGCTCTGATAACATCGATCGTGCGATCGACGTGCACATCTCACGTCTGCGTGCACTTATTGAAGACAATCCACGCCAGCCAAAACGCATTATTACCGTACGCGGCGTTGGTTATCAATTTGCCACCGATCAGGTCTAATCCAGCATAAAGTCTGTCAGTTCGTTTTAAATAAACTCTGAAAGTAATGAGCAGACGAAAAATAGCCATCACGCCTACCGTGGTGGCTATTGCTAATCATCGATATGAGTGTTTGATAATAGAGAGCATTTAATGCAGCAGTTGGGTTTTCGCTCCGTATTTGCAAAACTATTTGCCAGTGTCATGCTGGCACTTATTTTGTTTGCAGTAGCTATGGTGCTATTGACGCAGCTTGTCCATGACAAGAACGCAGGTATCCGCTCAGAAGTTGTGGCAACACAAATACTTGGACAGATTGATCCTTTTTTGCATGAATTAAATACGGCTATTAGCAAAAACAATCGACTGCAAGCACGCTTTATGTTAGCTGTGGTCAAAAAAAGTTTTGATATTTTTGATGAATCATTGCAAGCCAAAATGGGCCTATACGACAGTCAAGGTCGCCTGCTTATGCAGACGGACAATAGTGATCTGCCGTTAGAGCTACCTGCAACGCCTTCTCTATTAACTCTAATATTCCCATCTTTTTCAGACACACCTCCTACTCAGCAAGCCCAAGTCTATAGCAGCACTGGTTACACACTGCTATATGAGTCACGTTTGGTGCCGAAAAAGCCTGCGTTATCTGCTGCCTTAAACTTATTCACTGGTACGCTGCTACTGCTTATGATTATGGCAGGCGCGCTATGGTGGATTGCACGTTCAATGACATGGCGTATTAACCATATGAGCCAGCAGATGAGTCAGCTTGGTGATGGTGACTTTACTGTACGTGTCAATAGTCGCGGTAATGATGAGATTGCTTTGCTCGCGCGTGGGTTTAACCAAGCCGCTCAAAAAATAGAGCATCTTATTGATGCCAATAATTTATTACTAGCACATGCCTCACACGAGCTACGTACACCTATTACTCGCATTCGCCTACAAATTGAAATGATGGATATGCTTGCAGGCTCGATGCCAAAGGATACGAAAGCGAAGTTTGATAAACGGGCGCAAGCGATCAATCGCGACTTATCAGGGCTTAACGATTTAGTTGAAAGTATACTTTTAGTCAGTCGTCTCGATGCTGGCCATGCTATGCAGCAAGTTGAGCGCGTAGATTTTTATGATTTAGTTAACCAAGAGCGTCAACATTATCCAGAAGCAACCTTAATTGGTGAGCACATTGTGATTGATGGTCAACCGCCGATGTTGACTCATCTCATTCGTAACCTATTGAATAACGCCATGCTACATGGTGTTCCGCCAGTTACTATTTTGCTTTATGGCGTGCAAACTCTTGAAGAGGCAGATACCCTACCTGAATATCTATTACATTCGTTAGTATGCAGTAGCTTTGCTGACTATAGTCGCTCAAATTATGACAAGCATCTCGACGTGACAGGACAATCGAAAGACAACCAAAACGTTAATTTAATTCAGGTAAAGTCTGAGCTTGAAACGCCAACCGATGTATCAGAGCCGTTAGATGTGTTACCGACACCTGTCATTTTTCGAAATGGTGAAACGCTTGCTGAGCATAATAACAAAGAGCACGGTGGAAAGAATAATAGTGATGATGAAGCCGAGCAATCGCAGGCTATATCTAATAATGGTAGCAACCGTAATCAAATAACTGATGCCCTAGCACCAACTATTAGTGATAAGACACTTCAAAATGGTCATAGCAAACTTAGCTCTGATCTGGCTGATAGAATTAAAAGAATGATTTGGAATATCGTTCCAGACTCGCAACAACACTCCACAAATGATGGACTGAGTATCGCTAATATCAAGTCCGTCACTGATAAGCCTGCAACGACTAAATCTATAAATGACAAGGTTAGCAACAAAGGTAAAATAACTAAAGCCAGCAATGACCAGAATACCGATGGTGATAGTGAATCTAATAGCACACCGCGTAAAGAAAGCTTATTTAAAAAGCATCTAAAAAAATCTAAGTCTGAAGATGAGCGCCCTTTGCCAAAATATGCAGTACTCGCGGTTATTGACGAAGGTGCAGGTATTCCAGAAGACAAACGTGAAGAGATCTTTAGTCCGTTTGTACGCTTGCAGCAAAAAAACAAGGGCTCGGGTCTAGGCTTATCGCTAGTATCGCAAATTGTTACTGCCCATCAAGGTCATATCGTTACTGATACTATTAACGGTCATACTAGATTTTTGGTAGTGATTCCAGTCAAACATGACCCTCATCGCAGCCATGATAACCATAGTTAGTTACATGATTAGTAAGTAGGCAGTAAATGACTAACTCATTGACTGCTTTTACAAGTTTGGCGGCAATATAATATTACCTCTTTAATTCCTTGTCCTTATTTACATACTATCCAACCCTCAATCTCAACTATAATCTTTTACATGCCGTAGTACGTATTACTGCTAATAGCTATCTTGTTATAAGACAGTCATGAATCTGCATATCCAAAACGCCTATAAATATGCTATATTACCGCCCCTTATTATATTGTTATTGGCATAGATTCGACACTGTCATCGAGCAATAGTATATCGATGTTACAACCGCTACCCTATTTACTAATTTTGAGCATTCCATGAGTGACATGATCGTTCTAAATGACGTGACCAAAAGCTTTTTAAGCGACCGATCAATAAAAGACAAGGATGGTAAGCCGCATTGGTTCACTGCCGTTGAGCCAACGTCGTTATCTGTCCAAAAAGGTGAAATCTTTGGCTTAATGGGCTATTCGGGTGCTGGTAAGTCCACCTTGTTACGCCTTATTAATATGCTTGAGCGTCCAGACTCAGGTCAGGTCATTATCGATGGTACTGACTTAACCACATTGTCTGCTAGTGATTTGCGTATTGCCCGCCACAATATCGGCATGATTTTTCAGCAATTTAACCTGATGTCTAATCGCACTGTCTTTGACAATGTGGCCTTTAACTTGACGGTTGCTGGTTATCCTCGCCGCGATATTCATAAGCGTGTCATGGATTGTCTTGAGATTGTGGACCTAACGGATCGTGCTGGTCATTATCCTGCACAGCTTTCAGGCGGTCAAAAACAGCGCGTTGGTATAGCTCGCGCGATTGCGCCAAGCCCAAAAGTTTTGCTAGCCGATGAGCCGACCAGTGCCCTTGATCCTGCTACCACTCGCAGCCTATTGACCTGTCTACGCGAAATTAATGAGCAGCTTGGCGTGACCATTGTTATTGTGACTCACGAAATGAGTGTCATTCGTAGACTCTGTGATCGTGCGGCATTGCTGCATCAGGGACAGCTACTTGAAGTTGCAGATGTACGAGACGGTCTGATTCAGGCAACCACCCCGATTGGCAAAGGCTTAGTGCACGAAGACTAAGGCGGCAGGAGAAATAGATATGTTGACTGGTACTGAATTGTCTGCCTCAATAGACAAGTTGCTTGCGCTACGTAAAGAGATTTGGCAAGCGTCGTTTGACACTTTCGTTATGCTTGGTATCTCTACTGCAGCTGCCGTTACCATTGGTGGTCTGTTTGGAATATTCTTATTTTTATCCAGCGATCGACAGTTTTTACAGAATAAAGGGCTGTATGCCATATTGGGTGGCATCACTAACTTTATGCGTGCTTTCCCCTTTGTCATTTTGATGATTGCCATGAGCCCATTTACTAAAGCCATTGTTGGCACAGGCATTGGCCCTATTGCTGCATCTTTAGTCCTAGCGATTGCTGGTTCGTTTTATTTTGCGCGTTTAGTCGAGCAAAATCTGCGTGAAGTACCGCGCGGTATCATTGAAGCCACCGAATCTATGGGCGCACGTCCTTTTACGATCATTAAGGTACTACTTAATGAGGCGCGCTCAGGATTGGTACTCTCGGTGACTATTCTAACTATTAGCCTGCTTTCTTATTCAGCTGCTGCTGGTATGATTGGTGGTGGTGGTTTGGGTGACTTAGCTATTCGTTACGGCTATTATCGTTATCAGACTGAAGTGATGATTTTTATCGTCATTATGCTGTCGGTCATGGTCATCTCGATTCAAGCCTTTGGTAATTGGTTAGCCAATCGTTTAGACAAACGCTAAGCCACGTTAGAGAATGCTTGACATTGCAAGCGACTAGGTTTATTTTTGGCAGTAATTACTCCTTATCTCAGCTCATAAGAAAGCAGCATTACTACTTAGAATGTTGCTTTTTTAATGCTCAGACGATAACCGTTTTACCCAATCCCATGTATTAATAAGGAAATTTCATGAAATTAACAGATATCAGCCGTCAGTTAGCGACCGCATTTGCCGCTGTTGGTGTATCAAGCTTAGTATTAGTAGGCTGTAACAACTCATCAGCGCCAGAAGCGACTAAAGAAGCCGTGTCTGAAGGCACAACTGCTGAAACTGCTGCTAGCGATATTGATCCTGAACACACCAAAATCATCATCGGTACTACCGAAGGTGACTTCGCCGATATGGTACGTAACCAAGTCAAAGCCTCACTGGAAGAGCAAGGTTATGAAGTTGAGCTAATTGCTTTTACTGACTATGTCCGCCCTAACTTGGCATTGGCTGAAGGTGATTTGGATATCAATATCTTCCAACACAAGCCTTATCTTGATACCTTTAAAAAAGAAAACAATCTTGATTTAGTCGAAGTTTTCCAAGTTCCAACCGCACCACTTGGCATTTACTCTGGTAAAAAGACTAGCCTTGATGACGTGTATAAAGGCATGAGCGTCTCTGCGCCGAATGACCCAAGTAACTTTGCCCGTGCATTGGTTATGATGAATGATCTTGGCTGGATTACCTTAAAAGATGACGTTGATCCATTGACTGCTTCAAAAACTGACATCGCTGATAACAGCAAATACGATATCAAAATCGTTGAGTTAGAAGCCGCTCAATTACCACGTGCCCGTGACGAAGTAGACTTTGCCGTTATCAATGGTAACTATGCTACTGATGCTGGCATTGAGCTAACTGAAGCCTTGTTCCAAGAGCCAAGCTTCAATTATGTAAACTGGTCAGCGATTAAGTCTACTGATACTGGTAAAAAATGGGTTGAAGACGTGACTAACGCTTATAACTCAGAAGCCTTCAAAAAGTATGCTCATGATACTTTCCCAGGCTACAAGTACCCAAAAATCTGGGGTAATAACACTGCGCCAGCTACTGCGATTACTGCCCCTGTAGAAGCGGAAGCAGCTCAGTAACTTAAATCTGCTTGAGCAAAAATTTAGACACTTAAAAACGGTTAGTTTCAATAATTAACTAATAGTGCTAAAAGTTCAAATCGTAAACACAAAAATGCCCACTACTTATGAGTAATGGGCATTTTTTATGGTCTGAATTTTATATTTAGCTTTTGGACTAACCTTTAAATAGTGCTTCTAAACAAGTCCAGTTCAATATCATAACTAGGCTCAGGTTTTTTAAACAGATACTTACCATTGCGAATAGAGGCCAGTACATCCGCGCGCTGACGCACTGCTTCAAATGGACTTGTCGCATCTAATACCAAAAAGTTTGCCGCACGGCCGACTTCTATACCATACTCTTCTTCGATATTTAGAGTCTTAGCACCATTAAAAGTAATGAAGTCAAGACAGACGTCGAGCTGCGGTAATGACATGGTTTGTGCTAAATGAATACCATTATCTAAGATATTCATCATGTTACCGTTGCCCGCTGGATACCAAGGGTCGTTGATAGAATCTTGACCAAAAGAGATGTTGATACCATTCTCCCAAAATTCCTTCACTCGCGTTAAACCACGACGCTTGGGATAAGTATCTTGGCGACCTTGCAAATAAGCATTTTCAGTAGGCAGCGCAATGAAGTTCATCTGCGATTGTTCAAACAGTCCCATCATGCGAAACGCATAAGCGTCATCTGCCGAACCAAATGAACAAGTATGGCTGGCAGCCGTTCGAGAGCCTATACCTTCAATCATCACCAAAGCATTTAACAGTTGCACGTGGCGGCTCATCGGGTCATCGGTTTCATCGCAATGCACGTCGATGAGCTTGTCATACTTGAGCGCAAGCTCAACCGTCTTACGCACAGAATCTTGACCGAACTCGTACGCCCATTCAAAATGTGGAATACCGCCGACGCAGTCCGCGCCCATCTTTAACGCTTCTTCCATTAGCTCAACAGCGCCTTTGTAGGCATACATGCCCTCTTGCGGAAAAGCGACAATCTGAATAGTCACGTTGTCTTTTAGCTCTTCGCGCAGCTCAAGCATTGCTTTAAGTCCAGTCAAATCAGGGTCGCAGACGTCAATATGGGTACGAATGTATTGCACCCCTTTGGACACTTCTTCTTGAATACCTTTCAACATACGCGATTTAGCATCTTCAAAAGTTTGCGTTTTTTTGACATCATGCCAGCGAGCAATACCTTCGAACAAGGTACCTGAGGCGTTCTTGGCATCATCGCCGCCGCCCGTGTAGACATAATCAAGATGCAGATGCGAGTCCACATAAGGCGGTACGATCAAACGACCTTTGAGATCGACCTCTTCTTCAGCAGCAGGCAAATTATTACCTATCTGCTGAATAACACCGTCTTTGACCAAAATTTCATTGGCATCGCTATTGCGATAGATATTGGCATTAGTAAACTTAATCATGACAAACTCCTATTATTATTAAATAATTATTTATTGAAATTGCTTATCGAACATTATTTTATTAAAAGCTACTTTATTGAACGCTACCCGACAGTAGGCGCATCCAATGTTTTCTTAGATATGAAGGTAATGATGATGGCAGGAACGAAACAAAAAATAGATAGATATACAATACCTAAGACGCCTGTCTCTGGCATATGAACCAAAATCAAGCCCGCAAGCCATGTCGCAATCATAATGGAAAAGTTAAACACACTTGATTGTACGGAAGTCGCGACGGCTTTTGCTTCGGTGACTTGGTGACTGACTGCTGTTTGGAACATCGTTACTAAGGGTCCGAATGCTAGTCCCCATAATAAAAAGGCAAAATGCGAGAAGCCATTCATTCCTCTGAAGAAGACGAATAGCAACATAGCTATCGCTCCAGATACAAGCATACTGACGATCAAACCGCGCAGATGCGTATCGATAATCTTGGCGGATAGTATGACTGAGATGACAGAACCGATACCGAAGATAAGCAAGGCTAAACTAATACCGCCGACAAATTCTAAGGTTTCAACCAATAAAGTGATATAAGTGTAGGTACTGTAATGGGCCACAACTGCCAAGAAAGTGAGGGCTAAGACTATCCAAACGCCAGGTATTTTTAGTACTGCTATTGGGGAGTTACTTTGCGTCAGTTTCTCGCCCTTTACCGAAGGTAAAAACTTCATCGCCAATAGAGCAATTACCCCGCCTAGTACACCGAGTACGATAAAGGACGTGCGCCAGCCTACTTGTGTCCCAATAAAGGTCATAATCGGTAGACCCAAACTCACGCCAAAAGTATTACCTGCCATGATGATGGTAATCGCCTTACCATGCATATTCTCTGGCACTAGGGCTGTGCCGTAGGCGGCAATCATTGGCCACATAATACCGGCACAGATACCACCCAGAATACGCATAGCAACAATAAGCGAATAAGATGAAGTGAGCCCGACGACTATATTGGAGACCGCAAAACCTGCCAACAGCGCCATCAAGAGAATTTTACGGTTGATCCACAGCGTCATACTGATTAATGGAATGGCAAAAATCGCTGAAGCCAACGCATAGATACCGACCAAAAATCCGACTTGGGTCTGTTCAATACCAAGACCTGCCGTCATTTGTGGCAAAATACCAGAAGGCATCAACTCTGAGAGAATACCGATAAAAGTAACACTGGCCATAAGACCAAAGATGAACCAAGAAATAGGGTTCTGTCCGACATTATTATTTTTTGACAGATCGTCTTCTGAAAGACGAGCTTTTGAAACGATTGACATGACATCCCCAATCAAAGAAAAGTTTTTTATGAGTTTTTATATGGGTTTAGAGAAATTGAATACTGGAATAATATTGAGATAACTATTTGAATTTTTTGAATAAAACGCATATAACCGACTTGTTATAGCTTTGTTTCCATACTACCTCATAATAGCCATACTAATGGTAAGGATTTGTTCGATTTAAAGAAGCTTAACAGTTTCAAAACGCTGTTCAATCTACAAATCAGAATAGTAAATGACGTTACAGCCTGTTTGTCCTTTGTAGGAAACCGTCACTCGCCCTTTCACTTTAGCCTGCTTTTTTCTATAGTGGTTAGGCTGTATAGAGGTCGAGACAATAATATTCATGAATAATCGCTCTGTTGATAAGTCCTCTATTAACAAATCATACAAATAACAAGGATAATAATATGAGTACTAAAACCTATAATATTCGTACGGCTGGACAAGCCAATATTCCGGTACTAGGATTGGGTACTTGGCAGTCGACTGGACAAGATTGTGTTGATGTCGTCAGTCAAGGTTTAAAGATGGGTTACGAACATATTGATACCGCTCAAGCTTATGATAATGAAAAGGAAGTCGGTCAAGGTATCAAGCAATCAGGCGTGGCGCGTGATAAATTCTTTTTAACCACGAAGATATTCCCTGATGATATGAAGTTTGAACCAGAGAAACTAGTGGCAGCGGCTAAACGTTCTTTAGAAAATCTAGATACCGATTATGTTGACCTGCTATTACTACACTGGCCTGATGACCGTGTACCATTATCTGAGACTATTCCAGCATTATGTGAATTACAAAAACAAGGCTTAACGCGCAATATCGGCGTTTCTAACTTTAATATTGCTAATATTATTGAAGCCAAGAAGTACGCTGACGTGCCGATTGTGGTCAATCAAGTTGAATTTCATCCGTTCATTAAGCAAAACACCTTGCAGACTTTTTTGAACAATCACCATATTTTATTAGAAGCTTACTCGCCACTTGCACGCGGTGATGTGTTTGATAATGAAGTCATCAAAGAAATTGCTGACAAACATAGCGTGACACCAGCACAAATATCATTGGCTTGGATACTATCAGACAAACACCGTATCGCTATTCCAAAGACTTCTAACCCTGAGCACTTGCAAGGGAACTTAGATGCCATCAACGTTCAATTGAGCGCAGATGAATTAGAGAGAATCGGCAGTCTAGCCCGTAGTGACGGTCGTAAAATTGAGCATCCTGACTATACTCCTATATGGGATGACTAAAATCTATAGATATCAAAATTAGTATAAAAAAAGAGCCGCTAATAATATGTTAGCGGCTCTTTTTTACTTTTAACATTTACTAAAAAATTACTGTTGTAATGTTTCAGTTTCGCGAATCGGCTCAGCTGGATTGTACTGCTCAGACGCTGGTATTGCACCGCTACGATTGTTCTCTTTCATCGACTTGGCAACTTCTGGTGGCATGTAGTTTTCATCATGCTTAGCCAACACTTCACCAGCCACAAAGATCTCACCCTGCATTTTGCCAGTGGCGACGATGCCTGAGTTTTCAGCAAACAAATCTGGCAAGATACCTTGATAAGTGACCGGAACCGTTGATTCAAAATCAGTAATCGCGAACTCAACATTTAATGGATTATCTGGTGCACGCTGTACGCTACCGGCGACTACCATACCACCTGCACGAATGCGCTTATCTTGTGGCGCTTCGCCTTGAGCAATCGCCGTAGCATCGAAATAGTAATCGGTTTGTTGCCCAATAGCATAAATGACTAACACTACCGCCACTGCTGCCCCTGCAAGCGTAAACATAACCCACATCAGTTTTTTGCGACGAACTGCGTTCATACCACTACCTCATTGATGAGTCGCTGCTTTATTGAATATAAACAATTTATAAAACAGAAAATATTGAAGAAACTACCATTAGAAAAATTTTTTGAAAGTATCTTTCTAATCGTACTCTTCTAATAGCTATATGGTAGCATTTTTCGGACAAATCAATAAGCCCCACAAGCCCTAATACGGTCATATCTTTACAATTTAGAGGTCATAATTTTGTGAACTAAATCTATGATATTAAAATAATTTTTACATCGGCTGCTTAGTTGCAGGATTAGGGGCTTTAGCAGTACGTTGAGCTTGTCGAGCCTGCTGAATGGTCAGCTGTTTGATAAGTGCTTGGCGCTGCCTGCGACTATATATAATAAAAGCCAGCATCACGCCAACCGCAATTGCCCAACATGACCAGACAAAAACACCATGCTTACCCATGGCGATGAACTCAGATACGCTATAAAAGTAAGGCTGCATAATAGGTTCCTAGCCGTTATTTGTTTTGTCCATAGTTGTGTGGTTATTTGGCTTGCCCACGAATATATTCTTTGACCCACGCTTTACCTTGATCACGGTACAAGATTAGGGTATTGGTACGATAAATCGTTAATGTTGCGACTAGTAAGTAACTACCGATAATCATAAGTAGCAACGGCATCCACATATCTGCAGACATTTTGGGCGCGGCCGTTAACGTGAAGGTTGAGCCCTGATGTAAGGTATTCCACCACTCTACTGAATACTTGATAATAGGTAGGTTCACTGCGCCGACAATAGATAAAATGGCGGCTGCTTTACCACGGTTGGCGGTATGCTCAAACGCTGCAAACAACGCCATCACGCCCGCATATAAAAACGCCAAAATCAGCATAGACGTTAAACGCGCATCCCAAACCCAGTAAGTACCCCAAGTTGGTTTTGCCCAAATAGAGCCCGTAATCAAACTAATCACGCATAGTAAAAAGCCCAGCGGAGCAAGCGCCTGCGCCACAAGACTGGCCGTCTTAATTTTCCAAACGAGAAAGATTACCCCCAATACTGCGAGGGCAAAATAGATAGAAATAGCGATACTGGCCGCTGGTACGTGAATAAAGATAATACGGTAGCTATTACCTTGTAGGTAATCGGGCGGCGCAAAAGCGAGACCCCAAACGCTACCGATCAGCAGAAAAATACTGGACAGTACAGCTAACCACTTAACCCAAGGCGCAAAGATGCGAAAAAACTGCTTGGTACCCACAGTGGTCAAGAAGCCTTGCCAGATACGCTGCCATAGGCTAGGAGATGAGACATTATTCAGGTTGGGCATGAGAATAAACCTATTTGCACAGCTTATTGGTTATACGGATACAGCGCAACATTGGCGCTACTACCTGTTAACCTGCCGGCGTTAAACACTGGATAGAATCTACAAGTGACTGTTACTTATTTAACTGGCTATTATAGCAAAGTTGCCAGTTTTCAACATGCTGTTCATACAAATGGCTTTGATAAGAGAAACAATAACAAGCCAGCCTATACGTTTTAATTTAGCCACGCCATTTTTAAGGTCATTGCAATCACCCATGGCATAACCAAAACCGAGATAATACTACCTGCCAATAATAAAGCCAATATCGGCAAACCATTAAGACCAGTGGCAAATAAATCAACCGCTCCGGTGGCAAAAATTAACACTGGCAACTGCATCGGTAAAGCAATCAAAGGCACCAGCACCGCGCCATTCTTCAATGACAGCGTCAAACTACTGGCGACCGCTGACAACATCAACAGCATTGGACTACCCGTCACAATAGAGGCCATCAATATCCACGCCTCAAACCAGCTGAGCTGAAATAATGGCACGGCGAGTAAACTGAGCACAGCCACAATCCCACTACTAAAAATCCAATGAATGACTAAGCGGATAAGCACCCATAACGGTAGCGAAGCTTTGGCGACGACCAATTGCGCCAGTGTGCCATTGTCGAGAGCAGGTTTAAATAAGCCATCAACGCCCATCACCAGTGACAACAAAGCAGCAATCCACACGGCCGAAACCCCAAGACGCTGCAACAATGCTGGCTCGCTACCTACGGCTAGCGGAAATAAGGTAATAATCACTAAAAATAGTACTAAAGGGTACAACCACTGTACCGCCCCTTGCTGCTTCACGTGCCACTCACGTCGCCATAACTGCATAAAGCTGATACCACGTGCAGCCGATGCGCTAACGTTCAAGCTTTTATTCGCTACTTGTACTGGACTGTCTTGCATTAGGTCTTCTTGCATGGTGCTCTCTTGCACTGGACTATTTTGTAATGGACTATCTGTCATTATCCGTCCTTTCACTTATATTTGTCGCACTTATACCATGTAATCTGACAAATCGAGCACCTGATTGGCAACGCCAACTGCCTGATGACTGGTCATCAATATCGATCCGCCAGTATGGGCAAAATCGCGCAACCTGTCTTCCATTCGTGCCACCATATCGACATCAAGTGCCGTAAAAGGCTCGTCAAGTAGCCATAATGGTGTCACGTCCGGCGTCAACAAATATAATCTTGCAAGCGTAATGCGACGCGTTTGCCCAGCAGATAAATGGCTTGAGCTAATCGTCTCAAAGCCCTGCAATCCCACCCAAGTGAGGGCATTATCAATATCAGCGATACTTGGGGTAATACCATATAAATTCAGCAGAAAGGTCAGATTTTGCGCGACCGTAAGATTGGGATGAATGCCCAATTGATGCGAGACATATAAAGGCTGAATAGGCAGACTTGCTACGCCTTGGTAGTGAACCTCACCCGTCAGTACTGGCAACAATCCAGCCAGTTGCATCAGTAACGTCGTTTTACCCGTACCGTTTGCACCAACCAAGTGACAGATGCTACCAGCAGGTAAGTTGAGCGTGACCCCTTCACATAAAGGTATTTCACCGCGCTGAACCGTCAGCGCATCGAGCGCAAGTAAGGGTGCATCCACAGCCGTCATCAAATCTCTCATTATTTATCAAGGGCTAAGCAATATTCATCACAAACGAATACGTTGTTCATGGCATAATACTTTATGCTCACTATATCCACACAGTATAACAAATTGTCGATTACTATGACCTCAAAACCTATGCAGACTTCAAAAGATAACCAAACTCTAAACACTCAAGCATCAGACACTCAAACTCCAACGCCTCATACAGGTACTGCAACTGCTCATCCTAGCGCAAGCTTATCAGCTGCTAGTCTAACTATGGATAGCTTAATCGATGCTCAAGTCGCCTTTATGCAGCAGTGGTTACAGCAGCAAGCAGAGCCGATGGCTGTAGAGGCTTGGCAGTGGTTAGGCGCGCAGCCTCTACATAAATACGTCAGCGCCGATGATTTACAGCACCTAATTAATGACTGGCTACTTAGCCAACCGATGAGCGATGTCATGCGTAAGGATATCCGCGATATATTGCATACTGTCATTTATCATCCGGTCAATGACAACGTACCTTTATCTGAGCTGGTGGATGACACTCAGATTGAGACCCTTGCCAATTACGTAGGTAGCCATGACGAGCAGCGTAATGCCTTGATTCATACGCTGGTCGGCAATGAAACTTTTGCAGACTTGCTGACGCAAACGCTATATCACGCTATCAACGACTTTATGGAAAGCACGCTAGATAAAGCAGGTGGTGTTGGTAAACTCATGAAGCTTGGGCGCAGCTCTTTTGAGAAGGCAACCAACAGAAACCTAGATGAAAAGTTACAGACGTACTTGCATCGCAATATTAAAGACTTAACTCGCCGAGCAGAGGCCAATGCGCAAGCACATTTATCAAATGAAGAAGTCGCTCGGCTCTTGATAACAGGTTGGGGACGCATCAAAGACCAACCGATTAGCCAGCTACAAACCTACTTAAACGATGAGCCTGACCATAGCAGTATTGATCATATCGAAGCCAGCATCCAACAAAGCTATAACCGTCTGCGATTGTCGCCTTACCTGCGCAGCCTTGTCTCAGCTAGCGTCGACACTTGGTATGCAAACCATCAGTCGGATACGATTGCGAGCGTAGCAGCGAGCTTATATATTGATGAGCCAGCCATGACGCAATTAAGTACCGCCCTACTTCCTGTCGTGCATGACGCTCTTGAAAGTACATGGCTGACCACTCATATCTATAACATGTTACAAGCATTTTATGCGCAACCTAACATCAAAGATGGTTTTGTATTCAGCAAAGATTAATTTGTGGTTTTAGCTTATTTATCAGTTTTTAATACTATTCATTTATTAGTTAGTACAACATCTATGAGTCAACATAATAAACTCAGCTTATGGCAAAAACTCAAACGGTTCCTGACTACCTCAGCACCGCAGGCTGTTGTTGATGACGCAAAAATACCGCAGCATTCATTGTCACTTGCAGATGAAGTTAGCGTTGATAACGATATTGATGTTGGTAAGGATACTAATGTTAATAACGAAACTGATGTTAATGGAGATATTAATACTGATACTCTGCAAGCTGGAACTTATAGCGCCAAGGCTAATAAAAAGTCTAGTGATAAGAAGGCCAATGATAAAAATGCTAGTAACATAAGCGCTGCTAAAACAGACACTAGCGACTCTAATGGCATTATTGATAATACTACTAATACTGATAATAAAAATAACCCCGAAAGCTCTAAAGCGGACTCTTTGAATCAGACTGCTGAGCAAGACAACAATACCGACATAGCTATTGTCGATTACCTTAAACAGTATTTTAATGACAAACAGTGGCACTACACTCATTATCGACCAAAAACAAATGACAGCCAGCAATCGCATCATTTATCCTTAAGGATGCGCAATAAACAATTAGAATGTGGCTATCTGTTTCGTGTGCAAGAGAAAAACAACTTGCTAGCGGTCTATGGTATTTTGCCCTTTTTAGTGCCCGAAAGTCATCAAAACGCAGCAATGTTACTTATTACCCAAATTAATTATGACATGCTAATCGGTAATTTAGAGATGGATGTGAACGATGGCGAAATACGCTACAAACATGCTATCGATGTCGAGGCAGTTGGTATTAATGATCATATCCTTGAGAATTTGTTGCAAAGCGTAATTGCCATGACTACAGTTGCTTACGAGATATTTGATGATTTAATCAACACTCAAGACCCTGCTGAAGATATGCAAACGTTACTTATAGAGCTACGTCAGCAATCCGACTCAAGAACCTTCTTTCTTCCGACTCAGTTTGTTCAATAAAGAGGCTTAATTTAAAAAGTCTTTTAGTTTAGACAGTTTCTTAATTCACAAAAATCTCTTAATTTAAAAAAACTTAGTAAAATACAAGTCAGTAGCTCTCATATCTTCTAATCCTTTATTACTCTTAATAACAAGTTCTTTCAAAAATTCATTATCACCCTTTCAAACAACGACACAATTAAAAATTATGCTAAAAATTGCTTACTCTGAAGTTTTTCGTTATTCCGTACCTGACAAGCATCGTTTTCCCATGCAAAAATATACGATGATTCCTGAGCGCTTGCTTAGCGAAGGGACCATCACTACCGATAATTTTTTTGCACCCAAGCGTCTGACAGAAGACGAAATATTAACTACCCATACTGAGGACTATTGGCATAAGCTTAAAACCCAAACCTTGCCGCGCAAAGAAGCGCGCCCTATTGGTTTTGAAATGACCGAAGCGTTAGTGGATCGTGGTCGCCATATTGCCCACGCCACTTATGAATGTGCGTTATATGCCCAGCAGCACGGTGTGGCAATGAATGTCGCGGGTGGGACGCATCATGCATTTGCCGATCATGGCGAGGGATTTTGCGTGTTTAATGATGTGTGTATCGCCAGTAATTTATTACTCAATCGTGGACAGGCGCAAAAGATTTTAATCGTTGATTTGGATGTTCATCAAGGCAATGGCAACGCCAGCATTATGGCGGATGAGCCACGCGTTTTTGTGTTTAGTATGCACGGCGCCAAGAACTATCCGTTTCGTAAAGAAATATCCGACTTAGATATTGAGCTGGATAACGATACGGGTGATGCAGAATATTTACAGATTTTGAGGGATACGCTGCCGCGCTTAATTAGCGACGTCGCACCCGATATGATTTTTTATCAGTCTGCGGTCGATGTGCTCGCGACCGATAAACTGGGTAAACTTGGCTTAACGCAAGGGGGTTGCAAGGCACGTGATGAGTATGTGTTGCAGCAAGCAAAAGCCGCTAACATTCCAGTCGCTATCGTGATGGGCGGTGGTTATTCAGAAGATATTGAAGATGTGGTTGAAGCGCACTGTAATACCTTTCGGGTTGCCCAGCAGCTGTATTTTGGTGAGATGGTTGGCTCATGTGCAGCGCATTAATAGTCGACACGAAACCATTTAGTTAAGACGATATAAAATCAGAGCATTTGCGAGGCTTTATATGGCAAAAATATTGATAGGTATAGGCATTGTGTTGGTTATCATCGGCGTTATTTGGCTGCTGTTTCCAAGCGCGTTTTCGTGGATAGGTAATCTGCCAGGCGATATCAAACACACTTCAGGCAATACACGGGTTTATTTTCCAGTGATCACTATGATAGTCATCAGTGTCATCGCTACTATCGTATTAAATTTATTCAATCGCTAACCTGAAAAGCACTCCGTATAGTCAACTCACTTTAAAACCGAGTCAGTGCTACTGGGATGAATTTTGCGCAGCCTCTTTATCAGCAGCACGCAAGGAAAATTTATACCAGTAGCACGTAATTATTGATGGTTCGATTCTATTTGGTACTGACTATACTACAAAAATGCCGTAATTCCCTGCCAGCCTACGCGTATACCAAGTAGCGTGAGAATCAATAAAATAAGCTGACGAAAGCGTGCTTGCGGTAAGTAACGACGCAGGCGGATACCGACTAAAAGGGAGGCAATAGACAGAACACTCAGCAGAGTAATCAGCTGCCACTCACTACCGCTCAGTGCCATAATAGGCTCACGCAATACGATAATTTGGGCAATTTTACCCAAGAAATAACACATGTTGCCGACTTTAGCGATGGTGTTTTTATCGTTACTTGCAGACAATAAGTACATTATTAGTATGGTCGACATCGCATTGGTCGCGCCGCCAATGACTCCTGCACTAAAACCAACGATAATCAGCACAGGCTTAGTATCAGGCAGACGTATTTGCTTACCGAGTAGTGCACTTATAACGTAAAAGCCGATGACAGCCGCTAATACTAATAAAATGTAAGCACTATCTACCCACAGCAGTAGCTTTGCACCCAAAATACTACCGAGTAAGCTGGTTAACGCGAGCAGCCAATAGCGTCTACCATAATAGATAAAGTTTTGCCAAATACTACGCCCGCCACCTGCCAGCCATGTCATCGCATTTAGCAATAATGACGGGAATATCACCAAGACAATGGCGTGTGGCAACGGATACATGCTGGCAAGCGCAGTAGTAGTCACCAACGTTACACCCAGCCCACTAATACCATGCAGCAGTGATGCTAGTGCAAAAATCACAATCAGCAATAACGTCTGGGTGCTATCGCTATCAGCCATGTCCGTCATAGTAGCTCTAACAGACATATCATTTGCGGCTTAATGCTAATAACTAAATAATTAACCATTAAGACGTTGCATCAGGGTCTCGCCGATAATAGTAGCAAGCTGATCGGCAATTTTATCCTTGCTCGCTTTCTCTAATGTCACCGTATCATTTGCATAGCGCTGAGAGAAAAACACTTGCATCGCATTGTCATCGCTAGCGAAACCAATGTCTGAGCGTGAGACGTCATTACAAGCAATCAAGTCCAAATCTTTGGATGCCAGCTTACCGCGGGCATAGTGCTCTACATCTTGGGTCTCTGCCGCAAAACCGACGACAAACATATCCGGATAGGCATGTGAAATAGTCGCTAAGATGTCAGGGTTTTTGACCAGATTTAGCGTCATGGCATCTTGGGTTTTTTTGATTTTTTGCGGGGCAGCTTCTTCAGTACGATAATCGGCAACAGCAGCAGTGGCGATAAAGATGTCAGCATGGCGCAAGTTATCTAAGGGCAATGTATCTAAGCGCACTGTATCCAAATTACTGTTTAACGTTATACTTCCTAACGACATACTTTGCTGCTCTATCTGATCGTCCGGCTCATGGCAGTCACAGTCGCCATGTTCGTGTTCATGGCTATGCGTATGGTAGTGCTCATGACCATCGTTTTGTTCATTTTCAGCCAAAGCCAGTAAAGCAGGATGCGTACCAGCCACACATTGCTGAGCAGTCGTTAGCATCTCTGCGGCAGACAATACATCAATACGAGTGACCCCAAGCGGCGTTGGTAGCGCGACCTTACCACCAGCGATTAACGTAACTTGTGCGCCCGCCTCTACACAGGCCTGTGCCAATGCAAAACCCATTTTTCCTGAAGAATGATTCGATAAATAGCGCACCGGATCGATCGCTTCAACAGTAGGTCCTGCGGTAATAACGACTGTTTTACCAAATAGATGCTGTGGAATAGTTTGCTGCGCGTTAAATAAGCGCACTTCTGCTAATAACTGCTCAGGCTCAGGCAAGCGCCCTGCCCCTACATCACCACACGCTTGCTCACCGCTTGCAGGGTTAATAATATGATAATTCATATCGGCTAGCGTCTGCACATTTAGACTCACCGCTGGATGCGCCCACATTTGCTGGTTCATCGCTGGTGCAATCAATACTGGTGCGGTAGTTGCAAGACATACTGTGGTTAGTAAGTCATCAGCCATTCCCATTGCCAATCGAGCTAAGGTATTGGCCGAAGCTGGGGCAATGACTATCAAGTCTGCCCACTTGGCAAGCTCAATATGACCCATGCCAGCCTCAGCACGCTCATCAAGCAATGAGATATGTACCTCATTACCAGTCAAGGCTTGTAGAGTAAGCGGTGTGATAAACGCTTGCGCGCCTGTCGTCATAATGACGCGCACCTCGAACCCCGCTTTAATCAGTAAGCGGGCAAAAACAGCGGATTTATAAGCGGCAATACCGCCAGTAATAGCGAGCACAACATTTGACATAGGCGTGGCATCAATAAAAAGTTAGAAGATAAAATTGCGTTTATAGTAACAATTATGCGATAAATTGGGGAAAGTTTTCTCTCCCAATCTTATTTACTCTCTCATTTATTTAGTATTAACCCATTTTTAAGGAAAAATAGTGGCTATAAAAGACTGGCATGAAGACGATAGACCGCGTGAAAAGCTGCTGAAATTTGGCGCAGCGCATCTTACCGACGCAGAGATTTTAGCAATATTTTTACGTACTGGTACTCAATCACAGTCAGCTATCGAGCTTGCTCGTCATTTGATTGAGCAGTTCGGTAGCCTAGCAGAACTTTTAGCGGCGCCGCAAGAGTCTGTCCTTGCCTGTCATGGTATCGGCCCTGCCAAATATACACAGATATTAGCTTCGCTTGAGATGGGCACACGCTATTTAGATAGTCAACTTAAGACTGGTCAAGCGCTTGGGCGTTCACAGGCGGTCAAAGACTATATTAGTACGCAATTGCGCGGCGAGCATCGTGAGGTCTTTGCCGTACTCTGTCTGGATAATGCTCTAAATCTATTAAACTTTGAGATACTTTTTACTGGAGGTATCTCTTCTTGTTCAGTATGCATCAAGCACGTCCTTCGCCACGCTTTGAGCCATGCTGCCAGTCAGCTAATCGTCGCACACAATCACCCTCATACTGATGCCCAGCCTTCAACGGCTGATAACCTATTGACCTATGAGCTTAAAAAGGCCTGTGATTTACTTGATATCACTTTTATTGATCACATTATCGTTGGCCGTAACGACACTTTGTCTTATGCTGAAAACTGCCTAGCACCATTTTAGTTTATACTGTCTAACAAATGCTTTGTTTTATATGAAATGACTCAGTGAGATTGATACATATTATCGACATAGCGTAGCATTTTCGCTCTTGATAGTTTTTAAGAACTATTTCATATTGGTAGATAACTTTATTTACAATCTGTACCTTTATCGTTTATATCAGTAGTTACTTTATATTTAATGCAGTCAATACTTATCAAATGTATTAATTACTTACTATTTTAAACCAGATAAGCGATAACACTTAAAGACAGTATAAAAAATAATATTTAAAATAGTTTGTCTAACATTGGCTTTGATCATTAAATTATTACCAACTTAGCGTTTTTTATATTTCCCAATTCCCTATTCATATTTTGCCAAGGAGACAGTCATGGCGATTGGCTTATTTATTTTAGCAGTAATCATTCAGTTAGCCGTCGTCTTGGCCATATTTTTACTGTCCTTATCGCGTGTCAGCGGTAGTATCGTTGCTATCATCACCGTAATAGTTACCGCTTTTATCAGTCCATGGTCACTGATTTTAGGTATTCCGATAGTTCTGCTGTGTTTAGTACTGTTGGTCGCCCCGATGCGCCAAGCACTTATTACCAAGCCAGTCTATAAAGCACTAGGCGGTGCAATGCCAAGTATGAGTGATACTGAGCGTGAAGCACTGGACGCTGGTACTAGCTGGTGGGAAAAAGAGCTGTTTATGGGTGCGCCAAATTGGGATACCTTTGCCAACTACCCTTACCCAGAGCTGTCTGAACGCGAACAAAGTTTCATTGATAATGAAGTTGAGACCCTATGTGCAATGCTCGATGAATGGGAAATTACTCAAGATTATAAAGATCTAACGCCCCAAGCTTGGCAATTTATCAAGGCTAACGGCTTTTTGGGTTTAATTATCCCTGAAGAGTATGGTGGTTTAGATTTCAGCTCTTATGCTCAAAGTCGTGTTATGAGTAAGATTGCTTCGCGCTCGTCAACGGCTGCGGTTAGCTGCATGGTCCCAAACTCGCTCGGCCCTGGTGAGCTTTTGATGCACTATGGTACAGACGAGCAGAAGCAACGCTGGTTACCAGGACTTGCTAAAGGTGAAGAAGTTCCTTGTTTTGGTTTGACGGGTCCTGAGGCGGGCTCTGATGCAGGCGCTATCCCCGATACAGGGATAGTCTGCTACGGTATTCACGATGGCGAGTACACGCTCGGTCTGCGCATGAACTTCTCTAAACGCTGGATTACGCTTGCTCCTATCGCAACTGTCGTAGGACTGGCGTTTAAAATGCATGATCCAGAAGGCTTGCTTGGTGATCCTATCAAGACTGATTATGGTATTACTTGCGCTTTAATACCTGCTGATCACGAGGGCGTGATTATAGGCCCACGCCACTATCCTAGTGGCTCACCATTTATGAATGGTACGGTTGATGGCACTGATGTTTTTATTCCGCTAGATTATATTATCGGCGGGGTCGAGAACGCCGGTCGCGGTTGGCGGATGCTGATGGAATGTCTTGGAGTTGGACGTGGTATCTCTTTACCAGCGCTTTCAACTTCAGCGAGCGAGATGAGTTATTTATCAGTTAGTGCCTTTTCCAAAGTCCGTGAGCAATTTAAAATCTCTGTCGGTAAATTTGAAGGTGTACAAGATGCAACCAGTCGCATCGCTAGCCAAACTTATATGCTAGAGGCATTTCGTCACTTAGTTACTTGCGGATTAAATCAAGGTGGTACGCCATCAGTCATGACTGCAATGGCAAAATATTATGCGACTGAAACTATGCGTGGAGTGGTCAATGATGCTATGGATGTCGTTGGAGGCCGCGCTATCCAAATGGGCCCACGTAACTTTTTGGCGGCTCCCTATCAAGCTATTCCAGTCTCTATTACGGTTGAAGGCGCAAATATCTTGACGCGCTCACTGATGATCTTTGGTCAAGGGGCGATGCGCTGTCATCCATACCTATTTGACGAGTTGCAACTATTACAAAGTGAGGATAAAGAAGGCGCGTTAAAGCAATTTGATAACTTATTCTTTAAGCATTTAGGTTATACCTTTAATCGCGGTGCGAAAGCCTTTGTCGCAGGTTACGTTGGCGGCAGCAGCAATGCGCCAAGCTTTGCAGATAGCTTTACCCGTCCCTACTACAAGCATATTAACCGTTTAAGTGCTAGCTTTGCGCTCACTGCAGATATGGCATTAGGGTTGCTTGCTGGTGACTTAAAACGTAAAGAGATGCTCTCTGGACGCTTAGCTGACATTCATGGTCATTTATTTATTGCGACTGCTATTTTGCAATTTTATGAGCATGGCAGTAAGTCAGAAGCAGAACGTTTACATGCAGAGGTCGCCCTACAAGATAGCCTGTGTGCTATTCAAGAAGCTTTCGTCTCGTTCTTTGCAAACTTTCCTCATCGGATGGCAGCCAATGTCGTTAGCTTTGTGACGTTCCCTAGTGGACGTATCTTTACGCCAGCAAGTGATGAGCTCAAGACCAGATTGGGTGATACCTTTATGGATGATCATGAAGCCAACCCATTCCGCGACTATCTCAAAACAATGGTGTACTACAACACAGATCCTGATGATGTTACGGGCCGTATGGAACATGCTTATCAGACGCTGCTTGAAGTTGAACCATTATGGCAGAAGTTCAAAAAAGCAGAGCATGACGATAGTTTTGAAGGTTTAACCTTTGAAGATCATGTGGTGTATGCGAGTCAAAACGGTGATATTAGTGAAAGCGAGGCTGAGCAGCTCATTAAATACAATGCATTGCGCTTTGATTCTCTCCTCACCGATGTATTCGACGAGCATCTATTGCACGCACAAGAGCGTTTTAATCCACACAGTTTAGAAAATGCGGTACACCAGCTTACTGATTATGCGCAACTGAAAAACGATGCCCAAGCCAGAAACGGTATATCAGCTGATAATACTCCAACCGAAGATACTGAGCCTACTGGCGATGACAATCCAGACCACGGTTATGAGGCAGATGGCGATGTAAAAATGGTCGATGAGCAAGATACAGCTAAAGAAATCAGTGCCCAAACTGACTTTGATGAGTCGCATCCTGAAGAAGAATCTCTTGATCACCGTAGCCGTGATGCGGAGTCAACGCTTAGCGAACGTATGGGCTACAATCATAGCAAAGGTATTGATAAACAATCAGATTCAGTGGAAAGCAAACCAGTTGACAGTGATAAGGTAGAAACTGACTCTACAGAGGGTTCTAAGTGGCAAGATGGATTACGTCGCGAAGAAGATGACAAAGCATAACGATTATGCTTAAAGCCCTTTTATAAACTTTAACACGTTATCCCTAATCGACTCATAGCCTATTAATACTATCGCAAACAAGACTATCGAAAGCAAGATTACCTTATAATGGTAGTCTTGCTTTTTTTATGGCTCTTTATAAGGTAGTTAGTTGAATTATAGAATCATTATTGAAAACGATCCATTTGAAAGCAAACTGTCATACGAAACCAAATCCAAGCCTTTGTTTTTTTATTGTAAAATTCATTAATGAAAGTTAATAGATGACTGATAACGTTAAGATAATATGATAAATTAAAATTCTTAGTCAATGGTAAAGGAATTCTAATGATGAAAAATATGATTTTGCTTGCTGGTGCAGCGAGCGTCTTAACCGCATGCGCGGTACAAAACCCACCAGCAAGCGTGAGCGCGCCTAAAGCGTTGGTGGCTGACATGATCGTTACCAATGCCAAAGTAGCGGTGATGGATGATGAGAGAAGTACTGCCGAGGCGATTGCGGTAAAAGATGGCAAAGTATTACGTACAGGTAGCGATGAAGATATCCTACGTTTACGTAGTAAGGACACGCAAGTTATTGATGCGAATGGTAGAACGTTGATTCCGGGTCTTAATGACTCACATCTGCATGTGACGCGTGGTGGTCGTTTTTATAACACTGAGCTACGTTGGGACGGTGTTAAATCATTGAAAGAAGCTTTGCGAATGTTAAAAGAGCAAGCGGATAGAACGCCTGAGGGTCAGTGGGTACGTGTGATTGGTGGCTGGTCACCGCATCAGTTTGAAGAAAAACGCATGCCAACTATTGAAGAGATTAACGAAGCGACGGGTGATACCCCTACCTTTGTCTTGTATTTATACAGTCGCGGCTGGCTGAATGAAGCAGGTCTAAAAGCTTTAGATATCGATGAAAATACTAAGCCACCCAACGATCAAAGCCGTTATGAAAAAGATAAAAACGGTAAGCTGACGGGTGTACTTTTGGCTGAACCCAATGCCATGATTTTGTATAAAGTGATCGGTGCATTGCCAGCTTTATCTAAAGAAGAGATGATCAACTCGACCAAGCACTTCAATCACGAGCTCAACCGTTTTGGTCTCACTAGTGCGATTGATGCAGGCGGCGGTGGCCATACGTTCCCTGAAGACTATGAAGCTTCTAAAGCCCTAGCAACCAGTGGTGATTCATCATTGCGCATCTCATACTATTTATTCCCACAAAAAGCGGGCGAAGAGCGCGCTGCCTTTGAGAAGTGGATGGCGAACAACGAAGCCTCTGTCAATGAAGATATAGCACATGAGCACGGTTATGAATTAAAAGGTGGCGGCGAGTATATGACGTGGGCAGCCGGTGACTTTGAGAACTTTCTAGCACCCAAACCATTTATTAAAGACAATGAAGACTGGCGCGCGCAAACCAAAGAAATCATTCAAATGCATGTGAATGAAGGCTGGCCGTTTAGACAGCATTCAACCTATGGTGAAAACACTAAACTCATCGTTGACTTGGTAGATGAGATTGACCGTGAAAACAACGGCAAAATCCGTAACGATATGCGCTGGGTCATTGATCACGCAGAGACTGTGAACGATGAGACGTTGAAAGAAATTAAACGTTTAAATGGCGGAATCTCTGTTCAAAACCGGATGTCGTATGCTGGTGAATACTTCGTCGAGCGTTATGGCAAAGAAGCGGCTAGTACTGCGCCACCATTCAAAAAGATTTTTGATATGGGTATCCCGCTAGGTGCTGGTACGGATGGTACGCGAGTATCAAGCTATAACCCTTGGATTGCTTTATATTGGCTGAGCACAGGTAAGACTGTTGGGGGCACCCAGTTGTATGGCAAGGACAATGTATTATCAAGAGCAGATGCTTTGCAAGTGTATACCAAAGGCAGTGCATGGTTCTCCAATGAAGAAAAAGTAAAAGGCACGCTAGAACCTGGCATGTATGCAGACTTTGTATTGCTATCTGATGACTACTTCACCGTACCTGAAGAAAAAATCAAAGGTATCGAATCCGTATTAACGATTGTAGATGGTAAGCCAGTTTATGGTGCTAAAGAATATAAAAAGTTTGATCCAAAATTGCCTGCTGTTATCCCAAGCTGGTCACCAGTGAAGTATTACGGTGGCTTTCAAAACGCGAAATAAGTTGTTGAGGTAAATAATTTTGTCTTATGTAGAAATCGGTCTGTGCGCAGGCCGTTTTTTTTGTTTGAAACTTCCTTATTAATATATTAATCCCTACCTTATAAATATGAAGTCAGTAAAATTGAATGCAATCCACGCTGGATCGTCACTCTCATAACGTCATCTACATGGCCTAAAAGCCATTCATAAAAATTTTGTTTCATATCAGAAACAAACCGTTTAGAATAAATAATAGCTATTTTCTGGGCACATAGCTTTTATAAGCTGTCATGTCGATAGATAAATATGACTTGAATGATAAAAAAATCTTGCAGTGCCCCTAACAATTCTTTTATATTGTCCCCCAAAACATGAGACTAGAAAGAATTTAATAGGCGTAACAGGGCTCGTGATGAGAGCAGTGGTTATAATCATATTGATTTGAATACCCAGCTTATTACTGAGAGTTACGTACACCAAGGATGTAAGTTATGTGGAAAAATATGGGACTGACGGGCAAGATTATCGTTGCCATGGTGCTCGGTATTATACTGGGTTTATTTATAAATTATTCCGGACTAAACGCTGAAGGCGGCTTTGTTAATACGTATATTACCAATGGCTTCCTTGCTATCATCGGTAAGCTATTCGTTAACTCACTCAAAATGCTAGTTGTACCTTTAGTATTAATCTCTCTTATTTGCGGGGTTTGCGGTATTGGTGACATCCGCTTGCTTGGCCGCATTGGTACCAAGACTTTTCTCATCTATATGATGACGACAGCATTAGCTATTGCGACGGCCATTGGACTGGGTATCGTGTTTGGCATTGGTAAAGGCATGAACGTCGAGACCGCAGCAGAATTTGAAGCGGCCTCAGCGCCACCACTGCTTGATGTATTCTCCAATATTATCCCATCCAACCCTATCAGTGCGATGGCAAATGGCGATATGTTATCCATCATTTTCTTTGCCGTTCTAATCGGTATCAGTATCTTGATGGTTGGCAAGCCCGCTAAAGGTTTGGTACAGAGCTTGGAATTAATCAATGAAGTCATCTTAAAGATGGTGACCATCATTATGAACCTTGCTCCTTATGGTGTATTTGCACTGTTGACCAAAGCCATGGCAGAGCTGGGTTTAGATCTTATTTGGTCATTATTGGGTTATGTTGCCGTACTGGTTGGCTCACTGGCTTTCCATTTCTTTATTACGATGATGATCGTGCTCAAGCTATTCTCAGGTTTATCAATCAAGACCTTTTTGGCAAAAATGCGCGAAGTTCAGATTTTTGCATTTAGTACTTCAAGCTCGAATGCCACCATTCCGATTACCTTGCGTACAGTCACCAAGCGTATGGGTGTTAATAACTCAGTCGCTTCGTTTACCGTTCCTTTTGGTGCAACCATCAACATGGATGGTACGGCTATCATGCAAGGGACAGCGACCATTTTCATTGCCAATATTTACGGTATTGATTTGGGCGTGACCGAATATCTGACTGTTATCTTAATGTCGGTATTGGCCTCTATCGGTACTGCTGGTGTACCGGGCGTTGGCTTGATTATGCTATCTATGGTATTTGCCCAAGTCGGCTTACCTATTGAAGGTATTGGCCTTATCTTAGGTGTGGATCGTATCTTAGATATGTTACGTACCGCAGTAAACGTTGGTGGCGATGCAGCAGTGACCGCTATTGTGGCAAAATCAGAAAATAAAATGGACGTTGCTATCTATAACGATCCTAATGCTGGTGCCAAAGACGTATTTGATGGTCATATCGATGAAGACAACGAGCGTGAGTTCTCTGAAGTCTTTAGCGATGGCTTGATGGGTAGTGAATATGATGATGTTGATCGTCGTCGCTAACCCTTAACATTGAATAGATATAAAAAACCTCAGTCAAATTGGCTGAGGTTTTTTGTTGGGATAATCCACATAAAGATGTTGTACATTATGGGAAGATTAGCCAAGCATGTACTTAGTCAGCATGGCTAAGCATACCAGCACAATCATCGGACGAATTAGCCTACTGCCACCCTTGACCACCATATGTGAGCCAAAATAAGCCCCTATCGTTTGTCCAACCATCATTGCCAGACCTACTTTCCACAAGACATTACCGCCCAAAATGAAGAAAATCAGCGAGCCAATATTGGTAGATAAGTTCAAGACCTTTGCCGCACCTGTCGCTTCGATAATCTGACGACCACGTAGAGCGACATTACCAAGCGCAAAGAACATACCAGTTCCCGGGCCAATATAACCATCATAAAAACCAATTAAAGGCGCAACGACTTTTTGCCATTTACCTTCTGAGATGCGCGGTGCTGCTTCTACTTCACCAAGCCTAGGTGCAAATAAGGTATAAATACCAATAGCAGCAATCAAGAAAGGAATCAGCTTTTCGAGCAAGTCAGGCGGAGACATCTGCACGGCGATAGTACCGATAACAGAACCGATGAACGCGGCAATAATAGCGACCTTGATACGCTGAGGCTTGACGACACCTTTTCTAATCATCGTAATAGAGGCAGCAAGCGCGCCTGAGGCTGCTTGTAGCTTATTAGTACCAAGTGTCAGCACTGGCGGGATATTGGCCAGTAGCATAGCTGGTATGGTCAACAGTCCACCGCCACCCGCGATAGCATCAATAAAGCCAGCAAGCGCGGCTACCGCAGTGAGCATCAAAATAATTTCTAGGGATAACGATAAGTCCATGAAACTGACCTTGTAATAATATTCTAATAAAAACAACAGTAAGCGCTAGACTATTAGCCTAGAGCTCATTAACATCAACATGAATATCAAAATAGAATAAAGAGTAAGTTGAGAGTTTTATTGAAAAGCAGTTAATTCACAAATAGATGCGGCCCATTATAGAGTTAAAACTATAAAAAAAACCAAAACGTAACAAAGTCTGCTAGATTTACTAGTTAGTATCCGCCTACTGAGCGGTAAACACTATCTGTCTATGGGCACTATCATGTCACGGCATTATATTTTATGATGGCGGTCGCAAAACTATCTAGAAAAATAGCTAGACTGTCATATCCTAATAATGGCTGTTGCGAGTATCTATAGCAAAACATAGAATACCTTATAGCAATAAAAAAACTTCAAGGAAGAAGTCTTTAGGCCAAAGATATTTAACTGGTCGTAGTAGCGCTATCAATCATATTATTGTCTTTATATCGCCTGTCATGACCTTGCGCGGTAGACTGATATATATTGTTTAACGCATTTTATTGTTTATATTGATGAAATTATGAGAAACTGAAGCGAGCTATCCGTAATATTACGTAGTTGATAGATAGGCGTTTGAGTTTACTGTACGTATTTAGCAAATGAGGATGATATGGCAATACGAAGGGTTAAAGCGTTTTTTGAATTTGAGGCAGCAGGCGGTATTGTCTTAGCGTTGGCGGCTATTGCTGCAATGATTATTGCCAACTCCCCCCTTAGTGTTTGGTATCAAGGTTTTATTCATGCACCCGTCGCCATTCAAATTGGCGACTTTGCAATTGCCAAAGACGCTCATCATTGGATAAATGATGGTCTCATGGCGATTTTCTTTTTCTTAGTCGGACTTGAGCTCAAACGCGAAGTGCTCATTGGCGAGTTATCTAACGTTAAGCAGATTATATTACCTGCTGGTGCTGCATTAGGCGGCATGATTATGCCAGCCATTGTCTATCTAATGTTCAACTATAGTGAGCCTGAGTTTTGGAAAGGCTGGGCAATTCCAGCAGCAACTGATATTGCGTTTGCTCTCGGTATTTTGAGTCTTTTAGGTAACCGCGTACCCAACTCATTAAAAGTGTTTTTAGTATCAATTGCTATCTTTGATGATATTGGGGCGATTTTAATCATCGCTTTGTTTTATACCAATGACTTATCACTAGAGTCATTAGCGGTCGCGGGCTTGTGTTTGCCTTTCTTATATTTACTTAATCGTCGCAACGTCACCAGCATTACGCCTTATCTGCTCATCGGTGTCATTATGTGGATTGCGGTACTCAAATCCGGTATTCATGCGACTTTAGCAGGGGTGGTTTTAGCACTATTTATTCCTATGTTCGACCGTACTGATCCTGAACACTCACCGCTTGAAGAGCTAGAACATGATTTACATAATACCGTTGCCTTTGGTATTCTGCCATTATTTGCCTTTGCCAACTCCGGTATATCGCTAAAAGGTGCAGGTCTTGCTGAGCTATTCCATTCAGTGCCACTTGGTATTGCCGCAGGTCTATTCATCGGTAAGCAGATAGGCGTTATGGTCATGTGCTGGTTGATCTTTAAACTTGGTATCTCAACCATGCCAAGAGGTATGAATTACAAGCAAATCTATGGTGCCGCTTTACTGTGCGGTGTTGGCTTTACTATGAGCTTATTTATCGGTGGCTTGGCATTTGCTGGCGATACCACGCTATTCGATGAACGTTTAGGCATCATTATGGGCTCGATCGTATCTGGTATTGCTGGTTACATCATGCTAAAACTAAGCTTAAAAGATAGTGTCAGCGGGACATCAGTGGATTTAACTCGTCATTGATATTTGTACCAAAGGTTTGGATATAGGCAGTAACTATTATGAGTCTTATGATATAAATTGAGCTTCATAATGCGCTAACAGTTTATAACAACTGTTAGCGCATTTGATTATCAGTAGCGCCAGCTATGATGGTACATTATAAATATGAAACCCAAAACTCCTTCTAAAAGTGATACCGACATCTCTAATGAGCAGCTTATACAGCATAAAAAATCTGTAGCGAGCTATCAGCGTCATGGGCGTACTACTGCCATTACAGATCATAGTGATCTACAAGTCCTACGCCGTATCAGGCGTTACTTGCTACCTAAAGACTTCACTATCTCGCAAGATTTATTAGAGGAGATAGTAGCTGGTTACGATATTGGTGATCCGCTGGCGGATGCGTTGACGGCTGATGGGATTCGCTTTGGCCGTCCGCTACAGAATTTGATAGTCGATGGTAACGTAAATCCTAGTATCAATATTGACCTTACTACTAACCCATCATTTAGCTCATTAACTGAGCAATTTAGCAGTCACCCTGATTGGTTTAATCCCAAGCTTGCGCAAATTGGTGCGGTCGCCTATCGCCGTTATCCGCTGATGCTCATTTGGCTACTGCGTAACGTTGCACTAATGGCAGGCTACAGCATCCCTGCTCTCTCGCTACCGCTCATTCAGACCGGTGCCTTGATGCATGACGCTCTACCACGCTTGATGCGTACCTACGCTTATATCCTAGCGGTATCTGAACACCCACAACTAGACCCTAGCGCGCATCATCACAATAATAAACGAAAGCCAATTGACCAAGTATTAGCGATCGGCTCTGAGGGCTGGCGCCAGTCAATCAATGTACGTCAGATTCATACACTAGTACGCCAAAACTTGCTTAAAGGTAAAGGCAATGCTGCCGCAGGCGTCATACCAAATGCCGATCAACATCATAATCCTGATGGTACTTGGAATACGGCCTATTGGGGTATCCCCATTAATCAGACAGATATGATTGCGACTCACTTGCAGTTTTCACTATTAATTATGCGTGGATTGCAGCTGCTGGGAGCACGGATTAGCACAGAAGAAGCTGAGGGCATCTTGCATCTGTGGAATCTTGCCAGCTACTGGATGGGTGTTGATTTGCAGCGTTTGCCAAAAGGTGAAGCCGCCTGCTGGGAATGGCTTTATACCTATTTATCCATTCAGCAGCTTGACTTTAAAATGGGCAGACCGCTTGCCAAAGCCTTGCACGATTTGCCACGCCAGCTAATGGGTGAGGACAATCGACGTGGACGCTTCGTTGAGATGGTTAATGCTAGTGTGACACGCACCATAGTCGGTGATGATGTTGGTGATGGACTACAATTGCCCAAATCAAAGATACGTTTTGGGGTACTGTCATCAGTGCCTATCTTGTTCGCTCTTGATACGGCTCGCCAACACAATAGCGCCGTTGCTGACAAGCTTGAGCAGTTCCGCGCTAAGCGCCAAGATAATATGAACTGGTGGCTTAAGAAAAACGATGACTACTATAAATAAAAAACATAGCTCAAGAATATTATTAGTAGTAAATAGAATATCCTGAACCATTATCAATAGCGTCGACAATAACTATAATAAATCCACAAAAAGCGTGTTTGGTGATGCTCTGTGTTAAAGGGTTCTACGTCAAATAAGTGTGTATTAAACGGTTAGACGCTATAAGACTATAACCTTCACAGCCTTGTGTTTTGTATACGATAATACCATTCAAGCTGCCGATCAAACCCAGTTTCTAGTAGGCTGGCAATGACGCGTCCCGTCAGACCCCACACTGTTTCACCCTCCACTTGCCAGCTGGGTGTGAGTATGGTCGAGGTTTCATCCTGCATCGTGTACTCTACCGAATATTCTACGGTTGGCTGCGTGAGTAACGTTTCAAAATCTGCCCAAAAGATGCGCGATATCTCCCCCATCTCAGGCACCAACACTAAGCCTGGAGCAATGAGAGCTACGATTGGGCGCACACTCATGCCACTTTTAGAGGTTTGAATAGGTAATTGACCGAGCAGCTGTACTTTATTTGGCGGTAGTGCAGTCTCCTCACAAGCTTCACGTAAGGCGGTGACGACATTATTGCCATCGCCTATTTCATACTTACCACCAGCGCATGACACTTCCCCGGCGTGACTATTCATGTGTGCAGCGCGGCGCGTTAGTAGCAGCTTTGGATGGCGCTCATGGGTGATGGCGACCAGTATCGAGGCATCAGCAATCGGTGTCTGATATAGACTGTCTAAAATTCGAGCACTTTGAGAGGTATTGTAAGAGCTATACATCGCTGGACTGGTGACTGCATTTAAGGTCTCATGCTGCACCCGCTCAGCCAACTTTCTGAGTGTAGGTTGACGAATCAACGTTGGTACAACGACTGACAGTTCATCAAAACTTGCAGACTGCGGATGTATTAACATTATAATCGGCCTATATTTTTATCAGTATTAAGTGTCGTTAAGAAGTTTTATTAAGAAGTGTCACTAAGTTAGGTTATCCATAAAAAAGTCTCAAAAAGAAGACTTATCATGAATCAAGTAGCTAAATTTATCAGTATATTATTTAGGAAACGCTAGTGAATAAGATTTTTTCATTAAATAAGATGCAAGGCAAAATCGATGACTGCCCCCAACGATTACCCTTATTTATTATTGGGCTTGCTTGGCTAGGCGGTACGCTGGCAACAGCAGCACTGGCCTTAATTGGTAGTTGGCAAAATGTCGCCATGATTTTGGGCTCATTTGGCGCTAGCTGTCTGCTTATTTTTGCTTATCCAGAAAGCCCGTTTGCTCAACCTAGAAACATCGTTGGTGGTCATTTTATTACCACTTTCACTGGTTTATCTTTTATGTCTATATTCGGTATTGAGTGGTGGAGCTTGGCACTCGCTGTCGGTACTGCTATTGCCCTCATGCTACTGTTTCGAGTACCGCACCCGCCAGCAGGTTCAAACCCATTAATCGTCATGCTTGGCGGTGTTAAGTGGCACTTTTTAATTACACCAACTTTGATAGGTGCACTCGCCTTAGTAGTCGTTGCCTTGATTTATAACAACATCGGCAGAGGCAGGCATTATCCTAGGTATTGGTAGTTTCGCTAAGCTATATACTAGCTTTTATCATAGCCTAAATTAGCGCTGTCTAGTCACCACTACGTAAGCTTTACGTGACTGGCTGTTCTTAAACAGGGCAGTCATACCCTAGTATATTAACGACTTTTAATTTAAGGCATGTTTGCTCTATTGCTGATAAATGACGTGTTCATGTTACCAACATTCAGCACCGCGCTGTTTTATGCTATCTTAAGATAAAGTTTAGAACTAGAATTATATCTTGTGGTTATACTTATAAAAGCACCACACCGATAAACATATTCAAAAAATCAAAAAACCACTTATCTCTCTTGTTATTTCATCAAAATAAGGCAGTTGATATGCGCTATTGTCTAGAATGCGGTCATGAAGCAGAACGCAAAATACCAGCTACTGATAATATACCGCGCTTGGTATGCCCAAATTGTGGTTATATTCATTACGAAAACCCAAAAGTAATTTGTGGCTCCTTGGTAGTGTATAAAGACAGAGTACTGCTATGCCGCCGCGCTATCGAACCTCAATATGGTTTATGGACCATACCGGCCGGCTTTATGGAAAACGGCGAAACGATGGCTGAAGGCGCAGCACGCGAGAGCTTTGAAGAAGCTGATGCGGTGGTAATCAATCCGAATTTATACTGCATTTATGATATTCCAGATATTGGTCAAATCTACAGTATATATTTGACCGATCTAAAGGATGGTGCCTACGGTATCGGCTCTGAAAGCCTTGATTGTGCATTATTTAGTGAAGAAGACATTCCATGGGATACCATTGCTTTTGAAGCAGTACGTCGCACCTTGACAAGCTATTTTGCTGATCGTAAGCAGTTTAATGAGCTGTCCGACTTCCCTATTCATCAAGATCTTATCGGTAAGGATCAAAGTATTAAACGCTATTAAATTGTATACGAAATAGCAAAAGCCAAGCATTACGCTTGGCTTTTTTTGCATTAGCTCTTCTGTAATAAAGCCTCTTAGCTTTTAATTTTGCAAACCTTAAAGTCTAAGTTTTTGATCTCATCTTCTTTATCATATGGCGCGAGTACCGCACGCACATGTTTTTGCCCTTGCAAGTATTGCTTGGCCACGCGCTGCAAGTCATCGACCGTCACTGCCAAAATCGATGCACGCATTTTACGTTGCCAGTCTGCACCGCGATTATGCAGGTCAGCAAAACAAGCTTTAACAGCTTCGCCTGCTGGAGAGCCTGGCTTATCCATACCTGAGATAATCCCTAAGATAGCTTCTTCTAACTGCTCATCTGTTTGTGGCTCATTCAGTAACCATTCGATACTGGCATCGAAATGTGCAAAAGTTTCGGCACAATACGGATCACGATAGCTAAAAAACTTAAACGAGCAAGCATTGGCATCGTAACCAGCACCGCCACCATAAGCACCACCGCGCTCACGGATAGCACTGTGCAGATAACCATTACGCAGATAAGGCGCTAACACCATTAGTGCTGCCGTATCTGGATGGTCAGCAGCTGGAACGGTATAGGCACTAGCATTATGATAGACGTTGGTCGGAACTAGCCAAGCCAAATCTTCAACATCGACAGTAGTACCACTTTCTAGTGCTCTGACCGCGTCTTTTTCACCATTCAAAGCTGAATCTAATTTTAAATCCGCAAACTCGCTTGGGATATTATCTTCAATACCAGCATCAGAACCTTTCAGCTTTTCAGCCAGCTCTGGTGCACGGCTGTCTTTCCAGCTATCGATAATCAAGTTGCTTAAGCGTTCGGTTTGCTCCGCTTCACAAATGATAACGGCATGTTTGGGTAAGCTAATTAAACGCTGATGTAAGTCCATCAAACTAGTTGCCAGCTGATCCCATTGCGCATCATCTTGACTGGCATGCGTCAAAAACTCTTTAAGCGCATTAAGTGCCGGCAAGCCACTGCGTACATACTCTAGCTGCGCTTGACGACTCATACCGCGACTGGCAGTTTGCATCGCATAAGCATGTCCTGAGCCCGCAAGGTTTGACTGCCAGCCTGCTTGACGCTGCTGCAAGATCTCTTTGATACGATCATGCTCAGTAAAGACGCTATGCTCCATCACTTCTTTGAGTAAATCAATGGCTTCAGGTTTACGATTAAGCGCGCGCGTTGCTACTACAAAGTAGCTGCTAATTGATTGGCTATCATCAATGTCCGTGCGCTGGCTGATACGCGCCGTCACCCCTGATGAATGCGCTGCTTGCTTAGCTTGCAGCTCATGAGCACTCAAAGAGTCCGTACCTAGCTCAGACAGCAAGCTTAAATATATAGGCAATAGCGGATGATTAATGACTTCATTAACTGGTAACTCACTTGTATCCTCATGACCAATCGCATTCGTCAACGGCACAATCACTTGATAATAATATAAGCCATTGGTGCCCGCTTCATATTCAAATAAAGTACTGTCTTGCCCGCTTAAACGCACTTGTTTTTGCGTGCCTTGCTTAAAGCTGATATCCGTCGGTACGTCTTCCAAACCAACTTTTGGTAATAAACTTAAATCATCCGGTGCAGTTTGACGCGCTGCTAAATCCAACGCCTGTTTATGCAGGATATCTTTATCATCAGCCGTCAGATCCATCGCGATAGTATCGAGACGGGTCTGCTCAGCTGCTACAAGACGAGCTGATTTTTCACTATCCGGCGTGAGCGTCACGCGTACTCGGTGATTATTATCGAGTAGATGCTGTTTAATTAAATTAGGCAACCACTGCTCATCTTTTACCTGTTCACGCAGCCATTGTAGATGCTCGTCCACTTCCCACACATCGATAGGATTGCCATCATGTATCGCTGTACTAAAGCCTTCTAACATCAAATTCAGACCATAAGGCATGCTATCACCGCCGATATGACGTTGATCAATCTCAATCTGATGTAGGATGGTTTCAATAGTTTCATCATCGATTGGTGTACTAGCAACTTTAGCCAGCAAGTCCATAATGCCCTGCTCTACCGCATCGGCATGCTCAGGGTTTGAACCACGTAATCCAGTATAAAAGACCATCTCATAATGGCTGTCGTCCAGTCCTAATAACGGACTTGGCGAGGTTCCTAGCGGATGACTATCCAGATACGCACGCAACGGCGAACCAGAATGCTCAATCAACACCCCTTCTAACAAACGTAATGCAAGGCGCTGTTTGGGATCGGTAATCGACGGTAGTAACCATGCAACCACATGATGGGTTTGATCAGGGCCAGCTTCGTCAGCAGTATAAGTATCTGTGGCACTAATCGGCGCAGACAAACGCTGCTCCGGACGCGAGACGTGTTTTTTACCTGCTTCAAACTGAATCAAAGCATCTTCATGTATTTTTGCTTGAGTCTCAGCAACCGGAATATTACCAAAGCTCATGATGATACTGTTCGATGGATGATAATGGCTTTGATGAAACTCAACCAACTCATGATGCGTCAGATCAGGAATATCAGCAGGATCGCCACCTGAATTATAGTGATACGTCGTCGTTGGGAATAAATGATGAGCGACCGCATGATAGAGCTGATCAATCTCACCGCTCATGGCACCTTTCATCTCATTAAAGACGATACCTTTAAACTGCGGCTTATCATTTTCGTCTAATTCTACGCGAATACCTTCTTGAGCAAAGTCGAGCGGGTGAATATTGGGGAAAAATGACGCATCAAGATACACGGCAAGCAAGTTAAAGTAATCGTTTTCGTTTTGGGTGGCATACGGATACGCTGTCCAATCGGCAGCGGTCATCGCATTCATAAAAGTATTGAGCGAGCGCTTAATCATTGAAAAGAATGGATCACGTACTGGGAACTTCTCAGAACCACATAAAGCAACATGCTCTAAAATATGTGCCTCGCCTTTTGAATCCATTGGCTGGGTACGAAAGCCGACCAAAAAGGCATTTTCATCACTTGCATGCGCCAAATGATAGTGCATCGCTCCCGTTTTGACATGCTGACTGATCAGCACATCCATTGATAGCGCCTCAATATGGCGATGCTCAATCAGCTCAAATGCTGGATGCAAAGTTAAGTCAGCGGTAAATGGCGTGTCAGTCATAGTTGTCCTTAAAGCTCATAATGTAAATAATACCCTTACGAGCAGGGTAAATAGATTGATAAAAATTGTCGTTATAAAAAATGTTGTACAGTGGTTATAAGTTATACAGTGTTTATAAATAGTCAGCTCTTATAAAAGAGTTGAACCTCAAAATTATTCTGGGAATTTTTTAAATTTAATCATTTAAAATAATTGGCCTAGCGCTAATAGATGGGGCTCGCACATTGATAAGTCAAGTCAGCAGGAGACAAACTATGACTATGAGCAGTTTAACGAAGGCTTGATGAACATTTATTAATTGTGCAACAACTACTTAACAACGACCACCTCATTCATAACCATCCTCACAACCGAACCCACACAATTACCACAACTAAAATATGGATTTAACCTTAACAAAGATGTTCAGCACTGTTACTATGAAGTTACTATTAATAGGAGCGCATTATGAGCTACCAACATATTTTACTGGTTACCGACTTGCTATCTGATGCCGATATAGTTGCTCAAAGAGCCAAACGTATCCTCGCAGGCTCCCCTGAAGCTAAGTTATCGGTACTGCATATCGTTGAAGATGACATGGTGCGCTTTGGCTATGAGCTAGTACCCGCATCTAGCCTCTCAGGTGATGTCGATGGCAAACATTGGCAAGAAGCACGGGCTAAACTCGCACAGTTCCTTGCACGTAATAATTTACGAGCAGTCAATTCTGAGGTCACTGCTGCCATCTCTAACGATGAAGGTATTGTTAATTACTGTCGTAAAAAGGACGTTGACTTACTTATTATCGGACGTCATGAGCGCCACGGTATCGCTGCATGGTTAATCGGTGCAACCGCAGATAATATCTTGCCCAATGCTCCTTGCGATAGCCTAGTCGTCAAACTTGATCAGCCAGTACCCCAATAAGTTTGGCATGGCTGTCTATCCATTTGGCTGCATCAGTTTGGTTCTATAAGTTTGGCTGCAAAATTAGACATGTCTAAATCCTACCGAGAAGCATAGCGGACTATTTGCCAGTACATATTTAAAAGCCACAATCCATTACTTAACAGCAGTCAATAGTAGTGCTATAGTTAAGACTACTTGCTACGAGGAGATCCTCATGACTTACCAACATATTTTACTGGTTACTGACCTATTATCCGACGCCGACATAGTTGCTCAAAAAGCTAAACGCATCGTTGATAATCGTCCTGGTTCCAAGCTATCGGTACTACATATTGTCAAAGATACTATGGTAGGCTTTGGTTATGAGTTGGTACCTGCCTCGAGCTTATACGATGAGATTGATGATGAGCGCTGCCAAGAAGCGCGCGCAAAGCTGGCAAAGTTTTTAGAGCGCAACGAATTAAATGCGGTAAATTCTGAAGTAACCACCGCCATCTCTAACAGTGAAGGTATCGTTAATTATTGTCATAAGCATGACGTTGATTTACTGGTCATCGGACGCCACGAGCGTCACGGTATTGCTGCATGGCTAAGCGGAGCAACGGCGGATAATATCTTGCCAAATGTGCCCTGTGATAGTTTAGTAGTCAGACTTGATAAACCAGTGTCAAAACGCAGCTAATTTATTGGGCGTAGATAGCACTTAGTATCAAACGCACAGTATCAAATACATAGTATTAGACACAAGAAAGCGCGCTGTAGACAGATATCTACGGCGCGCTTTTTTATGTTTAGTACTATATGTCTAACTGCCTTGTTCTTGAATAATATCTATAAAGGTTTGCCAAATCGGGCTTTGGTGACGGGCTTTATGCCAAACTAGCCACCATGTACGCGACAAATCAATGCCCGCTACTTTTACTTGTACTAGTTTTCCCGCCGCTAATTCTGTCTCAATAACATGTTGCGATAGGCAGCCAAGGCCAATATCTGCACTAACCATATGCTTGATGGCCTCCGACTGTTGAATCGCCATAATGACCTCGGCATCGGGTAGATGCTTGAGCAACTTCTCATCGATAATCTGCCGCGTGCCCGAACCTGCTTCACGCACTAGTAGCGGTAATTTGGCTAACTGCGCTATCGTAATATTATAAATATTCTCATTTTCTTGATAATCAGCCAAACCTACCAACCATTTGCTATCGCGTTTAGCAAAGATCATCAAAGTATCTGTCCGCCATTCTCGCTGTTCAATGGCTTTCATATCTGTCGGACGCGGCATACCTTCTACTAAGGCAATATCAATATTTAACTGCTCGACTTCGCTAACCACTTCTTGGGTATTAGCAATATACATATCGACATTGGCATCCGGCAGCGCCTCGTATAGCTTGGCAAGCAGCGGCGGCAATACATAGTTGCCGATAGTGGTACTCGCCCCAATATGAATCTGCCCTGCTTGATACTTATGATAATGCTCAAGCGTTAGTGACTGCCCCAAGATTGCTTGCGCTTGTACATAAACGGGATGGGCATTAGGGTGCTGATTGAGCCTGCGCCCTACCCGCTCAAATAATGGCATCTGCAATCTTGCTTCTAGTTCAGTCAGCGCGCTACTGACTGCCGACTGTGATAGGTGCAACTCCTCACTAGCACGACTGGTGCTACCCGTCTGATAAATACTAACAAATACCGCCAATTGTTTTAGCGTAATCTTCGGTAGCGTCTGCATCGCTTTTTTCATTATTAAATTACACCTTATGCCAGCCTCTCAATATCATTTATTGATATTAACTCCTTAATAATACCTTACTAACCTAAAATTTCGATAATTTATATCTTATTAATCTGTTTTTATTATAAATCAGGTTGGCTTATACTGTCTATTCATAAGCTTATGCTTATTTTGATTTTCTATAATAGGATGCGTCCGTCATGCACGCTTTTGCCCAATCAGTGAATCATTATTTTCCAACTAACCGTCACTTAGCAGGGCTGGTTGTGGTTCTGATCGGTAGCCTATTTTGTTTATGGCTTAATACCAGTTTAGACACTTGGTCGAACGGCCGTATCGTTGGACTATCATCCTTAACATTAGCAATTTTGCTCGGTATGCTATTGGGCAATACGGTTTATCCTAATTTCGCTGAACGCTTAAATGCTGGGGTATGCTTTGCTAAAGGGCAGATTTTACGCCTAGCCATTATGTTTTACGGCTTTAAGCTGACAATGACCCAGGTCGCCAGCGTTGGTATGCCAGCGATTATGACTGATGCGCTAGTATTGACTTCAACCTTTTTATTAACCTACTGGCTGGGTACTAAGTGGCTAAAAGTCGATAGAAAAACAACTTTATTAATTGGTTCAGGCGCTAGTATTTGCGGTGCAGCAGCGGTAATTGCAGCAGAGCCAGTGGTCAAAGCTGAAGCGCATAAAGTTACTATCGCTGTAGCAACGGTTGTGGTGTTTGGCACTATTGCTATGCTCCTCTACCCTTTTTTATATCATCTCGGCTGGTTACAGCCTTGGCTAAACGCCCAACAGTACGGTATTTATACAGGCTCGACCATCCATGAGGTAGCGCAAGTCGTGGTCGCAGGTAATGCTATTAATCCTGAGGTTGGGAATACGGCTGTCGTGACCAAAATGATACGAGTCATGATGCTTGCGCCATTTTTACTTATCTTATCCTTTGCTTTAACCAAGGGCGACAATGAAAATAACGATGAGAAGTTGTCGTTTATAGCGCGTGTCAAACAAGTCAACGTACCGTGGTTTGCCTTTATTTTTATTCTTATCGTCATACTGCATACATGGGTGCCAATGTCTGAGGGCTTTGAGCAGAGTATGGTTATGCTAGATGACGTCTTGCTAACGATGGCGATGTTTGCACTGGGTTTAACGACCCATTTGAGCGCGATTAAGCAAGCTGGCGTTAAGCCGCTCATCTTAGGCGCTATTATGTTTGGTTGGCTGATCGTTGGCGGTGGTCTGATTAATATTAGCATTAGCTCTATCTAACTGATTCAATTACTTAATATAGTCAGTCCTAAATAAAAGAAGTACGAAAATTATAACGCGCTACTGGGATAATTTTTCCTTGCTTGCTGTGCCTACGCAGACAGAGGCTGCGCAACCTATATTTAGAAGAAAGTATCCTAGTAGTGCTGTATTTATCTTATAGTGGATCGACTATACCTATCGCTCAACATTCATCACATTTTCCAAAATCAAAAATGCCTACGACTATCGCAATAGTACGTAGGCATTTTTAATTCTATACTTTGACTTCAAACCATTTGGCATAAAGCTAAAGTTATAGATATTAAGCTTTCAACATTAAATAGCTTACACTAAATCGCAAACGAAAAAAAACGAACCCGAAGGTTCGCTTTTTTATTCATCTTGCTCTAACTATTATCTATAAAAGATAAATTAGATAGCAACGATGTTATGGGCTTGTGGGCCTTTTTGACCTTGAGTTACAGTGAACTCAACTTCTTGGCCTTCAGCCAAAGTTTTGAAACCTGAACCAGTGATTTCGCTGTAATGAGCAAAAACGTCTGCGCCAGTTTCTGGAGCGATAAAACCAAAGCCTTTAGCTTCGTTGAACCACTTAACTGTACCTTTTTGAGTATCTGACATACTAATAATCCTACTTTTTAATTTATTTGTGGCCTAGTGACCGGTAACGCTTGCAAATAGCTACTGAACGATAAATATTAAAACGAAGGATTATAACTAATACTACGAGGTAATGATTTGGTGCAGAACTGCTCTTAAGCTTGAGCGTATTATAAGACGCTAATCCCATTAGCGCAAGCTTTATCTGAAATTTCATGTAAACGAATATATAAAATCGTGCTTTTTATCCGCTATTTGGTGTTTATTTAGCGTTTGGAAGGCGGAACAAATACACCGCTACCCCACTACATACAACGGCTACCACCCATGCCATCCACATCATATCTGCTGGTATTTTATAAAACAACATAGCTGTAGATAATGCCATCATAATAGTCGCAAGCCACTTAGCGTAGCGCGGTACGGCATGATTATCTTCCCAATCACGGACAAACTTGCCAAAAAACTTATGATTGATCAGCCAAAAGTGAAAGCGTCTTGAACTACGCGCCCAGCAACCTGCTGCCAATAATATAAATGGCGCTGTCGGCATTACGGGCAACAACACCCCAACAATACCTAAAACAAAGAATATCCAACCCATGATAAGAAAAGTCCAACGCACCGTAGGGTTAGCGGACTGGTTGGTCTTTGGTCGGTAATAAAAGGCATTTTTCTTTTCAGTCATGAAAGTGATATCGGTTGGCAATAGAAAGTAGATAGCTATGGATGAGTTTAAGATATGAGATTATAGCTACCTATATAAGTGTGTAAGCATGCAATATCACAGAAAATTGCGCAAGATTATTTTTGCGACATTTTGCTATTAATAGGTATGTTTAATTGGGGCTTGAGTAAATAGGAAGATTTAAGTGAAAGATAAAATATTATCAAGATGCTAGGGCGTGTCCTCAATCTGAACGAGTGAACCTCAAATGGATAAATTCAGCGGAACAAAAAAACCGCTCACAGTTGAAGCTGTAAGCGGTTTGCATCCTATAAAGCACTCTCGACAAATAGCCTCTAAACCAATATCAACGCGATGATCGGAAATATCAAAAAATAACCAAAGACGGCCAAAATCGCGTACTTGGTCTCGATGTCTTTGCCATTAAACTTTATTCTAGCCAGCGTATCGCCGAGTTTCAAAATTGAGATGCTATAGAAGTAAAAGGCGAATAGAAGAAGCACAATACTAATAGTGAATATCGCAAGGGAAGAAAGTGCGCCAAAGAAGACAACCGTTCCAGGGAATAAAATTTCACCTTTTATAATTAAAACCAGTAGAACGATAGCGGCACCGGACGCAGACGCATGAAAAAATATAATGTCATGCAAGGTGGCATCAGATCTATAAAAGCTGGTCTCGATATCCAGCTTATCGCTACTCAGCGCTCTTGGCATAGCGTCTCTATCGATGATGGATTTATACCCTTTTATATTACTCACGGTAACGAGGAAGGTAAAGAACGTCAGGGCGACCCAAAAGACTACGTGTATATTTATCATAGTAATTATCCCTAAATCTATGGAAACATCACTTAAAAATATTTTTATACCAATACATCTCAAACATAATGGTTTCTGTGTATATAGAACTTATTCTTAAGAAAGTGAGTGCTCTTGTATTTATATTATCAGCCCTATCACGTTGATTTGTAATAAAATGTCTAATGCATAGCTTTGCTGTAGCGATGCTAGTCGATGTTGCACTTGCTGCTAGTGTGTCCGGTGAATCGTATGTGTGTAGTATCTGATTTGGTTTTGTTTTTGGCGTAAAAAAAACCGCTCACAGTTTTTTGGGCGGTTTTATTTTTGACGATAGTATTCTGACTTACTTATTCTAACGATTGAATTTGATTCAATGGAGTGTCGGCTGATAACACAAAAAATAGGCTGTCTATATCCGCAGCCAGTTTGGATAAATTAACTTCAAACTCAGCTTGGATGCCTTTATTTACCGTTGGCCGCGACTCATAATGGGTGATCTTGGTTTGCCCGCAAGGTGAGGTTGGCTGATTGTAAGACACCATGTAATCATCATTGATCAGTTTGCCTGCTGCGTCTAAAGCAAAGCAGCTGATGTCCATCTCTATCGTGCTTTGGCGGGTGAACTTGAGCGTGATGGGTGCGGTATCGTCAATAGCAAGGTTGCTTAGAGGCGCACGTTGTCCTACGGTGAGATAGTTCATGGTGTTCCTTAACGTTGAGTATGTCTTTTAACTGCCACAATTATCTGCCATGTTAGTACAGCGAATAAAATATAAAATAATAAACTTATAAACTCAATTCCGCTTCTACCTACTAGAAACCTACTAAGCGGTAAGAAATTTTTTGCGAAGTTGTTAGCTTTAATTGATAAGTTGTCGAAACCAGAGTTCCAAAAATATTTATTTTCAATAAAAAATGAGCTATGCCAGTCAATTATTTCTGAAAATATAAAAATACTAGCTACCAACCAGCCAATAGGCAGCATATAATTACTACCAAAACTTGAAATCCATCTATTCAAAAATAATATAGCCAAACCCATTTAAAAGTGTTATAAACTAATTATTAAACCCAATTGTTATCATAAAGACCATGACTTACTCACTAGATTTTCGCAAACAAGTACTAAAAAGCTTAGACGAGGGTATGACCATTGCCGGGGCGGCTGAGTTCTATAATCTCAGCCCAACCACCATACAAAACTGGAAGAGACGTGTTCATAGCAAAACAATCAGGCAAACCAAACCCTATAAAATACCAGATGACGTGCTACTTAATGATGTCAAAGAACATCCTGATGATTACCAGTATGAGCGAGCACGTCGTTTAAATTGTAGTAAAACAGGCATTTATCATGCCCTAAAGCGCCTAGGCATCAGTCAAAAAAAAGACCTTAGAGCATCCAAAAGCTTGCCCAATAAAAAGAGCGGCGTATCAGGGAAAGCTTGATAGCTTTACGCAGCAAGGCTATCCCATTGTCTATATGGATGAAAGCGGCTTTGAGCACGAGACCATCCGCTCTCATGGCTATGCGCCGATCGGTAAGCCTTGTATCGATAGCTACAACTGGCAAGGTAAAAAGCGAACCAACGTTATTGGTGCTCTGTATGAAAAGATGCTGTTTGCGCTTGATTACTTTGAGACAAACATCAACAGCATCGTCTTCTATCACTGGTGCAAACACAAGCTAATCCCAAGTCTTAAAACCAAATGCGTGATTGTGATGGATAACGCCAGATTTCATAAGAGCAAACGCATTCAAAAGCTACTAAACAGGCACGGGCATCGTATTCTTTGGTTGCCGCCGTACAGCCCAGACCTAAACCCTATCGAAAAGAAATGGGCTCAAGTGAAGTTTCTACGCCAAGGTTGGATGCAAAATGACTTATCCAAATTGTTTTATGATATTTGTCCAAGGCATAACATTTTTATTTTGAACTGACTATACTTAAAATATTACATAAGAGATAAAAAAGCCACCATAAAATGGTGGCTTATCTATTATGCTTACTTTTGCGCGAGGAACGAGCGCCGAGCGAATCTTTTAAAAAACACCGAGCCATGACCCGCATATTTACCCCCTATTAAAGGACTCTAATGCTGAGGCCATGCTTTTTAAGCTTTTGCTTTATTTACAACGCTTTCAACTGCTCCATCTGCTCCGCCATAGCTTTCAACTGCCCTTCTAACTCAGCCAGTTTTGCCTTCTCAGCATCGACCACTTCCGCAGGCGCTTTACTGACAAAGCCTTCATTACCCAGCTTACGCGCGATACCGTCGGCCTGCTTTTGTAGCTTTTCATGCGCCTTGTCAAGACGTGCTAGCTCAGCCGTTGGGTCAATCAGACCTTTCATCGGTACGAGTACACGTAGCTGCCCAACCATACTTGATGACGATAGTGGCACCTCATCGCCTTCTTTTAGTATCTCTAAGCTTTCAACTTTGGCAAGCGCCTTAAACTGATTTTTGATACGTGATAGACGCGCATCTTCATCAGCAGAGATATTTTGTAGCAGCACTGGCAGACGTACCGCATTACCCAGCTTCATTTCACCACGAATGTTACGGACGCTAGCGATCAACTCTTGTAGCCACGCCATATCAGCTTCGACTTGCTCACTGATTTGAGCGTTATCGGTTTGTGGGTAGTCAGCGATGACGATGCTATCGGTATTTTTACGATCTAATAGCGGTGCAACCGTCTGCCAGATTTGCTCAGTCAGATACGGCATGATTGGATGGCTAAAGCGTAGCGCAGTCTCTAGCACGTGCAGTAGCACATAGCGAATTTGCGCTTTACGCTCGTCCGATACCGAGTCATCATTGAGGCTGGCTTTGGCAAGCTCTACGTACCAATCACAGTATTCATTCCAGATAAACTCATAGATATCTTGGCTGACCATATCAAGGCGATACTGAGCAAAATGCTGATGAATGTCTTTGATGCTGGAGTTCAGACGGCTCATAATCCACTTTTCTGGTAATTCCCAAACGTCAGGATTTGCGCTTTGGTCGATAGGCTTGGCATTGCCTTCTCTATCAACGCAGTTCATCAGTACAAAGCGGCTGGCGTTCCAGATTTTATTACAGAAATTACGATAGCCCTCGACACGTTTGAGATCAAAGTTGATATCGCGACCAGTACTGGCAAGCGAGGTAAAAGTAAAGCGCAGTGCATCGGTACCGTAAGCTGGGATGCCTTCTGGGAATTCTTTACGCGTTTGCTTCTCAATTTTGGCCGCGTCTTTTGGATTCATCATATTGCTAGTGCGTTTTTCTACCAGCGCTTCAAGGTCGATACCGTCGATGAGGTCGATAGGATCTAAGACGTTGCCCTTAGATTTGGACATCTTTTGTCCATTGCCATCACGCACCAGACCATGGACATAGACGGTCTTAAACGGTACTTGTGGCGTGCCATCTTCGTTCTTAACAAAGTGCAGGGTCATCATAATCATGCGCGCGACCCAGAAGAAAATAATGTCAAAACCAGTCACCAACACGCTGGTCGGGTGAAAGGTTTCAAGCACGCGCGGATCAGCGTTAGGATCTGCCCAGTCCAACGTACTAAACGTCCACAGACCTGAGCTAAACCACGTATCAAGCACGTCATCATCTTGGCGCAGTTTCACATCAGCGCTTAGACTATATTTACTGCGTACTTCGGCTTCATCACGAGCGACATAAATCTCACCAGTCGCGTCGTCATACCATGCTGGGATACGATGTCCCCACCAGAGCTGGCGGCTGATACACCAGTCTTGCAGATTGTTCATCCACGCCATATACATGTTTTTATATTGCGCAGGGACGAACTCGATGCTGCCATCTTCGACCGCATCAATCGCAGGGCCAGCCAGCTTATTAACAGCGACATACCATTGATCGGTCAGCCATGGCTCAACGATGGTACCGCCGCGCTCAGCGCGCGGAGCTTTAAGGGCGTAGTCTTCAACTTCTTCTAGCCAGCCCTGCTCGCCTGCTTGCTCCACAAGGAATTTACGTGCGGCAAAACGCTCAAGTCCTGCGTACTCGCTTGGCGTAGTTTCTAACGTTGGCTCGCGCGTTTGCAAATCAATATAGACTTCCATTGCAGGTAAGATATTGGCGCGCTCATCGAGGATATTAATCAGCGGTAAGCTATGACGACGACCTAATTCATAATCGTTAAAGTCATGTGCTGGGGTAATTTTTACGCAGCCAGTCCCAAAGTCTTTTTCGACATAATCATCGGCAACGATAGGCACGACGCGACCAGTAATTGGCAAGGTAATGGTTTTACCGACTAAATGAGAATAACGCTCGTCGCTTGGGTTAACGGCAACTGCGGTATCACCGAGTAAAGTTTCAGGACGTGTAGTGGCAACGACTAGATAGTTTTTACCATCTTGGGTGGTCAGGTCTTTGTCAGTGAAATGATAGCGGAAATGCCACAAGCTACCCTTTTCATCATGGTTTTCAACTTCTAAATCAGACAGTGCTGTTTGGAATTTAGGATCCCAGTTGACCAAACGCTTACCGCGATAAATGAGACCATCATCGAATAGACGAACGAATACTTCTTTTACCGCATTGGATAAGCTATCATCCATGGTAAAGCGCTCACGTGACCAATCCACCGAGCTGCCAAGCCGGCGAATCTGACGGGTAATATTGTCACCCGACTCTTCCTTCCATTCCCACACTTTATCGATAAAGTCTTCACGTTTCATATCACGGCGCTTAATACCTTGCGCTTCTAGACGACGCTCAACGACCATTTGGGTGGCGATACCAGCATGATCCGTACCCGGTTGCCACAGCGTGTTGTCGCCATCCATGCGGTGATAACGCGTCAAGGCATCCATAATGGCATTATTAAAGCCATGACCCATATGCAACGAGCCAGTGACGTTTGGCGGCGGCAAGGCGATAGAGAACGACTCGTCTTTATCAAAGCTCGGCTTAAAATAACCACTGTCTTCCCAGCCTTGGTACATGCCTGCCTCGACCTGTGCAGGATTATAGGCATTCTCTAATTGACTTAAAGCGGCTTGGATAGATTTGGTCAAATGATTGTTGCTATCAGGATTACTCATAAGGCTCTCAGACTAAAACGTAAATGGATTAAATAGAATGGCTTAAATAGATATTTATAATATGACGCACAAGCAAAGCTATCGCTGAATTCATACAATTAACCAACGCAAGCAGGGTTAAAAAATACTGCCAACGATAGATAATAATAGAACAGGTGCGTAAATAAAAAGTTAGTGCGATGATTTTATCTTATATGAGCAAATTTTGTTAGCATCTGATGCTTTTTCCTTACTTGCAATGCTTTTCCATATGTCACTAGTGATCAAATTGATTTAGTTATTTGTCATCTCAGCTTTATTTAGGTTATGTTACTGGCGAGTTTTCTTTGCCGTAATTCCTATCTGCACCATCTCTGCACACTGCAAATGGAAAGCTGTCTACACTCATAATCTTATATAAGCTTATCCTTATGTCTAACATTACCAGCAAACCTGATAAAGAACCTGCTCCTAGCAACAAGCTTGATAATAGCGATGATGTCGAAGAAGATAACGAGACGCAAGCGATCGAAAAATTAAAGGACGAAGATTTTCCTAAAGAGTTTAGTGATGAAGATAAAGAAACCATTAAGGAAGTCGCCAGTGACAGCAATCTTAGTGAGCCCAAAAGCTATGCCAGTATCCTAGTCGAACAAGTCATCGATGCCAAGGAAACTTTTAATCGCTCGCTTGGCTCATTGTTTACCAGCGCTTTTACTGCTGGGCTAGAGATTGGTATCAGTTTATTTGTCATTCTTTCTGCTTTTGCGCTACTTAACGAAGTAATCCCTAGTCACTATGCAATAGTGTTGGCTTCGCTACTTTATCCAATAGGCTTTATTATCGTGGTTATTGGTCAGTCGCTATTATTCACTGAGCAGACCTCACTGTTGAGCCTACCCGTGTTAAACAAGATAGAACCACTACATAAGCTTCTGCGTCTATGGGGCATTGTCATTGCCGGAAATATCGTTGGTGGTTGTATATTTGCCGCCTTGATGATTGGTCTGGGCTTGAATATGGATCTGTTTAGTGTCAGCGATATTGATGCTTATGCTGAGCATGTTTTGGGGTTTAAATGGTGGGTTATCTTTGGTAGTGCGGTATTGGCAGGCTGGATGATGGGCGTTGCAGCTTGGCTTGTGACCTCGGCACGCGATACGATTAGCCGCATTGTATTGGTCACTCTCATTACTGGTAGCATTGGGTTTTTGGGCTTACATCACAGTATCGTTGGCAACATCGAGGTCTTCTCAGCATTACTATATGGTAATACGGTTAGTTTATGGCGTTATTTGATATTTTTAGTGGTGGTATTAGTTGGTAATACAGTGGGCGGCGTGGTGTTCGTCGCGGTATTAAAAAACCGTACCTTCTTATTCGATGTGGCGAAGGTAAAGCAGCAAAATAAAGAGGATAAAAATGACAGAATAGCACGGATGAATGGACGGCAGCGTTAACGCGTTTTAGGGTTTTCGGTACTGATAACCGCAGTGCCGTAAGCAATGGCTTCCACCATACTACCCAGCTGATTGATATTACTGACTTCTAGACGTAAGCCATAAATGTGGTTGTAGCCTTTTTCTTGTGCTTGGGTACGCATACGCACTAAGGCTTCACGGCGCGAACGATCTAGCAAGGTTTCATAGGTGGTTAGGTTTTTGCCAAATAAGCTTAAGACCCGAGCAATCACCATTTTGAAATAATCTTGCGCAATAACGACGCTACCCAGTACCAGCTCACCTTCACTATTAGCGGCAAGGTTGGCTCGATAAAAACGCTCGCTGGATACGATAATATGAGCCAGCTCTTTTTCTGCCACTGTCAGCTGTGCTAAATGCTGACGTTCATGACGCATACCAAAAAACCAACCGACTGCGAATAATAAAACAAACGGCCCATAGTTAATGAGTATTTGAGTCATAGAATCATTCATGGCACGTCTCTTATCTTAAAAGCGAAAGTGAAGTTGCAACAGCTTTGCAGTCGGTTCACTATCATTAGCCAAAGGGATTAAAACGTGGTAACTCATCAACTGGGGTTTGCGCTGGGCTTGGTTGTTGTTGATTAGACTGATAATCACCGGGTGGGTTGTACGGTGGCTGCGGTGACATAGGTTGTTGTTGCATACGTACGGCTTTAACAGCAGTACCATAAACAAACAGCTCTGAGGCTCCTTGTGCAATGCTAGAGGTCGAAAAACGCAGACCGACCACTGCATCAGCGCCTAATGCTTCCGCCTTGACAACCATGCGATCTATCGCTTCTTGGCGTGACTCTTCTAACAGCTCTGTATATGCCGTTAGTTCGCCGCCAACGATATTTTTGAGTCCGGCAAATAAGTCTTTACCGACATGCTTTGAGCGCACAGTACTGCCGTATACCACATCCAAGCGTTCGGTGATTTGATAGTTAGGCAAGTGCTCAAGATTAGAGAGTTGCACAGTCATGGTATTACCTTATCAGTGACTTGTCGTATAAATCAGTGAAGATGAATCAATGAAAATAAATCAGTGACAGCATTTATCTATAAATAAATGCTGTCTACGGACAAATCTAGTCATTGGTATGGAACAATAAAAACAATTCAGTCAAATTGCCTTCAATGCTGTTTGCCATCTGTGCCATCTTGTCTTCATCAGCACGCATCTGTGCAAGTTCTGGGTCTTCATCATCAATACCGCTGAGCAGAATCATTGGTAAGGTCAATACGGCGACATCTTCAGCAGTATCTTCAGATTCAAACCAGTCGCTAGCTTCATCACCATACATAGCATCTACAAAGCCAATCGACCAAGCTACGATATCTGACTCATCTGAAAAGTCGACAGCGACTTCTTCATTGCCAGCATCTTCACCAAAAGGCAGCTCAATAGGCGTCTCATTTTTCAGTTCAGCCATGATAGAGGCGCGCCAGCGATGAATGCCGTCGATGACGTTTTCTGGAAGCTCACTAACATGACCTTCAAACAATGCATCTATCCAGTTTGGCAGTGGACGTCCGATAACCGTGGCGGTCAAAAAGCCATGGGTGGCGACACTATCGAGCACAAACTGGCTCTCTTGGTTGTCTAAAAATTCCATTAATTCATCGAAGCTTAATTGGTTGCTCATGGGGTACTTATCCTTGGGTCGATAGATAGCATAATAACTAATAGTAAAAACCAACTTGATTAGCTACTAACACCCTATCTATTAAATACATTATCAAATGCTATAAATAAAATTCACGATTATCATAAAAATAGAGTGAATGTCATCAGTTTAGCTTAGCATAATTGGGTATCGATAAGCTGTTACGTCCTATTATATAACCCAATCGCTAACTGACTTCCGACCAAAGGCTTAAATATCGTCGTCATCATCCCAATCTGCATCGAAGTCATCATCGTCGTCATCACCTAAATCGTCTAGCTCGTCTTTTAGTGCTTTGGCAAGACGTTTTTCTTCTAGTAAATTATCAATCAAACGACGTTTTTCAAGGCTACTTAAACGTGTGCGTACACTGGTCTCTGCCTCTTCAACCATCTTCGCATCATCATCATCGGCAAACTCACCATCAAAATCATCATCGATATCAGTATCACTCATGACTAACTCCTATTATTTGGGCAATAAATACAAAATACATTGATATACTTATGCCTTATAAAGTCTCAGTCGCACCTTGTCAATCCTTTTTACGCATATCACTACTTTATTATTATTTATAGTTGCGCTTTTTTAGATACTTATCAGGGTCGCCCACTATCTAATCACAGACATTGGTTGGCTATAAAATTAATTGGCTATCTCTTGTTCTTCATCTTCAGTTCCGGTCATCAGCACTGCATTACGAACAGTGGCTAAGCGTTGTATCATGGCATCATTAACGCCATCAAAGACAGCGCATTCACGTTCATATACTGTCGTCGGACGCTTTAAACTCTTCACTTGTACATGACTGCCAATTTGCTTAAGCCCAGAATTAGGCAATAAGATCAGCATTTGTTCTTTTCTACCGACACTCTTTAATAGCTGCGTCATTGCTTGCGTTTGCGCCTCATCACTCACTCCAGCTTTTGCTGGCAGCGCGAAACGTGATAGCTCAATATGCTTTTCATGAATGATTTTATTGAGCATGAGATACAACTTGCCCAACATGACACCAGCCAGTGCAGCTTTTGCATGACTATTATCAGCTTTGAGCACTGCACAGGCACCAACTTCATCAAAACGTGGCTCATTGACAACACTGACACCAAGCAATAGCGGCTGCTTAAGTAGCTCAGTTATTGCCTGATTTAGCAGTTGCGTACATAACGCGAGATAAGGCATACGCATTTCAGGCGCAAGACGCTCTAGCATGTCATATTCATCATGAAACATAATCTGCACACTTACGGTATCGAAAGCGCGGTTAGCAGACAGTTTTGAGGCACTACTAGTAAATTTATGGGCACTACTACTATCGATTCCTGCACTAGCCTGAGCATCAGTTGAGCTATTAACAGTGCTAGTTGAACGACTACTCTGTGTCACATCGGTTGAGGTACTAGAGCTTGTTTGACTATCAGAGCTATTGGTTTGCTGCGATTTTAAATAAGCATTAAGCTCATCATGGATTCCAGCCGCACTGACTTTGTTGGTTTTACCAGTTTCGTCACTAGGTGTAGCAGTGTCATTGTTCACATTATTGTTAACGGTACTATTTAGAGTATCATTCGAGCCAGTAGCACTGTCTCTCTCTTCGGTATAATTTTCATTAGGCGCGCGGCCATAACTCAATTGACCAGATTGCACATATTGCTCACGATGCAAGTCTTGAATATCTCGGCTTAGAGCATTGATTTGCTCTTTGGTTGGACGTGCGACATAGCCATATAGCAGCCATAAGAACAGATGAAAAATCAGCGAGCCAATAACGAACGGCCATTGCATCGCGATAATTTCGCCCTTACTGATGTCTTTTAAGGTCAATGCGACACTACCGATAACCGCATCGCCTTTGGTTGCCATCTGGCTAATGGTATCGCCTTGCTGCATAGGTGCATTACCTACTGGCACCAAAATCTCATCATTGCTATCTTTAATCACTATTCGTGCGACATCCTGCTCGCTCGTATAACGATTGGCAATGACACTCAGACTCACGCGGTCTTTGTTTTCTAAAGACAGACGCGCCTCATCGATAAGCTGGGCGACCATTTGCTCGCCTTTTTGCTCACGACTTTTAGTCAACTGCTGATCAGTGCTGATTACCAGCAATAAAGTCTGTAAACAAAAACTGACTAGAATGATAATGGCAAACAACCCTTGCCGCGGCGCTAAATACGTCATGATATGTTAAACTTTTTTGGATAAAGGAAATTAAAAAAACGAGACTGTTGCTCATTTTTTGGAAGAGTATGCTACTAATTGTTCTCATTTAAACGAACTTAATCTAACTGTATTACTAGCCGCGATATGAGCAATTGGCCAGTTAATATTATCTACTATATCATCATAGTGGTCATCATAGATTTAGCTGCCAGTATACATTTAATTATCTGCAAAGTTCGGTCATTATACTAGAGGTGATACCATTATTATTCAACTGTTGTACTTTGCGCTTCATGTATAGGCGATACACAGTAAAACTGTTATTATTCCTAATCTTAACTGCGCATACAAGGGACAATTGAGACATGCCAAAAAATACGCCTTACTCGTTACCAAAAGACAGCAAAGCATGGCAACAAGCCGTTGATTCTGTAGCAGCATTGTTGCCTGCAGATACCAATCTGTTAGACTTTGATACGCTTCAATCTTTACCTGTATTTGCACTTATTGTAGTATTGCCTGCGCGTGTACATGCGCTTGATATTCATCAATATGTGCAGTCTTGGGTTGATGAACAGCCAAACTGGCATCTGGTAACAGTAGCAGAAGATACTGAGGCGAGCTTTGTAGATATTACGATACCGGAAGCGGCTACTGATACAGTTTCTGTCTCCAGCACTGATAATAGCACCAAACAGCCGTTTGTCCCTGCGCAAGTGTTCCGCTACTTATTGGTTCCTGTTACCGATACTCTCATGCATCCTGGTAAAAAAACAGCGGCAGCTCACATTATTGATGACCAGCTAACTACTCGTCTGCGTCATGATTTGGCGGAGAACTACCTAGCGAAAGGCAATAATGGTACACAAAGCCTGAGTATCGACAGCATGAATGTGGTCGATTGTCACATTCTATCTATCGGTCATATGTTGCGTACTCATAAGCTTGTTTGCTTCGATATGGATTCTACTCTAATCGAACAAGAGGTCATCGTTGAGCTAGCAAAGACTGCGGGTATCGGTGAGCAAGTTGAGATAATCACGGAAGCAGCGATGCGCGGTGAGATTGATTTCGATGAGTCTTTTGTTCAGCGGGTATCATTACTAGAAGGCATTCCTACTACTGTACTTGATGAGATTTGTGCGCGCCTTACCCTATCAACAGGCGCTCGTACTACTGTTAGCGCCTTTAAAGCACTAGGCTATCACACAGTACTGGTCTCTGGTGGCTTCACTTATTTTGCCCGTTATATCGCTGAGCAGTTAGGTATCGATGAAGTCCATGCTAATAACTTAGATATCGAAGATGGCGAAGTGACTGGTCATGTACAAATGCCTATCGTTAATGGGGCTAAAAAAGCCTCTATCGTTGCTCATATCGCTGAGCGCATAGGTATCGAGATGTCACAAGTAGTCTGTGTTGGTGATGGGGCAAATGACTTACCAATGATGGCCAACGCCGATTTAGGCGTGGCTTACCATGCCAAATCTATCGTACAAGCTCGCGCTGATGCGGCGGTAAATGTCACAGGTCTCGAAGGCGTTCTCTATGCGCTTGGCTATCCGGCACTTATCTCTGTATCTTAATTAATAACAATAACTACTCTATGCACTTTTTAGGCATAGAGTTTTGTGCGCCCTAAGCACATTATTTAGATGTTGAGTTAGATTGGTATCATTTGCTTTAATCTAGCTTAACGCCGTTAATTTAATTCTTGTAGCTAATGATTGTCTTTTCATACTTATCTCTTAATACTGATCTTTATTACTTTTTTAGAAAGGAATGTCCATGACGGCATCACCATCACCACGGCCAGACACGCCGTCATCAAGCGCGAAGACCGATGCAGCCTCATTATCAAATCTAGCAGCTGCCCCTTCAAAAGCAGATAATCCAAAGCAGTTACTGGCTGTCTATATCAAAGGGATGGCAATGGGCGCAGCTGATATCGTACCTGGCGTATCGGGTGGTACCATCGCACTGATTGCAGGTATTTATGAGCGGCTTATTAATGCGCTTGGTAGCATTGGTCCGAGCCTTTGGCAAGTATTTCGTCAACATGGTGGCATCAAAGGTCTACTTGCCGTGTGGCGACAGGTCGATGCGACGTTTCTATTATTCTTATTATTAGGTATTGCCACTAGCTTTGCTACTTTAGCAGGCCTTATCAAGAACTTACTAGACAATCAGCCATTGCTTATCTGGTCGTTTTTCTTTGGTTTAGTGGTCGCCACTGTCGTTATTTTATTGAGTGAGATTAAACGCTGGAATGCAGCGCGCGCAGGGCTATTTATCATTGGTATTGTGACAGCGGTAGTCATTAGTAACCTGCCGCTGCTTACCACTACTCCAAGCTTACCGTATTTATTCTTTGCAGGCGCCATTGCGATTTGTGCGATGATTCTACCGGGTATTTCTGGGTCATTCATCTTATTGTTGATGGGTGCTTATGATACGGTTTTAGAAGCGGTACATACTTTTAACCTTAGCGTCATCATCACCTTGATGGCAGGTATGGCAACGGGGCTATTATTATTTACGCGGATGCTCAAGTGGTTATTGGCACGCTATTATCAAGCAACTTTGGCACTACTAACTGGCTTTATCGCGGGCTCACTAGTTAAAGTATGGCCGTGGAAAGTAGACGCTTTGGGTACACTCAATAGTGATGCCATTAACAACGTTGCACCGTGGCAATACCCTGCTGGCGCGCAGTGGCTCACGACATTAGGGCTGATGTTACTCGGTGCAATCTTAGTATCGGCGCTATCTTGGTGGGGCAACCGTACCAATCGTGTATAACCTATTAGCTTATCATTCAAGTTATTGATATAAATGTATTTTTAAAATTATTTATTTACTATAAGCGCCCAGTATTGAGGCGCTTATTTTTATTGATTACTATCCTTTTTAATAAAATAACCGCTATAAACTAGACGACAACCGTTGTCGCAAAGTCGCCTCTCCCCCCTTCAGCTTTCCATGCTTAACTAGCATAATAGTCTTATTGAAATTCACCTTATGAATAGCGAGATGAATGATGTTTTTGACTATATTTTCTGTTGCTGGTGTAGAGATGTGGGGAGGTAGCGCGCTACTTGGCTACGGTTTACTGGCAAGCTTTATTATTGCCATAGCCTTATCCTCGCAGCGCTGGCTGCTTTGGTATGTACTTGGTGGTATGGTATATTGGCTGAGCGTTGAAGTGTTAGATAGTGCTTTAATGAATGGTTTTGGATTATCTGATTGGCATAGTTACGTAGTAGCTTTGGGTGTCAGCTGGTTGCCGCTAGCAGGTTGGGTTTTATATCGAGCGCTACGTTATGATGATGTTAGCCGGACAGTACAGCAAGAGCGCGAGCTGGCTGCTGCACGCTACGTTGAACATACTCCTATCTATGATGACCACTATCAGCCGCGCTTCTAGAAGCAATGTTTTATTAAATGTCATTTACTGTTAATAACTGCGCCTAATATTGGCGCATTTTTTGACGCTTATGTTTGATAGGAATGTTTGATGGCAATGTGACGATATTCACTACAGCATCTGAATTAGTACCATATTGTCCATTATGAAGTTAAATTGGCAAATCTACAGCTGTAACAGGAATGTAGTTGGTTCAAGGTGTTGTTACATGATGTCTAATAGCTCCTACGCAACTACTAAAGTGTTAAAGGTAGATGGTCGTTTATAATTTACGTATATGATTGTCGTGAAAATTAATATAAAGTGGCGTTTATTCAACATCTATATTCTACACACTTATTCTTATACTCATTTTTAGGAGCCTGACTATGTTTACTATTCCTGTGTTAGATATCAAATCTGATCCATTAGACGTGTTACTAGCTGTGGTTGGCTATCGCCTATCCATGCTTGCTGATAGCGATAATGAAGACATCAAAAAACTGTTCGCTGATCGTAAAGTTACTATCGAGCTTGCCAGTGTTGAGTCTAACATCGCACGTCATTTTAGCTTTGATAATGGGAAGTTTAGTCAACGTAGTGGTCACGCTGATGAGCCAGATCTGACTATCAACTTTAAAGATTCAATGACTGGTGTTAAGCTTTTATCTAAAGGTGATCTTCCTGCCTTTATGACTGCTGTTCAAGAAGGCAACCTAAGTATAGAAGGCGATTACAGCTTAATGATGTGGTTCAACAAGCTTGCTAAGCATATCGTGCCTACTATGCCAGAAGAGTGCAAACCATACATTCAAAAAGCGAAACCTTATGCATATAAAGCGCAAAAGTTAGCTCATCACTGGATTGGTGTCGCTAAGCATAAAATTGGCAAATAATGCTCGGTAGCGTTATATGCCTAGAGAGATAGAGTTTGCAAATATCATTACAAACACTATCTGACAGCATTTTTAACAGTGCTCTGATTTTATAAAAAGGTTGCGGTATACTACGGTTACCGTAACCTTTTTTATTGTTTTATTAGTCAGTAATTATTTTAGTTTATCTGATTTTTTTCATATTACCCTAAAAGGATTTAACTCATGGCAGGACTGCTTTCAATCAAAGAACCTAATCCACAAGCTGATGATAACTTCCAAGCTAGTAGTAACACTGATGTTAGCTCAGACTCTACCACCAGTTTTTTTTCTACGGATAGCTTAGCAACAGAAATCAAACCCTCACCGATTAAACACAGCCGTGAGCAGATTGCGCAGTTATTCGACTTACCGTTAATGGACTTATTATTACAAGCGCAAACGATTCATCGTCAAAACTTCACTGCCAATGAAGTACAGATTAGTACTTTGCTATCGATTAAGACAGGAAACTGTCCTGAAGACTGTGGTTACTGCTCGCAATCAGGTCATCACCGTGACAAAACCAAATTGCAGGCAGAAAAACGCTTAGAAGTTGATAAAGTTATCGCCGCAGCCAAACGCGCAAAAGCCAGCGGCTCATCGCGGTTCTGTATGGGTGCAGCATGGAAACATCCGAGCGCCAAAGACATGCCTTATGTGGTCGAGTTGGTTAAAGAAGTTAAGAGTTTGGGTCTTGAGACTTGTATGACGCTTGGTATGCTAAACCCTGATCAGGCAGCACAATTGGCCGATGCAGGGCTTGATTACTATAATCATAATCTAGATACCTCGCGTCGCTACTATGAGCAAGTAGTCAGCACGCGTAGCTATGACGAGCGTCTTGATACAATAACGAACGTACGCGACTCAGGGATTAATGTTTGTAGTGGCAATATCGTAGGTATGGGTGAAAGCCGTGACGACCGTATCGACTGGGTACATGAATTGCTTAAAATGCCCAAAGCACCCGAGTCTATTCCCGTTAACCTGCTCGTCCCTATTGCTGGTACACCAATCGGCGATAAAGTATTGGCAGATGGTGAGCTATCTGTGCTGGAATGGATTCGTACGATTGCAGTAACGCGTATTTGCTGTCCAAGCAGTTATGTGCGCCTATCTGCTGGACGCGAAAGCCTATCCGATGCCGAGCAGGCTTTGGCGTTTATGGCAGGTGCCAATTCATTCTTTTATGGTGATAAGCTTCTGACGACAGGTAATGCCAGCCAATCTAATGATAATAGGCTAATGCGCGAGCTGGGCTTGACTGCGCAATTCGCGGCACCAAGAGCACCCAAGCAACTGCCAGTTATAGATGCTATGAGCGGTCATCAATCGCAAGTAGTGTTGGCAGAATAGCTTAACGATGTGCTGCTACCATTATCAATTAATCTGCGCTAAGCTTGCCGACGTTTATATATTACGCATATAAGTATTAAGAGACGAGACAACAAGAGAAAACTATGGCAGATTATTTTAACTGGATTAAAGCGGCACATATTATTGCGGTGGTTTGCTGGTTTGCGGCGATCTTTTATCTACCGCGGCTTTTTGTCTATCATGCGATGAGTGACGATCTTATTAGTCAAGAGCGCTTCATTGTGATGGAGCGCAAGCTATATCGCGGTATCATGACTCCGTCAATGATAGCAACGTGGATTTTAGGTCTATGGATGGTAGGACTTGGCTGGGAAGTATATAAAACCCAAGGCTGGCTACATGTTAAGATTTTTCTAGTCATTTTGCTCTCAGCCTATCATGGCGCATGTGGATTTTATCGGAGAAAACTAATTGATAATCCACACTATAAAACCCATAAATTTTGGCGCTGGTTTAATGAAGTACCAGTCTTTGCCTTAGTCATTATCGTCATTTTAGTGGTCGTTAAGCCCTTCTAAAACTTATTTAGAAAACTTAGTTAAATTGACAGCAATTCATACTTTAACAATAAAAAGCGTCCGTTACTTTCATAAGTCACGGACGCTTTTTTATGGCTGTTTGCACGATAGCTTTTCTTGCAAAGAATGAATGAGAAGTAGTGATGAAAAAAATTAAATCCACTACCTAAATACTTTGCACTACCTAACTTGCCCTACCTAAACAGTTGGACGCATGATTTGGTATACATTACTCAAATCATAAACTCGATAACGCGCTGGCTCGCGGCGGTTTTCACCAGCATAGCTCAGTATAAGGGCTTGTTTAGCAGCTTCATCGACCCAGCCGACAAACAGGCCGCTATGCTCGACACCATTGTAGCCATGGTTGATATAATAGAGCCAGTCACCAACCTCAATCTCATTACTATTGGCATAAGGGCCTTGTCTATAAGCACCTTTATGTACCGTATCACGCGTTACTCCTGCCCGCTTAAACACCTCGTTTAGATAGTCCCAGCAGCCGCCTTGAATGATTGCACGCTCGTTGAGTGCCATCTTGCGTGCTGTACTTATCACCTCGCGTGCGGCCATACTACTTTGATTTTCAGCGTTACTAAGTAATGGTAGATACTCACTATCGACGTTATCATAACTGCCCGATAAAAATGCAGGCAAGACGGTGGGCGCTTGTCGCTGTACTTCAGGATAGCGATAAGATGCCTTCGATACAGGCGCAGTTTGAGGCTGCTGACTATAACCATACGCATTCGACGTGGGCTGAGTGTCAAAGCTATTGTTATTAGTGTTGTTAATCGTTGAATAGTTAGTACGGGTACGCTGGATAGTCGAGCGTGTATTGATTTTGGCGCCAGGTACTGCCAGCTCAGGTTGAGCTGTTTTTTGTGCGATAAGGGCACTCATACTATCAGCATGCACATAACTTGCACTACTCAAAAATATTAATAATGCTGTGATGAATGCCTTTTTTATGGAAATAAAATTTATAGAAACAGGCTTTGTAGAAGTGTTTTTTATAAAATTGGATGGGGTGGATAACGCCTTATGTAGTGGCGCTTTATATAATCGTACTTTATCTGAGGTAATAACCGACGATGGCGGCATAACCAGCTCCTTTCAAGACAGCAACAAAATTTGCGATAACTGTGAAATTACTAGTTTCTAGTTATAAACTATTTAGGCAGGATGCTGCAAGCTTTATTCATGATTTTCAGATGACAGAAGGTATAAAAATAAAGACGAAAGGTAAGTTAAAAATAGTGAGTAAAAATAAACAAAGAAAAAGCCATCTGTTTAAAGATGGCTTTATCTTTTAAAGATTGTAGTCTAAAAATCGTTATATAAATAATTTCGTTCTAAAAACTTACATTCTAAAAAATTTAGTCGCTATTCATTTTAATATTAACATGGCGCTTATTGAGCACTTGACCTTCTAATATAGCTTTAGTTGCCTGCGCTTCTTGGACAGTGTCAAAACCACTAATATGGTACTTGCGCACATTATCTGCATTAATAATCTGGAGCTGCTCACCAAAGAGAGTGACTTTATCGCCATCGCTCAGATTGATATGCTCGCGGCGACCGTTATTGTCATGTACCAGCTCGCCTACGCGTACCCATAAGACACCACTGTTAATGTTACCGCTCATGGCTTTTTTGCGCTGTTGCCGTTTTCGATTAAAGATAAAACTACCTACAATCAGCAGGGCAAGCGCCCCAATCGCTAGGCGCTCTGGCAATAGGCTCATTGCCAACGCCACTGCTACGGCACCAATTAACAACGCTGATCCAAACCAAAACAGACCATTATCACCTGCTGGAGGCTGGCCCTGTAAGGTAATCTTGGCTCCGTCATCAGTGAGCTTTAGCATGCATTCGTACCTTTGGTTGCGACCTATTGAGCGGCAAGTAAATCAAAAAGCTGTTCGTTGAGCAGCTCTTCGATGTCAGTGGATTCTTTCGTAAAACTACCAGCCAAGCGCAGTTTGTTGCATCTTAATAAGCTCAGCAATACCCTTTTCAGCAAGGATTAGCATGTCATCAGCTTGAGCGCGGGTAAATGGCTTTTCTTCAGCGGTACCCTGAAGCTCAATGAACTCACCTTTTTGCGTCATTACTACGTTCAGATCAGTATCACAGCTGGCATCTTCTTCATAGTTTAGATCTAGATAAGCTTCGCCATCTTTCATGCCGACAGAGACCGCAGCAACCAAACCAATCAATGGATCAGCTTTTAGTTTTTTGGTCTTTTGGATACTTTCAAGCGCATCGATTAAAGCAATAGCAGCACCAGTCACACTAGCCGTGCGCGTGCCACCATCGGCTTGCAAGACATCACAATCAAGATAAATGGTATTTTCACCAAGCTTACTAAGATCAATCATGGCGCGTAGGCTACGACCGATGAGGCGCTGAATCTCTTGGGTACGACCAGACTGCTTACCACGTGCCGCTTCACGCTGATTACGGGTATTGGTCGCGCGAGGTAGCATACCGTATTCAGCGGTAATCCAGCCTTTGCCTTTACCTTTTAGCCAGCGCGGAACACCTGACTCAACACTCGCTGTACACAATACTTTGGTATCGCCAAAGCTGACCAACACTGACCCTTCGGCATGCTTGGTATAGTGGCGCTCAAAGCTAATCGAACGAAGTTGGTTGAGCTCACGGTTATCAATACGCATAAAATTTCCTAGGACGATGTTGTAAAAGCAGTGGTATAAAATAGTGATATAAAATAAAAGTAATCGTCTGCCAATGACTTGTTAAGCGGTGGTTTTTAATTAGTCGCCAATTAAAAAGCCGTTAATAATTGAATATTATGAACGGTAGCAGACTTAAAATCTGAGATATCCTAACGTGACAGCCACGCAATAGCAATATAAGTCATTGTTATTACGTGGTGATTTTGATAAAAAACATAATCAGAGTAGAGCAAAATGAAGCTCAAATAAGGCAACCCAAAGCAACTTAACGATACTTAGACTTGTTCTATATTTTCAATGCAGGTCAGCATGTCAAATAGCAAGCACCTTATTCTAACCCTTCCATCTTACGTAACTCTTTACGCAATATTTTACCGACGTTTGATTTTGGTAGCTCATCGACGAACTGGATATGGCGTGGACGTTTATAACCAGTCAGTTGTTTCTTACCGAAGTCGAGCAGCTCTTTTTCCGTAACATCGCCTTTTTTGACCACAAACAACTTAGGATCTTCACCGCGCTCATCATTCGGTATACCAATCGCACCGCACTCTACGATTGCTGGATGCTCACTCATGGCTTCTTCAATTTCATTCGGATAGACGTTAAAGCCAGAAACGATAATCATGTCTTTTTTACGGTCAACAATTTTAATGAAGCCTTTTTCGTCCATGATGCCGATGTCACCCGTTTTTAGGTAACCGGTTGCGGTAAAGGTCTTGGCGGTCTCATCAGGACGATTTTGGTAGCCAATCATTACTTGCGGACCTTTAACACAGATCTCACCGCGCTCACCGATAGCAACTTCGTTTTCTTCATCGTCAATTAATACGATATCAGTACTTGATGCTGGAATACCAATCTTGCCAGTAAATTCTGCAATGGTCATTGGGTTAAAGGCAACCACTGGAGAAGTTTCAGACAGACCATAACCCTCTACAATAGGCAAACCGGTGATTTTATGCCATTCTTTGGCCACGCTTGGCAATACTGACATACCGCCGCCGATAGCCGCTTTGAGGTTTGAGAAATCCAATTTAGCAAAGCTATCTTTTTGTACCAAGCCATTAAACAAGGTATTCACTGCAGGAATAAATGATGGCTTATATTTATCCATCTCTTTAATGAGACCATCTAAATCACGTGGATTTGGAATCAATAAGCCTGCAAAGCCTTGATACATACCATACATACCGCAGACCATAAACGAGAACACATGATATAACGGTAAAGCCGTCAAAATCACATCGTCACTATTGATATCGTCTTCAAAAGCGCTGTTAATTAGTACGCTAATCTGTAGCATGTTGGCCACTAGGTTACCGTGAGACAGCATAGCGCCCTTGGCCACACCAGTCGTACCGCCAGTATATTGTAATAAAGCCACATCACTTAGCGACAAATCTGGACGCTGGTATTTACTTGCAGATACCGCGCCTAACGCCTGCTTAAAGCTAGTGCTATTTGGCAAATTATAAGATGGAATCATCTTTTTGATATGGCGTGCGACTAGATTGACCACTACTCCTTTGACTGAGCCCAGCATGTCGCCAATCTTACAGACAATCACATGCTCAACTTGGCCTTTATCTTCAGCGTCTTGATAAGTTTTGGCAAAGTTTTCGACGATAAATAATGCTTTTGCTCCGCTGTCATGCAGCTGATGTGATAGCTCACGGCTGGTATAGAGCGGATTGATGTTGACCAATACCATACCTGCGCGGATGATACCGAGCATGACGATAGGATACTGCAAAATATTGGGCATCATTACCCCAACTTTGTCACCTTTAACCAATCCTAATGATTGTAGGTAGCTGGCGATTTGACGGCTATATAAATCTAATTGCTTAAAGGTAATTGACGAGCCCATACAAATATAAGCAGTTTTTTGCCCGTAACGACGAAAATTGCGCTCAAATACTTCAAGCAAAGAGGTCTCATCATCAGGCATATCAATAGTCGCATCGATACCATAACGCTCATAAGCGTCAAGCCATGGTCTATCACTTGGGATAGTAGGCATGGTAGGAAACACAGTCATATCCGACATTATTTGTGCGTCTTTATGCGCATGGTTTTCACCACTGTTAGCAGGCGCTTGGTCTGGCGTGTTTTTATTAGTACCGCTGTTGTTGGCATTGTCAGTCATAACTTTTCCTAAGTACTACAATTAAAGACGTAGAATAATATAATGATGATACGAATACTGGATTTATGAATAATTATTTGTGAACATAAAGTCATTAGAATGCAGATAATAAATATAAATCACTGAAAATTTCTCATTGTTAAACATGAAAAATCGGATGTTAGAGATAGGTAACCTAAATAGTTATTAGTATCTACGAGCCTACATATTGCTTATAAATAACTTTATATGAATCTACTTAGTTACTCTAATAGGTGATAATAATAACTAATGTCTGCCCTGTTGCCTACGTCCGTACTATAACAGTTTTGCTAAAAAGTCTCCATAATTGCATGTAGATAGAACGCTGTACCCTCTTAATAGAATGCCTCTCATCACCCTAATTCATATTTATAGTAGACCTCTTGCATAAGTCATCGCTAGCCCTTGTAACTTCGTCAGTGAAAGTCAATGAACTGGTACTTTTGCAAGAGGTCTACTATAGTCGATACTAAATAAAATGGATACGTTATTCAATAACGCGAAACTGGTATAAATTTTTCTGGCTTGCTGTGCCTACGCTGACAGAGGCTGCAAAAAATTCATCCCAGTCCCACTGTATCTTTTTCATATTGGACTGACTATATAATCAAACCTCGCTGAAAATTGACCATAAAAAATGATAAGACCGTACTTAAACGGCCTCATCATTATTGGCATAAATAGTACTGCACTAATATAAGCTTTTAATCCATACTCTTTAACGCAAATGCTTTAACTTATATGCTCTAGCTAAAAGCCATTATCATAAAGCCAAACATTTAAGCACCATTCAAGACTTTAGTATTAAGAAGCGTGGTTTTTTTCTTCAAGCTTACGTAAGTCTTTATGCAAAATTTTACCAACGTTCGATTTTGGTAGCTCATCGATAAATTCAACATGACGTGGGCGTTTATAGCCAGTCAAATGCTCTTTAGCGTAGGCAAGAACATCCTCTTCAGTAAGACTGTTATCTTGACGTACAACGAATATTTTTGGAACCTCGCCACTCTTCTCATCTTCAACACCGATGACTCCGCACTCTAAAATCTTTGGATGACCAGCCATCACTTCTTCGACTTCATTGGGATAAACGTTAAAGCCTGAGACCAAAATCATATTCTTTTTACGATCAACGATAGTGACATAGCCTTCTTCATCCATAATCCCAATATCGCCCGTACGGAAAAACCCATCATCGGTCATGACTTCACGAGTAGCATCATCGCGATTCCAGTAGCCTTTCATTACTTGCGGACCACGGACACTAATCTCACCGCGCTCACCTAGCTCAAGCTCGTTACCGGCTTCATCTAAGATAGCAACGTCAGTATCTGGCATTGGTACGCCAATGTTGCCACTGAACGTAGCACTATTAAAGGGGTTAGCTGTTGCGACTGGTGAAGTCTCAGACAAACCGTAACCTTGGACGATGATATTGCCTGTTACCTGACGCCATTTTTCTGCCGTTGAGCTAAGGACTGCCATACCGCCACCCATCGACATGCGCAGCTTACTATGATCCATCGCCTTAAACTCTTCATTATTAGCAAGCGCATTGAATAAAGTGTTTACTGCTGGGAAAAACGCTGGTGGATTATTCTTATAAGCTTTTAATAAGCTATCAAGGTCACGCGGGTTGGGTACTAGGAGGCCGATACAACCGCGATAAATACCAAACATACCGCAGACAGTAAAGGAGAAAATATGATATAGCGGTAAAGCCGTCAGAATGACAGGCTGCTCGTTACTCTTATCAAACTCATCAAAAGCACTACCCAAAAAGGTATCAGACTGAATAAGGTTAGCAACGAGATTTTTGTGAGTCAGCATCGCACCTTTGGCAACCCCAGTGGTACCACCGGTATACTGTAAGACTGCCACATCACTAAGGCTGATATTGCTTGGGCGTTGGTATTTACTTGCCGGACTTTGCTTAAGCATGTTTTTGAATTCAACGCTGTTTGCAATCTTGTATTCTGGGACCAGTTTTTTGACGTGACGGACGACTGTATTGACCATAAAGCCTTTTAGCGTGCCCATCAAATCGCCCATACCTGTGATGACGACATGCTCTACGACTTTGCGACCAATATCTTGATAGGTCTTGGCAAAGTTTTCGACCAAGATAAGTGCTTTAGCATCAGAGTCAGTCAGCTGGTGTTCAAGCTCTTTGGTAGTATATAGTGGATTGACATTGACTAAGGTTAGACCTGCACGCAGTACGCCAATGACTGTAACCGGTAGCTGCAAAATATTAGGCATCATGACCGCGACTTTGTCGCCTTTTACCAGTCCAAGTGACTGCAAATAAGCAGCAACTTGACGGCTATATAAGTCTACTTCTTTAAAAGTAATTGAGGAGCCCATGCAGACGAATGCCGTTTTGTCACCATGTTTAACGAAGCTCTGCTCAAAAATATCGATCAGTGAGGTATCTTCGGCTGGCATGTCAATATCGTAAGTTAGCCCAAGCGCCTCATAGGTTTTCAGCCAGACCTTATCATTACGACGGGTTAAATTGACTTGATTATCCATAATCTTATTTCTCCTAATGAATTTGTGCAATCAGTGGTAAATACCCCTTTGTTCTTTAACATACACACTTTGTACACACTACTCAATATAAAAGATTGGCACTTGAGTTCGCAAAGTTACTTGACGCCTAACATTTACTTTATAATCAATTATATAGGTGATAAACACTAGCATTTTTCGTATTATTCCTCAGCATTAGATAGGCATCTATTAACTGCTATTGTTGCTTGTTTCTTTCTGTATAGAATCACGCCTTATTCTATTTATTGATAATTACTATTGACATCGGCTAATCGGTATTAACTACAAGCAGTCATCAAATCTATATTCACACGGCTTTTTTAAACGAACTTACTATCAGCCTATTAATGGCAGAATCATATATAGTATTTGCTGCTGTATCGGTACATATCAGCACGTCATGACCTGTCGTCTATTCTAGCTTACACCTTTTTTATTGACGCAATATCCTTTACGATAGCGCTATCTTATCTTTAAGTTAATTCCGCACCTTAAATGGAGCGCGGCACATAATATGCAGCACTATATACATCATACTAATTAAAAACTCAGAAGCGAAACCTATTCTATGTCCGATGTTATTGATAATACGATTACGCCCATTATCCCAAGTGAACCAATGGATACCCGCTCAGTCGCGGAGTTCACTGAACAAGCCTATCTCAATTACGCTATGTACGTCATTATGGATCGGGCGCTACCCAATATCGCTGATGGTCTAAAGCCCGTACAACGCCGTATCGTTTATGCCATGAGCGAGCTGGGACTAAAATCGACTGCGAAGGCGAAAAAGTCTGCGCGTACGGTCGGTGATGTGCTGGGTAAATATCATCCGCATGGTGATAGCGCCTGTTATGAAGCCATGGTACTGATGGCGCAGCCGTTTAGTTATCGCTATCCGCTCATCACGGGTCAAGGTAACTGGGGTAGCCCAGATGATCCAAAATCGTTTGCTGCAATGCGCTATACCGAAGCCAAAATGTCTGCTTATGCCAATACTTTGCTTGCAGAGCTAGGACAAGGCACGGTCGATTGGCAAGATAACTTCGATGGCACCATGCAAGAGCCAACCACTCTACCTGCCCGCCTGCCCAATATTTTATTGAATGGTACGACCGGTATTGCCGTTGGTATGGCAACCGATATCCCGCCGCATAACCTTAATGAAGTGGTACGTGCGGCTATTCGTCTGCTGAAAAATCCTGAGCTATCAGTTAAACAATTAACCCAATCGATACCAGCGCCTGATTTGCCAACCCCTGCTGAAATCATTACCAGTAAAAAAGATTTACAGGCGATGTATGAGAGTGGACGTGGTAGCTATAAAATGCGCGCCACCTATCATGTCGACCCAAAAGAGAAAAATCTCGTCATCATCGATGCGCTTCCTTATCAAGTGTCAGGCAATAAGATTCAAGAGCAAATCGCTAAGCTCATGACGGATAAAAAGTTGCCGTGGATTACTGATATTCATGATGAGTCAGATCATGAAAACGCTTGCCGTATCGTCTTAGAGCTAAAATCTACCCGCGTCGACGTGCAGCGAGTAATGAGCCATCTGTTTGCCAGTACTGATCTTGAAAGCAATTACCGCGTCAATATGAACATGATTGGCCTAAACGGTAAGCCGCAGGTCAAAAACCTCAAAGAAATTCTAGAAGAATGGCTCGTCTGTCGCCGTTCGGTAGTCACGCGCCGTTTGCAATATCGCCTCGATAAAATCGATAAGCGCTTGCATATCCTTGCAGGTTTGCTGATTGCTTATCTGAATATCGATGAAGTCATTCGTATTATTCGTGAAGAAGACGATCCAAAATTATCATTGATGCAAGACTATGACCTGACTGAGATACAAGCCAATGCTATCTTGGACATTCGTCTGCGTCAGCTGGCTAAACTAGAAGAGATTGAGCTTCGCCGCGAGCAAGATGAGCTGGCAGCCGAACGCGCCATCATTCAAGAGTACTTGGACAATCCAGACAGCCTGACCAATCTGATGATTGATGAGCTTACCGCCGATATGAAAGAACACGGTAACGAGCGCGTGGCACAATTGGCAGAACGCGAAGAAGCGCAAGCATTAAAAGAGTCTGACCTCGTACCAAGCGAGCCTGTCACTGCTATCCTATCGAAAGCAGGCTGGATTCGCGCCGCTAAAGGACATGACGTCGATGCTGCTGGCATGACCTATCGCTCAGGCGATAGCTATCAAGCCCACGTGCGCGGCAAATCCAATGAGAGAATCTACGTGCTCGATAGCACTGGACGCAGTTATAGTATCGATGCGCATAGCCTCGCATCCGCCCGTGGTCAAGGCGATCCGCTAACCAGCGTACTCAAACCACCCGCAGGTGCCAGCTTTGAGCAGCTATTAACGGGTGCTGACGATCAACGTATCATCCTTGCCAGCTCAGCAGGTTATGGCTTTATCAATACTATTGGCAATCTCGATAGCAATCAAAAAGCGGGCAAAAATATTATCAATCTAGCGGCTGATAGTCGCTTGCTCTCTGTTGCGCGTATCGATGCACCAGTGGAAACGATTGCTAATGCTGACGGTTCAGAAACCAATGCAAATGTAGCGCCTGACCATCTCGCTGTCGTGACCAATGCGGGATATCTATTGATATTTGCTCTTGATGATTTGCCTGAACAGGCTCGTGGTAAGGGTAATAAGCTGATTAAATTAAAAGACGGTGAAGAAGTGCTTGCCATCACGCCACTCAGTCAGCAAGACAGCCTAATCATTACCGCTGGTAAACGTCATGTGACGCTAAAACCCAATGATTTAGCCAATTATACGGGCAGTCGTGGTAATCGTGGTGGACAGTTGCCCAGAGGCTTTCAGAATGTGACGAGTGTTGAGGTTGGTTGATGAGTAGAAGTATGACCATGCCGGAATCTCTAAGCGCCCCATCTGATAAAATCATTTATCAGGTGGGTTTAAATGCTCTCCGATACCAAGAAATAGAAAGAATTGCTAAAAGACTCATCGAATTTTCGGATTACACTGTAACTTCTTCTGATATATCTAAAGATAGACCCACACCCATATCATGGTCTTTCAATCCTAGCGTAAATACTACAAAAAACACTATGGGGAGCTTAGTCAGCTTACTTTGTGATCTCCAGGATGTGGATGAGAATAAAGAATCTGATGATAAAGATGAGTTTAAAATCTCATTTAAAATGTCACATGGAGTGATAGATAGACAAAGAATTCAAAATCTATTTCAAAAAATAATAACTGATAGAAATAACTTCACTCATCATTTTGAAAATTATTATGTCGACCCAAACTCAAACTTTAAACAACCTCATGAGGTTGTTTTAAAACGTTTACAATTTGAATATAACGACGCTGGCTGTTTACTAGAAAAACTAAAAAGCGAACTTAAGATGAAAATAGATTTCATCATAGAACATATGAATCTCTTTTCAGAAGTAGTGACCATTAACCAAGTAGCTAATACCTTTGATGAAGCCTATCAGTCGTGCAAACGCAGTGACGGTTGGGCAGTATGGCAACAAGTAATGCATTATGTGTATAAAACACCTGATACTCAAACTAATATTGCAAAACTGAAAAAGAAGAAAAGCCTTAAAACGACTAAGAATATGCTTATGTGTGTATTCCCTAATTGGTTATTTACAGATGAGCCAACTGAAAATGGCACGCGGATTTTAGTTCAGGTGGACAATACGTTAGTAAATATAGATAGCAGCCTCCCTGAAATTATTATCTCGGACTAATATCTTTGTTATAAAACTGATCACTATCTATAATTTAATCTGTGTCTTCTACCCTAACCCTGCCGTAATCCCAAAATCGGAATGACCAAGTCTTCCTCATCGGTCAGATGTTGCGAAAGTAAATCGGTCGCATCCACCAAAGTCTGATGCAATTGCTCCGCCAGCGCTTTATCCTCAACCTCACTTCTTGCCAGCGTATCGTTTTGCACTTGTAGCTTATCGAGTAGCGCATCCAAGCGCACATGGTCGCGACCCAATATCTCAAACCCTGCCTGTAGCTGCGGATACATCCTAATAAACTCAGGGAAAAACCCCTCGTCCTCTACCCCATGATGTTGATGCAGTTTGAGCACATGCATATTGATACGCTTCAGTATCTGCGAGCGATACTCTGACCAGTCATACTCGCCAGATTGATAAGCCTCACTTATCTGTGTCAAGATACGCTGACGCTTGCGTATGTTAGTATGTACTTTTAGCCAGCCCGATATTTTGTAAGCATAATCTGTGCTAAACCATTGATCTGGTGGTAGCTTGTTAAATAAGAACAACCAGTCCATCTCAAGCCGACTATCGGGATGACGCGGTGACAGAGTAAACAAATCCTCATCTGCAACGGTTTTGATAGCACCATCTTTGACAGCAACATTCTTAATAGTAATGCTTTGAGGTGAGTTATCCATTGCCTTGCCCTTGTTAATTGCCTTTACCAGTTACGTTTGCTTAATTAGCTTTCTTATTATCAGGAAGGCTATTTATAGAAAAAAGTGAAATCTAAAAACAAATTACTTATTATTTAGAATTACTAAAATCATTCAAATAAATATGTAGAATATAAATATAGTCTAAAATTTAAAAATCAACGGCATACTTGAGTATGAAGGTCTTGAATATGCATATATAGCCACTATAAATAATAATCTAATCAATGTGTTACATAATTCAGTCAGAAGCCACGTACTGCTATACTACTTCCACTGTAAAATTAGACCCATAATGACAAACACCATCACGGAAGCAGTGCCGAGCGATATTTGGCCACCCTTCATAGTAGTGTTTAAAACATAAAGGATAATCATGTTTATTGTAGATAAAGCTGTGAATGCTAATATGCATAACAGAGTAGCCACCCCCAAAATTATATTCTTTGACATTGATGATACGCTAAGCCGTAACGGTATTATTGCTGAACATAATAAGGCGACCCTCGAGCAACTGGCTAAAACTGACATCAAGCTAGTGATTGCGACAGGGCGTTCTAAAGCCATTATTCCAGATGATATTTTGGCATTATTGGACGACAATATATTGGACGCCATTATCTGTATGAATGGACAATATAGCTTTAATAAAGACGGTCTTATCAGTCATTACCCTTTATCCGCTGAGCAAAATGACAAAATCGTCCAGCTATGCCAAACGAGCGAAATTATCCATAAATTCGACTCTGCGACCCATATCGCATGGTCAAACGAAAACGAGCGTCTGCGCGAATATAATGCCAGAACGCCAAACTCTATCGTTGATCCGGACTATTACAAATTAAACCCTGTCTATCAGTGCTCGGTATTCTTTAACAATCAAGAAGATAAAATGCAAGACGTCAACTTTGCCCAGTACGAGTTAAAACTGGTGCATTGGCATCAAATTGGCGCAGATATCTTGCCAGTAGAAGCATCCAAAGCACGAGGTATTAGAGATTTATGCGAGCATTATGCTATGGATGTGAACGAATGCATGGCGTTTGGCGATGGTATGAATGATTTGGAGATGTTTGATTTGGTTGGTTACGCGGTAGCCATGGGCGACTCTCAACCTGCCCTTATAGCGCGTGCGGACTTTGTCACTGGGACTATTGAAGAATATGGTATTCAAAAGGTACTTGAGCAATTTAAGATAGCGTCATAATTAGAATAGAGTTAAGCGAAACCGTTAAAAATTCTTTTCTTTATAGCCAACAAAAACCCTTGTCAGTAG